>CAZBYY010000332.1:0-3842 GCA_964495855.1 uncultured Acidobacterium sp. | reverse complement strand
GAGAAGGACTACTTCTTCCCGAACGATCCCAACCTGTTCGCCGCGATGGGACCGATCATCAAGTGCGACGAAGAAGACGGGCTGAAACGCGTCGATACCTACAACACGTTTTCGCTCGACTACATCATCCAGCAGGGCATCCTGCGCGAAGGCTACCTGGACTTTGGACTGGGCGGCGCGGCGTCGCTGCGCGCCGGCCGCTTCATCCTGCCGATCGGCTTCGCGCCTCGCGAGATCGGCGCGACGAGCGCCAAGGACATGCCGCGCATTACGCGGCTCAACGCCGAAGCCAACTTCGGCACGATGTTCGCCGTGTCGCAGCACGCCAATGGCCGTGGATTTGACGCCGCCATCGCGGCTGTGCTCGGCGACGGCAATCGCGAAAAGGATTACGACTGGTTCTACTTCGTGAACCGGTCCATCGACACCAACAGCGCCCTCACGGTCCTCGCGACGGCGCGCGTGCAGCCGGTCAAACAACTCGACGTGCGCGCCTCTTACAAGAAAGGCTTCACGGGTTCCAAAGTGGAGCGGCTGCCGAGTTACTGGGCATCCAAGCGAAACGACGATGCGCTGGTGGTCAGCCTGAAGGTATCGCCGGCCTCCTGGCTATCCGCCTTCGGTGAGTACGCGAAATACAAGTGGGGCCCGACGCTGACGTCCGGCGAACTGGTGGGCATTCCCGCGCTCGCCCCGATCGAGAAGCCGGGCTACTACATGGGCGCGCAGCTCGACGTGCCGGTCTCGACGCGGGTGCACCTAGGCGCCAGTTTCACCCGCGAAGAGCTGACGCGCGACGACAGTTTGATCCAGTACCTTTCGCTCAACCGTCTCTACGGTGTCTCGATGGGCAAGAAAGATCGCGAGATGATCGCCCGCGCTTTCATCGACATCAACCGGCTGGTGAACATCAGCGCATTCTGGGCGGGTATTTCCAATCCGTTCCCGTGGGTGAGCGGCAGCTGGCCGGTGTCGGGGCCAACGGCGTTCACGGGCCGCGATCCCAATCGCCTCGGCGTCACGGTGACGGTGCGGACGCCGTAGCTTTATCAAGCGGTGCCGAAACCGGTATAGTTTGCCGGTCAGCGCATGGCGCCGCGCCCCCCGTCGTCGGCCGTCACTCGAACGATTTACCTCGGCACGCTTGTCGCGTTTTCGATCGTCGCGACGCTGAGCGTGGTCACCTATCGCTCTGCCTGTCGTGACGCGGCCGCATCGATCGGCGCCGATGCGCAGGTGCTGTCCCAGTGCCTCCAGCAATCCGCGCTCACGCAGCTGGCCTTGTCGTCGATCCTCTTGATCGCGGTGCCGCTTGCCGGATGGGCGGTGTTGCGCCGTGAACGGCAGGTCCAGGACCAACAACGGGCGCTCGAGCGCAGGCTCGCCGAGTCCGAGAAGATGGAGGCGATCGGCAAGCTCGCCGGCGGCGTCGCCCACGATTTCAACAACATGCTCACCGCAATCCTGGGCTACGCCACGATGATCCAGGAGGATGCGCCGGCACGATCGCCGATCCGCGATCAGGCGATGCACATTCGGCGCGCCGCTGAAAGCGCTGCGGCTTTGACGCACAAGCTGCTCGCCTTCAGCCGCAAGCACGCCGTCCAGCCGGATGTGATCGACTTGAGAGCGATGCTTGGCAACCTGCTGATGCTCGTTCGCAAAGCGGTTGGCGAGGACGTGCAGGTCACGACCCACGTCGGCGACGGCCTCTGGCGGATCCTTGCCGATCCGTCGCACGTCGAACAGTCGATCGTGAACCTCGCGCTCAACGCGCGCGAGGCGATGCCGCACGGCGGCACGCTGCAAATCACGCTGGCCAACGCACCGCGGCCCGATGGCGAACGACGCGAGGACGTCGACGTGCCGCCTGGTGATTACGTCCAGCTTGCCGTCACCGACACGGGCATCGGCATGGACGAGCACACACGCGCGCGCATGTTCGAACCCTTCTTCACGACCAAGACATCGGGCAAGGGCAACGGCCTTGGGTTGTCGACCGTGTACGGATTCGTCCGGCAGTCGGGCGGGTACATCAGCGTGCTATCGACGCCCGGCCGCGGCACGTCGATCGAGTTGTTGCTGCCGCGCGCTGCTGACGGCCACACGGCGGGATTGCCGACGCCGGCATCGATGGTCGATGGCCCCGGCAGTGCCGGGCGCGAGACCGTGCTCGTCGTTGAGGATGAAGAGGGCGTGCGTGTGCTTGCGGTGGAGACGCTGACGCGTCGCGGCTACCACGTGCTGGCGGCCGAAAGCGGCGAGGCCGCGCTCGCGATCGCCGGCACCTACGAGGGCACGATTCACGTGCTGCTCACCGATGTGGTCATGCCGGGCATGAAGGGGACCGAGCTGGCCGCGCGCATGCGCGCCCAGCGGCCGGGGATCCGGGTGTTGCTCATGTCGGGGTATTCGGCGGACATCGTGACGCCGGCGGATTTGCGGGACACGGCGCTACTGACCAAGCCCTTTTCGCCGGCGGCGTTGACGACGGCCATTCGGGCCGCCCTCGACGTGCGCCTTCCGCCCGAGCCGGCTTCGCAGCGATAATGGTCCGACTTCGTCCGCCGCTTCCGGCGGGCCTCGTCGGAACCAGCCTTCGCCGCCCGGCCGGCGGGGCACGCACGTTCTTGAGGAGACTTGAATGACCCGTGTACTCACAGCTCTTGCATTGGCGGCGGCGCTGGCCACGCCCACGTTCGCGCAGACCAAGCCTTCTTTGATGAATCCCGCGTCGCTCACCGAGACGGCGCCGGACACCTACAAGGTGAAGTTCGACACCAGCGCCGGCGAGTTCGTGATCAGCGTGACGCGCGCGTGGGCGCCGCTCGCGGCCGATCGCTTCTACAACCTCGTCAAGAACGGGTTCTATGACGGCACGCGGTTCTTCCGCGTCGTGCCGAACTTCATGGTGCAGTTCGGCATCAACGGCGATCCCGACATTCAGCGCAACTGGCGCATGGCGAACATCAAGGACGACAAGGCCGGCGTGAAGAGCAACGCGCGCGGCACGATCTCCTTCGCGAACGCCGGCCCCAACACGCGCTCGACGCAGGTGTTCATCAACTACAAGTCGAACGCGTTCCTCGACAAGCAGTTCATGCCGTTCGGTGAAGTGACGACCGGCATGACCGTTGTCGACAAGATCAATTCGAAGCACGGCGAAGAGCCGGACCAGTCGCAGATCCAGGCCAACGGCAACCGCTACCTGCAGAAGGCGTTCCCGGATCTGGACTTCATCAAGAAGGCAACGATCGAGAAGTAAACGCAGGCGCTCTCGCCGACAGGAGGAATCGTGAGGACAGTGATTGCCATCGTAATCGTTCTTGCGGTTCCTCTTGCCGCGCAGGTGCCCATCCAGGATCGCCAGCCGGCCGGATCGGCCCTGAGGCCGATGGTGTCCGGCCCGACGGGCGGCGTCTCCACCGGCCATCCGCTGACCACGGCTGCCGCGTTTGGCATCCTGCTGAAAGGCGGCAACGCCTTTGACGCCGGCGTGGCTTCACTCATCGCCGGCGGCGTGCTCGAGCAGGACCTCTACAGCCTCGGCGGCGAGGCGCTCGCCCTGGTTTACCCCAAGAAGGAAAACAAGGTCACGTCCATCGTCGGTCAGGGCTGGGCGCCGAAAGCCGTTGACGTTGACTGGTACGTGTCGCGCAACAAGTCGTTGGAAGGTGCGGGTCTCGATCCGGCAGTCGTGCCCGGCGCGCTGCACGCGGCGCTGACGGTGCTCGAGAAGTGGGGCACGATGAGCTTCGAGGAGGTCGCGGCTCCTGGACTCGCGTACGCCGAGAACGGCTTCCCGATGCGCAACAGCACGGCGGCCGCCATCACGCGACAGT
>CAZBYY010000331.1:0-3846 GCA_964495855.1 uncultured Acidobacterium sp. | reverse complement strand
GTGTTCGAGGGATTGCGGCGCGCCGGCATGAATCACGAAGCGCACGTCGGAGCGGTCGATGCCCATGCCGAAGGCCACTGTGGCCACGACGAGGTCGATCTCTTCGTTCAGGAACGCGTCCTGGTTGCGGTGCCGCTCGTCATCGGCGAGCCCGGCATGGTACGGACGCGCGCGCCAGCCGGTATCCTGCAGCCACTGTGCGAGCGCATCGACCTCGCGCCGCGACGAACAATAAATGATCCCCGCCTGGCCGCGATGCCGCTCGAGCACGTCCAGGATCTGTGACTTCAGCGAGGACCGGGCGAGCACGCGATAGACGAGATTCGGCCGGTCGAACGAGCCGACCAGTTCGACCGCATCGCGAAGACCGAGCTGCGTGATGATGTCGCCGCGCACCCTCGCGGTCGCCGTCGCCGTGTAGCCATGCATCGCGACCGCCGGCCAGCGCTCGCGAATCCGCGCCAGCTGACGATACTCGGGCCTGAAGTCGTGCCCCCATTGGCTGATGCAGTGCGCTTCGTCAATGGCGATGAAGCTGACCGGCTGCGAGGACACGAGGTTCAGGAATCCATCGCCGCCGTCACCCACCAGCCGTTCCGGCGCCACATACAGCAAGCGATACCGCCCGTCGCGCACACCGCGCGCCACCTCGCTCTTCTGCTCAGGCGGAAGGGCGCTGTTGTAGCACGCCGCGGCCACGCCGTTGCCGACCAGCGTGTCCACCTGGTCTTTCATCAACGAGATGAGCGGCGACACGACGATCGCCGTTCCTTCCATCGCAACCGCCGGCGCCTGGAAACAGAGCGACTTGCCGCCGCCGGTGGGCAGCACGAGCAGCGAGTCGCGTCCCGACAGCACGGCATCCATCGCTTCGCGCTGCAGCGGGCGAAACGCGTGATAGCCCCAGTACTTCTCGAGGATGGCGGCGAGAGCGTTCAACGACGAGCGATCAATGACACGAGGCCTGGCCGCGATCGACCGGGTTGCCGTTCATGTCCATGAACGTCCAGTCGTAGCGCGTCGGGTCGAGCTTGAGGCGCATCATCCCGTAGGTCGAGATGAGGAATTCCGAATTCGGTGAGCTGCGCATGCGCGAGTAGAGCGACGCGCCGCCGGTGCCAATGGTGAACTGCCGGATGCCTTTCGCCTCATCGCGCTTTTGCGACGGGTCGACCGGAGAGAAGCGCTCGTAGAGGTGATCGTGCCCGGCGATGATGACGTCCGCGCCGAGGTTGTACATCAACTCGAAGGCGTCGCGCAGCGCCGGCGTCGGCCCGTTCGGGCCGGAGCTGTCAAACGGGTGATGCATCACCGCCATGGTGCAGCGCGTCGGCGTCTGCTGCATCGTCGTGCGGATGAAGGCGTACTGGGCAGACGTCTTGCCGATCGGCACGTTCGAATTCAGCATCAGCACGGTCCACTCGGCGGCCTTGTAACTGTAGTAGCCAAGCCGCGTCGACCCGCTGCGTTCGCCGAAATAATCGAAGTAGCCCTGCGCGCTCACCGAGGCCACGTATTCATGGTTGCCCGGTGATGGCCGGAAGCGCGACTTGAACTGGCCAAAGCTCGGATTGAAGCAATTCCTGAAGTCCTCGGGACTGCCGTTCGGATACGCCAGGTCGCCGGCCAGCAGGATGTCGCCATCAAACCGCCCGAACAGCGTCACGAGCGGGGCCAGCGCCGGCGAGCCGCACCAGCCGGTGTCGCCGAATACGTTGATCGAGGTTGAGAGGTTGCCAGGGTTTGGAATCACTGGAGGCGCCGTTGGCAATTCCAGATCCGGCACCGGCGTTGTTGTCGTCGTCTGTGTCGGCGTCGGCGACGTCGTTGTCACCGGCACCGGATCGACAGTCGTCTGCTGCGGCGCCGTTGGCGAGCTGCTGCCGCCGCAATGTGCCAGCACCAACCCGCCTCCAAGCACGAGAAGCACGCCGAGAAGCGGCCGGCTACGCGCCATCATTTGATGTCAGCTTTAGTCTTACCCGATCGGGCCTTGACGCCACAAAGAACCGAATATAGTCATTGTGTATCGTGTCCATCTCAAGTGCAACACGGCTGTTACACGCGAGCCTCGCCGTGCTCGCCTGCCTTTTCCTGCTCACGCCCATCGCGCTCCACGCCGAAACCGCGACGGCTGACCAGTTGTTCGACCCGATGAGTCTTGGCCGGATCGACCTCCATTTGAATAGCGCCGACTGGGCCAAGCTGAAGCAAAACTATCTCGACAACACCTATTACCCGGCCGACTTCACCTGGAACGGCCAGACCCTGTACAACGTCGGCATCCGTTCACGCGGACGCGGCTCCCGCAGCAGCAATAAGCCGGGGCTGCGCGTCGACTTCAATCGCTACTCGGATACTCAGCGGTTCCTCGGCCTGAAGTCGCTGGTGCTGGACAACCTGTCGCAGGACGGGTCGGGCATACACGAGACGGTGACCATGCGGTTCTTCGAACGGCTGGGCCTCAACGCGCCGCGCGAGACGCACGTCAAGCTATACGTCAACGATGAGTATGCCGGCCTCTACGGCTTGATCGAGTCGGTCGACAAGCAAATGCTGGCGCGCCTCTTCGGCGTCATCGGCGACGACACGCAGAACGACGGCTGGCTCTACGAGTTCGTCTACCAGGACCACTGGCTGTTCACCGATTTCGGCACCGACCTGCGGGACATCAAACTGCGCTTCGACGCCAAGACTCACGAGTCGAAGCCGGACGAAGACAAGTACCGGAAGATCCAGGAACTGATCACGCTCGCCAACCAGACCCCCGAGGACCGTTTTGACGAGGTGATCGGCCCGCGCTTCGACCTGCCAGGCTTCATCAGGTTCGTGGCGGCGCAGGCTTATGTCGGCGAGACCGACGGCTTCCTGGGTGCCTACGGCATCAACAACTTCTACCTGTATCGACTCGAGAACCAGGAGAAGCACGTGCTGATCGCGTGGGATGACGACAACGCATTCTGGGGCCCGGCGTTTCCCGTGCTGCCGCCCACCGACAACATCCTGATGAGCAAGTTGATGCGCATCCCTGCCTACAACCAGCTGTGGTACGCGGAGCTGGCGCGCGCCAACCAGCTCGCAGAACAGGACGACTGGCTGAACACGGAAATCATCCGGCAGGTGCAGATGATCGACGAGCCGATGAAGGCCGACCAGTACAAGCCGTATTCGAACAGCGCCTACGAAGGGAAGGTCGGTGACATGCTCGCGTTTGCGAGGACGCGGATCGCCTACGTGAAATGCGCGCTCGTCAGCGGCGACCGCGCGTGCGGGGGCTAGGCCTACGGTGCCCGGTGCCTAGGGGTGCCAGGTTCCTAGGGTGCCAGGTGCCTAGGGTGCCAGGTGCCTAACTGCAAAAACCAAAGGGCCGGGATTGCTCCCGGCCCTTCGTGTTTTTGATGCCTGAGGCCCGAGGCCTGTGGGCTAGGCGCAGCCTGACGTCGTGCCGCAGTTGCTGCACTTGTAGCAGGCGCCGCTCCGCACCATGATCGAGCCGCACGTCGTGCACGGCGGCGCGTCTTCCTGGTTCTGGATCGTGCTCAGCGTCGACGTATTCGGCACGACCACACCCGTGGCGCTCACGGTTGCCGTCGGCGACGGGGTGACCTTCGGCGCGGAAACTGCAGGCGCCGCCGCCGGTGCCGCGTCGAACGCATCGTCGCGGTTGTTGACGCCGGCGCGGTACTGCGCCTCCGGCGACAGGAACTTCGACGCCATCCAGCGGAAGATGTAGTCGACGATCGACTTCGCGAAGCGGACGTCGGGGTTCTTGGTCATGCCCGACGGCTCGAAGCGGACGTGGCTGAACTTGTCGACCAGCGCCTGCAGCGGCACGCCGTACTGCAG
>CAZBYY010000330.1:0-3860 GCA_964495855.1 uncultured Acidobacterium sp. | reverse complement strand
GCCGACGAAGGCAATCGGCACGCCGACGACCGACACCACCGAGAGCGCCGCGCCGCCGCGCGCGTCGCCGTCGAGCTTCGTCAGCACCACCCCGGTGACGCCGACCTGCGCGTTGAATTCACCCGCGCTCTTGATCGCGTCCTGCCCCGTCATCGCGTCAGCGACGTAGAGCAGATCGGACGGTCCCGCAATCTCCTTGATCGCGACGAGCTCCTGCATCAGCTCGTCGTCGATGTGCAGCCGGCCCGCCGTGTCGACGATGACGACGTCGTTGCCGACGGCCTTGGCCTCCGCCAGCGCGCCTTTCGCGCGCGCCACCGGATCCATTTCGCCGGCGGGGTCGTGCACGCGCACACCCGCCTGCTGCGCCACGATCGCCAACTGCTGGATCGCGGCCGGGCGCCTCACGTCCGTCGACACCACGATCGGATGGCGGCCCTGCTTCTGCAACCACTTCGCGAGCTTGCCCGTCGTCGTGGTCTTGCCCGAGCCCTGCAGCCCGAGCATCAAAATCACGCGTGGCCGGCTGGAGGTGTCCCGCAGCCCGCCTTTCGCATCGCCGAACAGCGCCAGCAGTTCATCACGGACGATCTTGATGACCTGCTGCGACGGATTGAGGCCTTTCTGGACCTCCTGATCCATCGCCCGATCGCGCACCCGATCGACGAACGCCTTGACGACCTTGAAGTTGACGTCCGCTTCGAGCAGCGCCAGGCGGATTTCGCCGAGCACTCTCTCAACCGTCGACTCGGTGAGACGTGTTTCGCCCTTCAGCGACTGAAAAACGTCCTGGAGCCGATTGCTTAGCGCGTCGAACATGAGGTCATCACGGTGGCGTCACGCCGCCACCGCGCAAACCCTTATCCTACCTGAACTTCCGGCGATTGGTAAAGGACTTCCGAGGCGGGCTCACACCGACTTCAGGCGATGGCCGAGCTTCTCTTTCTTTACTTTCAGATACTTACGGGTCGTCGCCGAGGCCGGAATCTCGAGCGGAATGGTCTCGGACACGGACAGTCCGTACCCCTGCAAACCCACGAATTTACGCGGGTTATTGGTCAACAGGCGCATCGAGCGAATCCCCAGGTGCCGCAGGATCTGCGCCCCAATGCCGTAGTCGCGCTGATCGGCCTTGAAGCCGAGGCGCTCGTTCGCTTCGACCGTGTCGAGCCCCTCATCCTGCAGCGCGTAGGCGCGGAGCTTGTTTGCGAGCCCGATCCCGCGACCCTCCTGATTGAGATACAGCAGCACGCCGCGGCCGGCTCGCGCAATCTGCTGGAGCGCGGCTTCGAGCTGCGACCCGCAATCGCACCGCGCCGAATGGAACACGTCGCCGGTCAGGCACTTTGAGTGCACGCGGACGAGGACGTCTTCACCATGGCCGATATTGCCGCACACGAGGGCGAGATGCGTTTCGCGATCGATCAGGCTTTCGTAGCCGTGGATCCGGAACGGGCCATGCTCCGTTGGCAGATCGGCCTCGGCCACTTTCGTCACGAGCCCTTCGGTCCGCATCCGGTAACGGATGAGATCGGCGATCGTGATCATCAGCAGCTTGTGACGGCGGGCAAATCGCGTCAGCGCGGGGACCCGCGCCATCGTCCCGTCGTCATTCATGATTTCGCAGATCACGCCGGCCGGCGCAAGGCCGGCGATGCGGGCGAGGTCCACGGCCGCTTCGGTTTGCCCGGCGCGCACCAGCACGCCCCCGTCGCGCGCGCGCAACGGGAAAATGTGCCCGGGTCGCGCGAGGTCAGCGGGCTTCGTCTTCGGATGGATGGCCGCCTTGACCGTGGCGGCGCGATCGGCAGCCGAAATGCCGGTACTCGTGCCGAGCTTGGCCTCGATCGCCACGCAGAACGCGGTTTCGAAGCGCGTCGAGTTCTTCTCGACCATCAGCGGGATCTCGAGCTTGTCGAGCCGCTCGCCGGTCATCGGCATGCAGATCAGGCCGCGTCCGTGCTTGGCCATGAAGTTGATCGCCTCAGGGGTGACCTTCTCGGCGGCCATGGTGAGATCGCCCTCGTTCTCGCGATCTTCGTCGTCAACGACGATCACCATCTCGCCGCGCTTGATCGCGGCCACCGCCTCTTCGACCGGCGCAAAGGGTCCCGCCGGGCGCGCGCCCTTCGCAATCTTGATGTGATGCGTCTTCTTCACTGCCGGCGCAACTCCATGGCGCGGACGACGTACTTGCCGATCATGTCGCATTCGAGATTGACCTTGTCGCCCTTCCGCAAGTTCTTGAGGATCGTATTCGCCCACGTGTAGGGAATGATCATGACGTCGAACTGCTTTTCGCCGAGGCCGGCCACCGTCAGGCTGATCCCGTCGACGGTAACTGAGCCTTTGCGGATGAAGTACGGCGCCAGCGACGGCGGAAACCCGATCGTCATCCACCGCGACTCGCCTTCCTGCCGCACTTCTTCGATGACGCCAACGCCGTCGACGTGTCCAAGGACGAAATGCCCGTCGAACCGACCGTCACCGCGCAGCGGCCGCTCGAGGTTCACGTGCTGGCCGCGTTGCAGTGCGCCCAGCGTGGTGACGCGAGAGGTTTCCGGCCCCACATCCGCGAGGACGTGCTCGCCGTCGATCAGGATCACTGTGAGGCAGACGCCGTTGACGGCCAGGCTGTCGCCTTCTTTGAGTTCAGCTGAAAGCGCCGTATGAATGCGAACGCGGTACCCGCCGCCGGTGCCCTTCACTTCGTCCAGGACGCCTGTCGTTTCAACGATGCCGGTGAACATCCGCTTCCATCCATGCGTCCGGACCGAGCATGTCCACCTTGACGGGGACGAGCGCCGATGCCGGCAGATCAATTCCGTTGAACAACTGTACGCCTTCTGCGCCGAGCCTGCGCGGCGAAACGACCAGGTGCACGCGATCGACCACTCCCGCTTCCCACGCTGCGGCATGCATCGTGGCGCCGCCTTCGAGCAGCAGCGTCGAGATCTCGTAATGCACGAGGGCACCAAGGGCTGCCCGCAGATCACCCGGGCTTTCGACCAGCGTCGCCCCCGATGTTCGAAGCGCCGCCGCATGATCCGGATCACGGCGCGCCGCAGCCGCCGTTGTCAGTATTATGACCGGCCCGGCGTGGAGCGTCGAGAAGAGCCGTGCCGTTGCAGGAGTGCGCAGCCGGCGATCGAACACGACCCGCGCCAACGGACGCGGCCGGTAGATATCCCGCACAGTCAGGACGGGATCGTCGGCAAGCACCGTGCCCGAGCCCACGCCGATTGCGTCGACAGACGCGCGCAGGCGCTGGGTTCGACGGTTCGCTTCCGCAGACGTCAGTGGCGTCCGCACTCCGGGCGCGGCGGCGATCTTTCCGTCAGCACTGCTGGCCACCTTGGCGATCACCATGGGCCGCTGTTCGGTTTGCACGAGAGTGAAGGCGCGATTGGCGCGTTGCGCCTCCGCTTCGAGCAGGCCGACCTCGACACGGATGCCGTGGTCGCGCAGTTCCTGAAAGCCCTTTCCGCTGACGAGCGGATTCGGATCGGCCATGGCCGCGACGACGCGCGCGATGCCGGCCGCCATGATCCGCCGGGTGCACGGACCTGTGCGCCCCGTGTGACAGCAGGGCTCGAGGTTGACGTAGAGGGTGGCGCCTCGCGCGCGGTCGCCGGCATCTTCGAGAGCGAACACTTCGGCGTGCGGCTCACCCGCGCGCGGATGGCGCCCCTGCCCAACCACGACGCCATCGGGCGAGACGATCACCGCGCCGACGATCGGGTTGGGCGTCGTCACGCCTTCAGCACGCCGCGCATGCAACAGCGCGCGGCGCATGAAATCGCTGTCGGTCACCATTGCTCTTGGAAGCTCGCGTCAACGAAATCAAGCGGCGCGAGCGG
>CAZBYY010000329.1:0-3872 GCA_964495855.1 uncultured Acidobacterium sp. | reverse complement strand
CACGACTTGACCGACATCGTCCGCCCGTTCTTCAACACGACGATCTCCGCAAGCGCTTCGCGTGCGGTGATCGCGAGTCCAAGAATGACGAGCGGAACGAGGACGCGCCTCACTGCACGAACACGTGGAAGAAGCGGGCGCCCAGCTCGCGCGGATCGGTATTCTTCATCGTGGGCTCCAACGCCGGCACGACGGTCTTGTCGGCCACGAACTTCATTTCGACCATGTCCGACGCGCCGAGTTGCGCCGCCGTAATCGGGAACTTCAACACCGGCGCGTCCTTGGCACTGAGCTGAATCGTGGTCATCACCTGGTCGCCGAGCTGCACGGCGACGTTCTGCGCGCCATTGGCCTGCGCCGGGTTGTCGACTTGCAGCACGAGCGTGACGTCGCGCTTCGGGTTGCGGAACGCGATTGTCGCTTCTTTCTTGGTCCACTGCCATTCGGTGCGGCTCGCGCCCTCGCTGTTCACTTCGGCCGGGTGCCAGCCATCCTTGAAGATGACGAAGATGTTTTCGGTCTGTGGCAGGAGCTCGAAGTCTGCGACCTTGTAGGAGCGGTCGCCTCGATCTTCATTCGACAGCTTCACGCGGTCGTTCGCGCCCGCCGTGTACAGCCCCGCGACGACCTTGGCCGCTCCGACGTACGGGTAGCTCGGGATGAACATCGTGCGCGTGTACTCAACGGTCTGGCCGGGCTTCCACTCCGACGTCGGGGTCGGCGGCTCGTGATCGTCGGTCCACATCAACTCTTCGTCGGCGTCGAGGAAGTGGACGAACACCCGGCGGTTCCCGAAGCTGCCGGCATTTGGCGCAACCGTGAACTTGTAGGTGACCTCGACGGGGCTCCCAAGTGCGACCTTGGCTCGCGACAACTTCACCTGCACGCCCGCCATCGGGACTGCCGTATCTTCCTTCTTGCCGCAGGCGACCATCGTCACGGCCATTGCCGTCAGTACACAGGCCGACACGAGTCCTCTCACGATCTCTCTCCGTTGCATAGGGATGACGTATAAGAATATCATGCTGCCTACCCGATGGACACACCGCGCGACGCGCTAGGAATGGTCGAAACAAAGGGCTTCATCGGCTCGGTGGAAGCCGCCGATGCCATGGTGAAGGCCGCCAACGTGTCGCTCGTCGGCACGGAATACATCGGCGCCGGGCTGGTCACCGTCCTGGTGCGCGGTGATGTCGGTGCCGTCTAGGCCTCGACCGACGCGGGCGCTGCCGCGGCCCGACGGGTCGGCGAACTCGTGTCGGTGCACGTCATTCCCCGCCCCCACGCCGACGTCGAACGCATCCTGCCGAAAGCGTGACGTCGTGGGGCCTGAAGCGCGGAGTCTGAAAGGCCGCTGACACATGGCTGCTGCGGCGACCTCGTCTCAGTCTGATAAGGACCTTGCGTCGATTGCGGAAGCGCGGGCACTTGCCCGCCGCGCGAAGGAGGCGCAGGTCGTCCTCGCAGAGTTCTCGCAGGCGCAGGTAGACGCCATCGTCGATGCCATGGCCGCGGCCGTCACGCCGCAGGCCGAAGCGCTGGCCCGCCTGGCGGTCGAAGAAACCGGCTTCGGCAATGTCCCCGACAAGATTCAGAAGAACCTGTTTGGATCGAGACAGGTGTACGAATTCATCAAGCCGATGAAGACGGTCGGCGTGATCAACCGCATCGACGAGAAGAAGATCATCGAGATCGCCGAACCGTTCGGCGTGGTCGCGGCCATTATCCCGTCCACCAACCCGACGTCGACCGCCATCTACAAGATTCTCGTGGCCATCAAGGCCCGCTGCGCGGTCGTCCTGACGCCGCATCCGTCCGCTGCGCGTTCAATTACCTGCACCGCCGACATCATGAACGAAGCCGGCCGCAAGGCCGGGCTGCCTGACGGTGCGATCGGCTGGATGAAGACGGTCACGCTCGAAGGCACGCAGGAGCTGATGAAGGCACGCGAGGTTTCCGTGATCCTCGCAACCGGAGGCATGGGGCTCGTCCGTGCCGCGTATAGCGCCGGCAAGCCGGCGTACGGCGTGGGTCCGGGCAACGCGCCGTGCTACATCGAGTCCAGTGCTGACGTGCGGAAGGCGGCCAACGACATTCTGATCGGCAAGTCGTTCGACAACGGCGTGCTCTGCTCGTCGCCAAATTCAGTGGTCGTCGATCAGGCCATCGACGCCGAAGCACGACGGCAGTTCATCGATCAGGGCGGCTACTTCCTGTCGGCGGCTGAGGCGGCGACACTCGCCAAAGAACTCGTCACGCCTCAACGCCTGCCAAATCCCGCCTTCGTCGGCAAGTCGGCGGTCTACATCGCACAGAAGATCGGCATCAACGTCCCCGCGAACACGCGCGCCTTGATTGCCGAGCTGCAGGGTGTCGGCCGCGAGTATCCGTTGTCGATCGAGAAGCTGTGCCCCGTCCTCTCCTATTACGTCGTCAAGGACTGGCGCGAGGCGTGCGAACGCTGCAAGCAGATCCTGCGCTACGGCGGCATGGGACACACCATGTCGATCCATTCGCAGAATGAAGCCGTGGTGCTGGAGTTCGGCCTGCACAAACCGGCGTACCGCATCTGCGTCAACACGCCGAGCACGCTCGGCGCCATCGGCTTCACGACCGGCCTGGACCCGTCGATGACGCTGGGGTGCGGAGGATTCGGCGGGAACATCACGTCCGACAACATTTCGCCGCACCATCTTCTGAATATCAAACGGGTAGCCTACGAGCTGCGACCCGCGGCAATGACAAAGGTTCCAGCAGTTCCAGCGGTTCCAGAAGTTCCAAAGGCATCGTTCTCGACGGCGGTTCCGCCTTCTCCACCACTGCCGAAGGCGCCCTCGAAGCCAACCCCGGACCCGATTGGAACCGACTCGCTGACCCGGCGAATCGACCAGTTCTTGTCGACACGCCTCGGAACCAAACCCCTGGAACCTATGGAACGCGTGGTACCGCAGGAACCTGCAAGGCGGCAGGATCCTGAGAAGTTCGTCAGCGAGGCGGACGTGAAACTCGCCGAGAAAGAAGGTCGGAAACTGCTGATCGGCGAACGCACGATCGTGACGCCGGCCGCGCGAGATGCCGGCGAAGCGGCGAAGATCTTCATCTACGCGGGTTGGCCTCAGCCGTAAACAACTGAACCATCACGGTTTGACCTCCACTTTGTGGGCGTGTTACCTTGCCTGACGTCGGCTATCTCAGCCACGGTCGTACCAAGGATGTAATGCCCAGCAAGATCACCGTTTCTATCGTGCCCGCCTTGAGCGCCCTGCTGATCGCAGCGGGATGCGCCTCCTCAGGCAAGCCCGTAGCGGTGAACGTTGCACCGCAGATTCCCGTGCCGGTGGCGGCGGCGAAGCCCGCTCCCGAACCACCACCCGATCCGAACACGATCCTCATTGCGAAATCCGACCAGCTCTTCGAGGCCGGTCGAAAGGAACTGGCGCTTGGCCACCTGCAGGGTGCCAGGGCTGAGTTCGACAAGTCGCTGGACGTGCTGCTCGAATCGCCGCAAGGCGCCCGCGGCAATCCGCGCCTCCGCGAGCACTTCGATCGACTCGTCGATCGCATCAGCGTGCTCGAACAGGCGGCCCTGACCACCGGCGATGGATTCTCCGAAGCCAAGTCGGAACCCGCCGCCATCGACGCCCTGCTGTCGATCGAAACCTTCGAAAGCTCGTCGCCGAAAGCGACGACGGCCGAGACGGTGGAGGCCGACCTCCAGTCCACGAGCCACGACATCCCGATCCCCACGAACGACCGCGTGTTGCGTTACGTCGAGCTCTTCCAGGGACGGTTGCGCGAATTCCTCACCGAAGGGCTGTCCCGCGGCGTGCAGTACCTGCCGATGATTCAATCGACGTTCCGCGCCGAGGGCC
>CAZBYY010000328.1:0-3875 GCA_964495855.1 uncultured Acidobacterium sp. | reverse complement strand
GCGCCTGCCGATGCCGGTCTTGAATTGCTGTCGCTTGAGGATGCCGATCACATCCTTCGACGCCTCAGGGCTCACAACCCGGCCCTGTTCGAGCCGTTCGAGCAGCGTCACCATTTCGCGCGGCGTGGATGAGCCGATGCCGAAGCGCTGGTTCTCGGGAAGGCGGCCGGCCCTGCTGAAGCCCTCGGCTTCCTTCAGCGCCGTGCCATCGCCGCGGATCTTGCGCATCGATCGCGTCGCGGTGAATCCCCATTTATCCATCATGTCGTTGACCGCGTCAGCCGTGATTCGATCAAGTACTAGATTGGTCGCGGTGTTGTCGCTCACGATGATCATCAGCGTGGCGACGTCGCGGAGGGGCAGCGTAGCACCGGGACTGAGCTCACCCAGCACGCCGGAGCCCGACACCTTGTCTTCCGCGCGCAGCGTGATCGGCGTCGTCCAGCTGATGCGTCCTTCGGCGACGAGCGCTTCGAGCGCGCAGAGGATCGGCAGCTTGATCGTGCTGGCCGTGCGGACCTTGGCGTCCGCGTTGACGGCGAAGTCGCGGCCCGTGTCGAGGTTCTTGGCGTAGATGGAGACGGTGCCCTTGAAGCCGCGCGTCAGTGCGGAAATGCGCTCGGAGAGGGTGTCGGCGCCGGCGCGGAAGGGAAGCGTCAGCAGCAGGGCAGCGACGATGATGAGGCGTGGGATCAGCACGCCTCATCTTACGGTGAGTCGCCGCGGGAGAGTCTTAAATCCCTACTTCCACTCCGCCACGGGCTTGCCCTTGACGATCTTGATCGTCAACACGGTGATCTTCGTCAGGTCGAGGCTTTCCCATTCGACCGAGTTGCCGTCCTTGTCCTCGATCCGAAGGTCCCACTCCTCGGCCCGGGCCTTGGGATGGAACTCGAGGTCAAGGGACTCGCCATTGCGGAGCACGTCATCTTCCATGACGTCGTCGCCCCACTCATCCGTGTCGTGCGGCGCGATGTAGATGGAACTGATGGTGACACCTGTCTGGTTCACCAGCTTGAAATCGAGCGCCTTGTTCTGGGCGCGGACGGGCGAGACCGTCATCAAGGCGAGGAAGGCCGCCTGGGCACACAGGTTTACGAATACACGTCGGGTCACGTCCGGGTCCTCAGCAGAGAAAGGTTCAACACAGACAGGGCGTACAAGAAGCTCTTCAATAGCTTGCACGTTTTCGTGCACAATGTCGAGGCTCGAGCTATTTCCATCATGCGGAACCTGACCAGGCATCTCTACTTCTGGGTGTTGCTCGCGATCGTGACCGGCGGCACCATCGGCTACGTCAGCCCGGCAACGGGCGTCGCGCTGAAGCCATTGGGCGACGGGTTCATCGCGCTGGTGAAGATGCTCATTGCGCCGATCATCTTCTGCACCGTCGTCCTCGGCATCGCCGGCGCCGGCAGCATGAAGAAGGTGGGTCGTGTCGGCGGCAAGGCGCTGTTGTACTTCGAGGTCGTGTCGACGTTCGCGCTGATCATCGGCGTGGTCGTCGCCAACGTGATCAAGCCGGGCGGCGGATTCAATGCCGATCCGGCAACGCTCGATGCCAAGGCCGTCGCCGACTACGCGAAAGTGGCGCAATCGCAGACGACGGTCGATTTCATCATGCACATCATCCCGCGGACGTTCTTCGACGCGTTCACGGGATCCGGTGATCTGCTGCAGGTGCTGTTCGTCGCGGTGTTGTTCGGCTACGCGATGACGCACCTGGGAGCGGAAGGCGAGCTCATTCACAACGTGATTGCGAAAGCCTCGCACATCTTCTTCCGGATGATGAACGTGCTGATGAAGGTCGCGCCGCTTGGCGCGGGCGGGGCCATGGCGTTCACGATCGGGCGGTACGGCGTCGCCGCGCTCAAGCCGCTCGCGCTCTTGATGGGCAGCTTTTATCTGACGTGTCTGCTGTTCGTACTGGTCGTCCTCGGCACGATCGCGGCGCTGACAGGGTTCAACATCCTTCGGTTCATCAATTACATCAAGGAGGAGCTCCTGACCGTGCTCGGGACGTCGTCGTCCGAGTCGGCGCTCGTGCCGCTGATGCAGAAGCTCGAGCGGCTGGGGTGTTCGAAGTCCGTGGTCGGCCTTGTTGTTCCGGCTGGGTACTCCTTCAATCTCGACGGCACCAACATCTACCTGACGATGGCGGCGCTGTTCGTGGCGCAGGCGCTCAACATCGAGCTGACGCTGCGCCAGGAGTTGACGATCCTGGCGGTGGCGATGCTCACGTCAAAGGGCGCGTCAGGAGTCACGGGCGCGGGGTTCATCACGCTGGCGGCGACGCTGGCGGTGGTGCCGTCGATCCCGGTCGCCGGCCTGGCCTTGATCCTCGGCGTCGATCGCTTCATGTCCGAATCGCGCTCGCTGACGAACTTCATCGGCAATGGCGTGGCGGCGATCGTGGTGTCGCGCTGGGAGGGCGAGCTCGACGTGGAAGCGTTGCGCCGCGAGCTCTCCGCATCCTCCTCTTAGGGTGCCTGTCACCCAATTTCAGCCTTAGGCGACGGCTGCCCCCTCCGTATCGCCGAAAGAGCGTGTCCCACTCGGCAGACCCGGGCCTTACTGCGTACGATTCGCAGTCTCGTCAATCTAGTCCGGGGAAAATCATCCCTGGAGCGGGGGGAAATTGGGTGACAGGCACCCTATTTCTCCCGCGCGCGGTACACGGGGAGGAGGCCGTGGTCGGCGAGAACTGGTGGCTTGCGCGGGTGCGTGGCCTCTTCCCACGCGTAGGCAAAGCCGAGCAGGTCGCCATCGGTCCACGGGCGACCCGCAAACTCGAGCCCGAACGGCAAGCCGCTGTCATAGAAGCCGGCGGGGACGACGATCGCGGGGACGCCGAGCATGTTGATCCAGCTCGTCGCCGAGTGAGGACCGCCGCTGATCCCGCCGTCCTGCGGCATTGTTTCATCCACCGGTGGCATCTGGATGGCGGGGTAGACGTAGCCGTCGAGCTTCAGTCGATCGAGCGTCTCCAGGTACGCGGCCATCATCGCGCGCTTCGGCGCGTGATACATCCGCTCGGCTTCAGGATCGTTCGCAAACGCGCGCTGCTTGATCTCGATGCTGCCGAACTTTCCGAAGTTGGCCTCGGTGCCGACTGACGAGGTGTAGAGCGGCGCGCCGACCACCTTCTGATACTCCGCCGCCGACCGATACGCCAGCGGACCGAACTTCGCCAGGAACTGATTCGTGCCGTCGAGCATGTAGGCATACGTCGCCACGCGACTCGCCGCGCGCGCGAACGCGAGCGGCAAGATCGCCTCGTCGATCACCACCTCTGCGCCGGCCTTCCGCAGCGCCTCGACGGCCTTGAGAAACATCGCGCGAGTCTCCGGCTTCAGCGGCGTGTCCGCGGCGACGCGAAGCTTCTCGAACTGCGGATCCGGAACGCTGTACGGGATGCCGTGGAACGGTACGCCGTCGCCGTTGAGGACAAACGCCGGCACGCCGAAGCGTTTGCCCTTGAGCGCGCCTGCCTTCAGCGCCGCGTCGTACGGTCCTTTCTGCGCCGCTGATGGGAGGTCGGCGGTACGCAAGTCGAGTGGGTCTGCGCCCTGCATCACGGCCAGGGCAATGGCGGCGTCGGCGGCGTTGCGCGCGATCGGACCGGTGTTGTCGAGCAACCAGTCGAGCGGCGCGATGCCGGCGATGCTCACGAGGCCGCGTGTCGGAAATACACCGACGAGCGCGCTGGTGGCCGCGGGCATGCGAATCGAGTTCCCCGTATCAGTGCCGTTGCCCAACACGGCCATGTTCGCTGCAATCGCGGTGACGATGCCGCCGGAAGAACCGCCGGGCGAGAAGCGCACATCGTAGGCGTTGCCCGATCGACCGAACGAACTGCTGCGATTCGTGTCGCT
>CAZBYY010000327.1:0-3909 GCA_964495855.1 uncultured Acidobacterium sp. | reverse complement strand
GGCCCGATGCGTAGCTGTATTCGCGATAGTCGACGGTGAGCGGAAGGAAGTCGATTCCTTCGCGCGGGCTGGCCGAGTGGCACGCGGTGACGAGCACCATGGTGTCGCCCATGCGGACGACCACCGCGCCATCGGCCTGCTTGGCCAGACGGCCAGTCTCGATCGAGAGGGTCTGGGAGCCGAGAGTTAGATCACGCTTGTGCATATTTAGCTTTCGCCCGCTTATTTGCGGATGCCAAGGCGCTTGATCACCTCAGCGTAACGATCGGCATCCTTGCTCTTCAGATAGTCGAGCAGGCGACGGCGCTGGCCGACGAGCTTGAGCAATCCGCGGCGCGAATGATGATCCTTGCCGTGCGACTTGAAGTGCTCGTTCAGGTAGTTGATGCGCTCGGTGAGGATCGCGACCTGAACGTCAGGGGAGCCGGTGTCTTTGTCGTGGGTCTTGTATTCGCCGATGAGGGCGGTCTTGCGGTCTTTCGTCAGTGCCACTGTCTACCTCCACGCACGGCCAAGTGATCGGATATCGAGTCACCGAGCCGCCGTATATGACGATTCCTACATCGTCTGTAACCTGTCTATGTTACCTCGGAAGGGCGCCAGGCCAACAGGACCTCAGGCCATCACGACCCAGGCATGCAGGTTTCCCGCCTGTTTTCCCGGTTTTGCAATCCCGACGAGGCCGTGATCCGGGTCGAGTAAGCGGACCATTGCGGGCACTGGAACGATCGGGGTCACGACATCCGCCGGCGCGACTTCCATGCCGTTCTTGACGCGTTCGACATGCGCGGCCGAGCGCAGGACGACCGCGGGGACATCCGGCAGAAGGGCGTTCAGCGGCACCACACGGCCAGCTAGGTCCTGCCGCGATGACTGGAGCACGTCCGCGAGCGGCACGGCGCGCGAGAGGTCGAATTCGCCAGATCGCGTGCGCCGTAGGGCGGTGAGCACCGCACCGCAGCCCAGCGCATCGCCGAGGTCGTGGGCGAGCGAGCGAACGTAGAATCCGGCGCTGACCTGGAGCGTGATCGTCGCGGTCTCGCCGTCGAACGACACGAGCTCCAGATGCTTGACGGTCACCGACACCGCCGCGGGCCGTTGCGGCGTCGCCGTCTTCCCCTTGCGTGCGAGTTCGTACGACCGTTCACCGCCGATGTTCTTCGCGGAGTAGGCAGGCGGCACCTGCTCGATGGTGCCGCGAAACCGTTCGAGCGCCCGATCGAGCGCATCGCGCGTCGGCCGCAGGTCGCTCGAGGAGGTGATGGTGCCGCGCGCGTCGTAGGTATCGGTCGCGCGTCCGAAGGCGATCGTCGCCTCGTAGGTCTTGTCGCTCGCCGTCAGGAATTGCGCCAGGCGCGTGGCCCGGCCGATCACGAGGGGCAGCACGCCGGTGGCCATCGGATCGAGCGTGCCTGTATGCCCGATGCGCGACACACCGAGCGCGCGACGCGCAAGCGTCACCACGTCGTGCGACGTCGGCCCCTCCGTCTTGTCAACGACCAGGACGCCGTCGAGCACGGGTCGGGGATCAGGGGGCAGGGAGGGGGAGTTCACTTCTTGCCGACGGCATCGGCGAGTAGCGCGCCGAAGTGCTTCATCACCGTGTCGAGATCGCCCTTGCCCGAGCAGCCGGCGGCATTGGTGTGGCCGCCGCCGCTGTTGGCGCGCGCGATGACGCCGATGTCGACCGGCCCCTTCGACCGCAGGCTGATGCGCCAGTCGTGGTCGCCGACTTCCTTCAAGAACGCGACCGCCTCGATGTCCTTGACGGTCAGCGGAAAGTTGATCAGGCCTTCGAGATCATCATTCGTCCCGCCCAGGTCGGCCATGGTCTGGCGCGTGATCGACAGCAACGCCACGCGTCCTTCGGCGACGATCACCATGCCGTTCATCACGGCGCCGAAAATGCGCACGCGCGACAGGCTGTTGCTGTCGTAGTGCGCCCGCGCGATCCACTGCGGATCGGCGCCGGCCTCGACGCAACGCCGCGCGATGTCGTAGGTGAGCGGCGAGAGGTGCGAGAAGTGGAACGACCCCGTGTCCGTCAGGATCGCCAGGTAGATGTGAGTGGCGATGTCCGGCGTGATCGTGACGCCGAGCGCGTCGATCAGCGCACACGCCATCTCACCGCAGGCGGCGGCCGATTCGTCGATCCAGTTGACGGCGCCATAGACCTTGTTGCCGGGGTGATGATCGATGTTCATGACCGGCGCCCGGTCTAGTCCGCGCACGCCGGTGCGTGACAGCTCGCTGCACTCCATGATCAGCGCCGCATCGAACGTGTCGTGAATCTCCGGTGTGATCCGGATGCCGTCCACGCCGGGAAACGGCTGCAGGAAGACCGGGGGAATCGCGTCGGTCACCACGGTGGCGTGCTTGCCCATTGCGCGCAGCGCGAGCGCCATCGCCATGGCAGACCCGATGGCGTCGCCGTCGGGCCGCTGGTGCGAGGCGATCACGAATCGTTGTCCGCGCGTAATCGCGTCGAGCAACGCCGCGGGCGGCCGCTTAGGGCTTGGGCTCGTCACTCTTGACCGTGATGTCGTTCTTGCCGTCGACGACGGTGTCGACGTCGGCGCCGTGGGTTGCGGTTGCCGTGTCCTCCACGGCGGCGTCGTGCACCGCGCGGGCCTCGTCCTCGGCATGGATCTCTTGAATGATCTGCTCGATGCGATCCTGCGCGGCCACCGATTCGTCGAAGATGAACTTCACTTCAGGCGAGCGCCGGAGCGTCAGCCGCTCGGCGAGGAGGTGGCGGATGTAGCCGCTGGCGCGCTCGAGCGCCTTTTGCGTTTTTTTCCGTTCGTTGGCGTCGCCGATGATCGTCCAGTAGACGCGCGCGAGCGACAGGTCGCCGGTGACCTTGGCGCGGGTGACGGTGACGAGGCCCACGCCCGGATCGCGGACCTCGTTCTGCAACATCTGGCTGACTTCTTCGCGCACCTGTTCTTGAATGCGCTCTACGCGGTGCGTTAAGGCCACGGCGGCCTCCGATCGTAACTGCTAGGCCGGCTGTGGGACGCGTTCCATCTGGAACACTTCGATCACGTCGCCGACCTTCACGTCGTTGAAATTCTGCAGGCCCATGCCGCATTCGAAGCCGGCCTTGACCTCCGACACATCGTCCTTGAAGCGCTTGAGCGAGGCGAGCTTGCCTTCCCACACGACGACGTTGTCGCGGAGCAGGCGCGCCTGCGCGTCGCCCTGGCGCGTGATGCGGCCGTCGGTGACCATGCAACCGGCGATCGTGCCGATCTTCGGCACCTTGAAGGTTTCGCGCACCTGCGCGGCGCCGATGCGCGCTTCCTTGAACGTCGGCTCGAGCAGGCCCGCCATCGCCTTCTTGATCTCGTCGGTCACGTGGTAAATGACCGAGTGCTGGCGGATGTCGACCTTTTCGCGATCGGCCACGTCGGCGGCGTTGCGATCCGGCCGCACGTTGAAGCCGATGATGATGGCGTTTGACGCCGTCGCCAGCAGCACGTCGCTTTCGTTGATCGCGCCGACGGCGGAGTGAATGATCTTGATCTTCGTCTTGTCGTCCGACAGCTTGGCGAGCGTATCGGCGAGCACTTCCGCCGAACCCTGCACGTCGGCCTTGATGATGATCGGCAGTTCCTTCGATCCCTCGTCCGACAACTGCGCCTGCAGCGATTCGAGCGTGAGGCGCGAGCCCTTGGCGCCGAGCGCCTTGCCCTTCGCCTGCTCCTGCCGGAACGTGGCGATCTGACGTGCCTTCGCCGCGTCGGCGACCTGCTGGAAGCCGTCGCCCGGCTGGGGCAGTGACTCGAGGCCGAGCAGTTCGACCGGCGTCGAGGGTCCCGCGGACTTGAGGCTGCGCCCGCGATCGTCGATGAGGGCGCGCACCTTGCCGACCACCGGACCGGCGATGACGTTGTCGCCGACGCT
>CAZBYY010000326.1:0-3946 GCA_964495855.1 uncultured Acidobacterium sp. | reverse complement strand
ACTCGCCGCCGCCACCACGCCGCGTTGCGTCGGGTCGCCGCCGACGGCCACCGGCTTGCCGCGCAACGACGGATTGTCGCGCTGCTCCACGGACGCATAGAACGCGTCCATGTCGATGTGGAGGATACGGCGGATCACCAAATTGAAGATTGTAGAGTCCTTGATTCCTTGATTGTTGGGCGATTGTCGAGTGTCGATTCTTGAATCATTGCGCGATCGGGCCAAACTATTCTGCGTTCGCAAGATCGTCATTCACCCAACAGTCGTCAATCAAGGAATCACCCAATCGTCAATTTACGAGCCCGTGCTCCCAAACCCCCCGCGCGAGGTCGCCGATATTTCCGCGACCTCGTCCCATTCGACGGGCGTGCACGGGAGAACGATGCCCTGGGCAAGGCGATCGCCCTTGCTGATCTTCACCGGCGCATCGGTGAAGTTGAGCAGCTGAATCTTGATCTCGTCGTCTGGTCCCGAGTAGTCGGGATCGATCACGCCGACGCCGTTGGCGACCATCAGCCCGCGCTTCAGCGGCGTGCTGCTTCGCGCGAAGATCCCTAGAAAATAGCCATCCGGCACGGCAATCACCAGGCCCGTCCCAACCAGCTTGATGGTTCGTGGCGGAATCTCCACGTCCGCCGCGGCAGCCAGGTCGAAGCCGGCGGCGCGAGGCGTGGCCGCAGCAGGCAAGCCGATGTCGGCTTGCAGACGTTTAATCTTCAGTCGCATGCATGAATAGTATGCTCAGAGGATGCGTACTGCCGTAATTGCCTTCGCTCTTGCGATCGTTGCGTTCGTCTCGCTGCCGTCGGCGCAGACGGCCATCCCACCTGAACTGGCCCTTGATCGTACGCTGCCGATCGATCCGGCGGTGAAGACCGGCAAGCTGCCGAACGGCATCACGTATTTCATCCGCGAGAACAAGCGGCCCGCCAACCGCGTGTCGATGCGGCTGGCCGTCAATGCCGCCGCGATCCAGGAAGACGACAACCAGCGCGGCCTGGCGCACTTCATCGAGCACATGGCGTTCAACGGCTCCGAGCATTTCAAGCCGGGTGAGCTCGTGTCGTTCCTCGAATCGATCGGCGCGCGCTTCGGGCCGCACGTGAACGCGTCGACGTCGTTCGACGAAACGATCTACATGCTCGACATCCCGACCGATCGCCCAGGCTACGTCGATCGCGGCATGACCGTGCTGCAGGACTTTGCCGGCGGCATCTCGTTCATTCCCGAAGAGGTCGAGAAGGAGCGCGGTGTCGTGCTCGAGGAATGGCGCGGCCGGCTCGGCGCGGGATCGCGACTGACCGACAAGCAGCTGCCGGTGATCTTCAAGGGATCGCGCTACGCGGAACGCCTGCCGATCGGCTTGCCCGAGATCCTTCGGACCGCGCCGCGTGAGCGGCTGCTCGCGTTTTACCAGAAGTGGTACCGCCCGGATCGCATGGCCGTGGTCGTGGTCGGTGACGTGCCGGTCGCCGAAGCGGAGAAGCTGATCCTCGCGCACTTCGGGGGCATTCCGGCTGCGAAGGGCACAGTCGCGGAAGTCGACAGCAGCGTGCCTCCGCACAAGGAGACGCTGATCGACATGTCGACCGATCCCGAAGCGCAGGGCTGGTCGGTGTCGATCGACTTCAAGCGCAAGGCCGATCAGGACAAGACGGTGCGCGGCTATCGCAAGTCGCTCGCCGAGAACCTGGTCTCGCAGATGTTGAACCTGCGCCTCAGCGACCTGTCGCGCCGGCCGAACGCGCCGTTCATCGGCGCCCAGGCCGGGCCGTCGAGCATCGGCCGGACGACGGACATGTTCGAGCTCGAAGCGGTCGTGCCCGAAGGCAAGATCACCGAAGGGCTCGGCGCGTTGATGACCGAAGCGAAGCGCGTCCAGCAGTACGGCTTCAGCGCCGACGAGTTGAATCGCGCCAAGGCCGCGCTGCTGGCCGGCTACGAGCGCGCCTACCGCGAGCGCGACACGTCGGAAAGCGCGAGCTATGCGAACGAATACGTGCGGCACTTCCTGGCGAAGGAACCGATCCCGGGGATGGAGATCGAGTACCGCATCGCATCGACATACCTTCCGACGATCACCGCCGATGAAGTGACGGCGCTCGCGAAGGAGTTGATCACCTCCGACAATCGCGTCGTTCTCGGCGTGGCGCCGGAGAAGAAGGACACGCCGCCGCCGTCGGTCGAGACGATGCGCGCGGCGATTGCGCGGGCGGAGGCGGCGCCGGTCGATCGCTGGGCCGATCCGACGACGAATCGTGCCCTCGTCGAGAAGGCCCCGGTCCCGGGCAAGGTGACGGCCCGGCGCACGGTCGCGGAGATTGGGGCGACGGTGCTGACGCTGTCGAACGGCATCGAGGTGTGGCTCAAGCCCACCGACTTCAAGAACGACCAGGTCATCTTCTCCGCCTACGCGCCGGGCGGCTTGTCGCTCGCCGCTGAGAAGGACTACAAGAGCGCGAGCCTCGCAAGCGCGATGGTGGGTGTTGGCGGCATGGGCGGCTTCAATCCGGTGGACCTGAGCAAGATGCTCGCCGGCAAGATCGCGCAGGCCTCGCCGGGCATCGGCGACTACTCGCAGGCTATCAACGGGTCCGCCACGCCGAAGGACCTCGAGACCGCGCTGCAGCTGAACTACCTGGCGTTCACGGCGCCGAACATGACGCCGGACGCGTTCGACCTGCTGAAGCGCCGGCTCGGCGCCTCGCTGCAGAATCGCGATCAGAACCCGCGCGCGCTGTTTGGCGAAAAGGTCGAGGACGTGAACACGTCGCATCATTACAGCGCGAAGCCGCTGAAGCCCGAGGACATCAGCACGCTGAGCCTCGACACGATGAAGTCGTTCTATGCGGCTCGCTTTGGCAATGCCGCGGACTTCACGTACTTCTTCGTCGGCGCCTTCACGGAGACCGAGATCACGCCGCTGCTCGAAAAGTGGCTGGCGTCGCTGCCCTCGACCGGCAAGAAGAGCTCGGCCGCGCGCGACATGGGCATCAAGTTCCCCGCGGCCACGGAAAAGGCCGAAGTGGTGAAGGGCAAGGAGCCCGCGAGCCAGACACTGCTCTCGTTCTTTGCCGATCCGGGCTTCGATGAGTTCGAAATGCATCGCCTCCGCGCCGCCACGTCGGTGCTGAACATCCGCCTCCGCGAGATCTTGCGCGAAGAACTCGGCGGCACCTACGGCGTGTCGGTCGGCTTCACGAACTCGCCGCCGATCAAGGGCTACGGCCTGGTTCAGATCCAGTTCGGCAGCGCGCCTGAAAACGTCGACAAGCTCGTCAACGCGGCGTTGAAGGAGATCGAGCGTTTGAAAGCCGAAGGACCGAGCGCAGACGACGTGGCAAAGGTGAAGGAATTGGAGCGCCGAGACCTGGAAACCAACGCCAAGCAGAACTCGTACTGGCTGGGGTCGATGCAGACGGTGCATCAATACGGCTGGGATCCCGCGGGCATCGCGCGCCGCGATCAGCGCACCGAACGGCTGACGGCGGACGCGATCAAGCAGATGTTCCAGAAGTACTTCCCGACGGACCGATACACCCTGATTACGCTGAAGCCGGAGTAAGGCAAACGGGCTAACGGCCTAACAGGTTAACGGGCTAACAGGTCAACGGGCCAACAGGTGAACGGCGATCTGTGAATTGTTCGCCGGTTGGCCTGTTCGCCCGTTCGCCTGCTGTATCATCATCAATTCATGTCACCGCAATTCGTCTATGTAATGAAGGGCCTCGGGAAGATCTATCCTCCCGATGCCAGGGTCCTCAACGATATCTGGCTGTCGTTCCTGCCGGGCGCGAAGATCGGCGTGCTCGGCTTGAACGGCGCCGGCAAGTCGACGCTGCTGAAGATCATGGCCGGCGTCGAACACAACTACGTCGGTGAAGCGTTCGTCGGCCAGGGCGTCAGCGTCGGCTACCTGCCGCAGGAACCGCAGCTCAACCCCGAG
>CAZBYY010000325.1:0-3964 GCA_964495855.1 uncultured Acidobacterium sp. | reverse complement strand
GAGATCCATCGCTTCAACAGGGCGCAGCAGGATGCGTTCCTCCCCCGCGTCGAAAGCGGCGACATCGTCCTGATTGGCGCGACGACGGAGAATCCGTCGTTTGAGGTGAACGCGGCGCTCTTGTCGCGATCGAAGGTGTTCGTGCTCAAGCAGCTCGATGAAGAGGCGCTCATCGACATCTTGCGCCGGGCCCTGCGCGACAACGAACGCGGACTCGGCAAGCTGAGCCCTGATGCCGATGACGAGGCGCTGCGCGGCATTGCGAGATTCGCCAACGGCGACGCCCGGTCCGCCTTGAACCTGCTCCAAATAGCGGTGTCGTCGGCGCAACAGCCCGCCGGGCGTCCGAAGATCGATCGCGCGCTGCTCGAGAAGGTCCTGAGCAACAAGGCGCTGCTCTACGACAAGGGCGGCGAGGAACACTACAACCTGATCTCGGCGCTGCATAAGTCACTGCGCAACAGCGATGCCGATGCGTCGGTCTACTGGCTCGCCCGGATGCTCGAAGCCGGCGAGGATCCGAAGTTCATCGCGCGCCGCCTGATTCGCTTCGCGTCCGAGGACATCGGCAACGCGGATCCGCAGGCCCTGGCAATCGCCGTCGCCGCGAAGGATGCCGTGCACTTCATCGGCATGCCCGAGGGCAACACCGCGCTGGCCCAATGCGTGCTCTACATGGCGACCGCGCCGAAGAGCAACGCGGTCTACACCGCGTACAACGACGCGGCCGACGCGGCCAAGAACGATTTCGCCGCGCCCGTGCCACTGCACATCCGCAACGCGCCGACGAAGTTGATGAAGGAGCTCGACTACGGCAAGGGCTACAAGTACGCCCACGACGAGCCGGAGGCAGTCGCGAACATGGACTGCCTGCCGGACAACTTGAAAGGCCGCGAGTTCTACAAGCCCACCGACTACGGGTTCGAACGAGAGATCAAGAAGCGCCTGGACTGGTGGAAGAGCAAGCGCAAGTCATAGGGCGCCCCTACGGCAACGCCATCGCGTAGATGCGTCCCTTGCTGATCCCCGCCATCACCGCGATGTACTGCTTGCCATCGAGCTCGTAGCTGATCGGCGTCGCGACGCCACCGGTCAGCAGCTGCGTCTCCCACAACGACTTCCCGGTCTGCGGATCGAGCGCGAAGAACTTGCCGGCGGAGTTGCCGACGAAGATCAGGTTGCCGCCCGTCGACAGCGCGCCACCGCTCGACTGGAACGGGATGCGCCAGGCCGCCTTCTTCGCAATCGGGTCCCACGCGACGAAGAACCCGCCCATCGGCGGCGCTTTCGGATCCATCGGCAGGTTTTCCGACACCTTCCCGTCGGCGCCAGGGCGCGTGCCCATGCGCATGCCGAGGTTCCACTGCCCCTGCTTGTATTCGAACTTCTCTTCCATGGCCGCGACCATGCTGGTCTCCTGCCCGGGGTAGTAGACCCAGCCGGTCTGCGGGTGGAACGCCATCGGCGGCCAGTGATGCGCGCCGACCGGCGACGGCGACAGACGCACCGGAGAGAAGCGATAGCGCGCCTGTTCGGTTTCCTTGGGGCGGCCGGTCTCCAGGTCGATTCCCGTGGCCCACGACGTGTACGCAAACGCATCACCGGAGATCAACTTGCCGTTGGTGCGATCGAGCACATAGAAGAAGCCGTTCTTCGGCGCCTGCATGAGCACTTTGCGCTTCGCGTTGCCCATCTGCAGGTCCGCGAGGATCATCGGCTGCGCGGCGTTGAAATCCCAGTTATCGCCCGGCGACGTCTGGTAGTGCCACACGTACTTGCCGGTGTCGGCATTGAGGGCGACGATCGACGACAGGTACAAATTGTCGCCGCCGCCAGGACTGCGGTGCTGGGCGTTCCACGGTGAGCCATTGCCGGTGCCCACGTAGACCAGGTTGAGTTCGGGATCGTAGGCGATGCCGTCCCACGGCGTCCCGCCGCCGCCATACTTCCACCACTGGCCGTTCCACGTCTTAGCCGCTCGCGCCTGCGCTTCGTCTTCAAACGGCTTCGAGGGATCGCCGGGGACGACATAGAACTTCCATGCGAGCTTACCGGTCTCGGCATCGTAGGCGGCCAGGAAGCCGCGCACGCCGTACTCGGCGCCTCCTTGTCCGATCACGACGCGACCCTTGACGATGCGCGGTGCACCCGTGATCGTGTAGTCGGTGCCCGGCGGCGTGGTCTGCGTCGCCCATTCCGGCAGGCCCGTCTGTGCGTTGAGCGCCACGAGCCGGCCGTCGAGCAACCCGACGTAGACGCGGCCCTTGTAGAGCGCCACGCCGCGATTCACCGGGCCGCAGCACGCGCGCGGACCATCGGCCTCGAATCCGGCGCGCACGAGACCCGGATCCCACTTCCACTTCAATTTTCCGCTCCGCAGGTCGACGGCGTACACCGTGCTCCACGTCGAGGTGCCATACAGCACCCCGTCGAAGACCAGCGGCGTGGTTTCGATCTTGCCGTCGGATCCGACCTCCGTGGACCACGCGACCGCGAGGCGCGAGACGTTCGACTGATCGATCTGCTTCAGCGGACTGTGATGGGTCTCGGCGTAATCGCGTCCGTAGGTGATCCAGTCACCATCCGCCGGCTTCATCAACATCGCATCGTCCACCACGCGAGGCTGCTGGCCATGGAGGGATACTGCGGCCAGCGTCGTGATCGCCGCCGCGCCAATCCATCGAGCGCTGAAGGTCATCAAGGTCTCCCAACCGGGGATTCTAACTGAAGGACGCGCTGCACGAACGCATTGACCTGGTCGACGACGTCAGGCGGGATCTCGTGGCCGCCGTCGAACGGGTACCACGTGACGTCCATGCCGAACGCCTTCAGCCGCTGCTGGAAGCGGTCCATGATGTCGAACGACAGCACCCAGTCGTGCCGGCCGTGCGCGATGAAGATCGGCACGCGGCGGCGTGCCGCAAAGTGCTCTGCCCATTTGGCTTCGTTCACCGGCGTGCCGCTCAAGAGGATCAGCGCGTCGAGGTCCTGGTCGGTTCGCTGAAACGCGATCTCTCCGCTGACCATCGCGCCCTGCGAGAAGCCGCCAAGGATCAGCGGCCGTTTCACGTCCTTGAGCGCGTCGCACACCAGGCTGGCGGCCACCTTGATGCCGCCAGGCGCCGACGTCGAGAGGTCAGGTAACTGCGCACCGGGCGGCACGTAACGTTCAAGATGCAGCCACCACCATCCGCGGCCTCCGGAAATCGGTCCACGCAGTGGCGCCTGCAGGTAGATGCGTTTAGGATCCCCGGGGAATCGCCAATGCGGCTCGAACTGGCTCCAGTCGTTGGCGTTCGATCCGTAGCCGTGCAGCAAGACGATGGTCTGCGGCCCCGATCCGCCGCCGGTGATCATGCCGAGCGGCGCGCGCTGCATCCACAACCACACCGAGGCGGCGATCACAAACGCCGCCAACACGACTGCAAACCCTGCCATCCTGCCCACTATCGCGATTATGCTCTGGCGATGCGCAAGTTGTCCCCCGCCATCATCATCCTGATGCTCGCGTTCCAGGCCGGTTGCACGGTCGCGGCGCCCACTTCACCCACGGTGTCGTCGGCGCCCACCATCGACCAGGATCTCCTCGATGTCAGCGTTGCGAGGCTGCACCAGTTCTACGCCGATCGCAAATACACGATCACGCAGGTCGTGCAATGGCACATCGATCGCATCGACCGCTACAACCCGGTGTACGGCGCGATCGAGCAACTCTTCCGCAAGGAGGCGCTCGCCGAGGCGGCGCGGCAGGATGCGGACCGCGGTAGCGCGCATGGGCCGCTGTGGGGCGTGCCGATCGTGATCAAGGCCAACACGTCGATCAAGGGTCACGTCACGACGGCCGGATGGGACGGCTTCACGCGCGAGGGCCACGAGCTGATCGCGCCCGAAGACGCGACGATCGTGAAGAAGCTCAAGGACGCCGGCGCGATCATCGTCGGCACGGCCAACATGCCCGATCTCG
>CAZBYY010000324.1:0-3980 GCA_964495855.1 uncultured Acidobacterium sp. | reverse complement strand
CCGGGCGAACGCCGCCGCTGCGCCGCCGCCGGCAATGATGAGCACGAGCACGATCCAGAACCATTTCTTGCGAAACACTGCGGACTCCCTTCGTCAGTTACTCAGAACGATCACCAGATCACTGGATCTGGTTGCGGCCCAACACGGCAAACACCGCTGCAACCATGGCGGCGATACCTGCATAGACGGCCAGTAGCCGCCAGGCATATCGCCGCGCCGGTCGCGCGGTCGCTGCCGCGAGCCCCACGCTCAAGACCCACATCCACCACAGGCCAAACACGTCCATGGTGCCGAACAGCCGTGCGCCGAGGCTGCCTTCATCGAAGACGCGCAGGAGGCCCGCGAGGTTCGTCGGGCTCGTGAGCGCTTCCGTCACGTAGTGCAGCGGCGTTGCCACGACTTGCTGCAGGGCCAGGATGACCGTGGCATGCACCGTGATGGCGAGCGCGCTGCCAAACGTCATCGCGGCGCCGTCCATTCGCGCCAGCAGCATCAATCCCGCCGCCACCGCCAGTGTGATCGGCGGCGTCAATAACAGCCGTCCGCCGCTTGTGACATACGCCGCGTATGGAGGGTTCGCCTCCAGCCGCGCATACTCCGCATCGTCCACGCGCTGGCCCAGTGACTCCGTCACGCGCACACGCTCATCCACCAGCGCTTGCCGACCCACGTCTGTTGACAGCAGGATCCCGCCGCACACGGCGCAAATCAGGAGGACGATCACCCAGGTCGTGACGAATGCCGGGTGCCGCACGACCTCTGCCATTGTGGCGCGAGGGTGCACGAAGACACCCGTCAGACGGTGCATGAAGATTTCCTTTGCTCACAAATACGACGATGGACGAGCATTGGTTTCGTGGTCTAGGCTCCAAATCGCTGAATACGATAGACTTTTTGTTTCAAACGCCTGCGCGTTCAGCGTGATTTTGCGTAATCAAAAATAATATTTCATGTTCACAAATTTCCGCAACTCTTCCGTGCTGGCGGTTTTGATCATTTTGATGAACGTGGCAGGGGCTTCGGCTCAAGCGCCCATTGGGACGCGCGCACAGGGCATGGCGGGTGCATTTGTGGCGGTGGCTGACGACGCGACGGCCGTCTACTGGAACCCCGCGGGCATTGCGACCGGCGCTTTTGTAAGCGCCGTTGCAGATTTGGGGGCGCAACACGGCGAGAAAACGGGGTTTGTGGGGCTTTCGGCGACGGCGTTTGGCCTTGCATACTATCGAGCAGAAGCCTACGGTACAGGGGTTTCCGAGACTGCAGTAACGGGCGTCCAAGGCCGAGAAGAAGTGGGGCACAGTGTGCATGCGCTCACGACTTCTGTGGCAGGGGTGTCGGTTCTGCAATCGCTGAGCGAGCATGTGGTCGTCGGCGTGACGCCGAAGCTGATGCGCGGCGCGGCGCGCGACGTGACGTCAACGAAAGGCGACGTTGATGCGGGCGCGATGTTCTACGCGAGCCGTGTTCGCCTGGGGGTCGTGGCGCACAACCTGACGACACCGGAGTTCAACGGCATCGAGCTGAAGCGCGAAGTGCGCGCCGGCGCGGCCGTGGGCTCCGGGTGGACGGGCGTCTCTCGCGTGATCGTGTCTGCGGATGCGGACTTGAACGCGCGGGCCGCCCCGGACGGCGATCGACGCGACATTGCGGGTGGCGTCGAGACCTGGTGGATGGATCAGCGCCTCGCGGTGCGTGGCGGCGTGAGTCGAAGCACGATCGGCGGGGCGCGCGCGGCGGTCGCGGTCGGCATCTCCGCGGGCCTGAAGCCCGGAGTGCTGCTCGAAGCGCACGTGACGCGCGGTGATCGCATGCAACGCTCGTGGTCGGTGGGCGCGCGAATGAGTTTCTAAATGCCGGTTCGAATTGGGGAACTGCTTCTCAAAGAGAAGCGCATTTCGGCGGAACAGCTCCAGGAGGCCTTGAACTACCAGCGCACGAATGGCGGCAAGCTCGGCGCCAATCTCGTGAAGCTTGGTTACGTCAAGGACGAGGAGATCACCGCGCTGCTGTCGAAGCAGTACGGCGTGCCGTCGATTGCCCTGTCGCAGTTCGAGATCGATCCGGCGGTCATCAAGCTCGTACCCGCTGAAACCGCGCGCAAGTACCAGATCGTTCCGCTGTCACGTGCCGGCGCCACACTGACGATCGCGATGACCGACCCCACCAACGTCTTCGCGATGGACGATGTGAAGTTCATGACCGGCTACAACGTCGAGCCGGTCGTCGCGTCGGAGACCGCGGTCCTCGATTCGATCGACAAGTACTACGGCGCCGGCAGCCCTTCCGAGAAGCCGAAAGCCGGCGGACCGGTCGTGCAGACCACCGCGCCGCCCGGAGAAAGCGCCCTCGAAGCCGCCTCCCGTCAGCTCGAAGACCTGCCCACCATGCTCGAGGGCAGCGGCGGCGACGTCGAGGTCATGGAGGAGCTCGAGGAGATCAGCGCGGAAATGCTCACCCGCCAGGGTGAGGAAGCGCCGGTCATCAAGCTCGTCAACGTCATCCTGATGTCGGCGATCTCCAAGGGCGCCAGCGACATCCACATCGAGCCGTACGAAAAGGAATACCGCGTCCGCTACCGCATCGACGGCATTCTCTACAACATCATGAACCCGCCGTTGAAGATGCGTGACGCGATCACGTCGCGCATCAAGATCATGTCGAAGCTCGACATCGCCGAAAAGCGCCTGCCGCAGGACGGCCGCATCAAGATCCGGTTCAGCGATGCGGGGGAGACCAAAGACATCGACTTCCGCGTGTCGTGCCTGCCGACGCTGTTCGGCGAGAAGATCGTCATGCGCTTGCTCGACAAGGGCAAGCTGATGCTCGACATGACGAAGCTCGGCTTCGAGCCGGAATCGCTCAAGAAGCTCGAGACGCAGATCATGAAGCCGTGGGGCATGGTGCTCGTCACCGGCCCCACCGGCAGCGGCAAGACGAACACGCTCTACTCCTCGATCGCCAAGGTCAACACGTCGGAAACCAACATCATGACGGCCGAGGATCCGGTCGAATTCAACCTGCTCGGCGTCAACCAGGTGCAGGTGCGCGAGAACATCGGCCTCAACTTCGCCGCGGCGCTCCGCAGCTTCCTGCGCCAGGACCCGAACATCATCCTCGTCGGCGAAATCCGTGACTTCGAAACGGCGGAAATCGCGGTCAAGGCCGCGCTGACGGGCCACCTGGTGCTGTCGACACTCCACACCAACGACGCCCCGAGCACGATCAACCGCCTGATGAACATGGGCATCGAGCCCTTCCTGGTCGCCAGTTCGCTGAACCTCGTCTGTGCGCAGCGCCTTGTGCGCCGCATCTGCACCAACTGCAAAGTGGACGATGATGTGCCGCCGCCGGCGCTCGAGCAGATCGGCTTTGCGCCCGACCTCGCGCGGACGGTGAAGGCGAAGAAGGGCACCGGTTGCGAGAAATGCAACAAGACAGGGTATAAGGGGCGCGTCGGTCTTTACGAGGTGATGGAAATCACCGATGAACTCCGCGAATTGATCCTCGTGGGTGCATCGGCCCTCGAGTTGCGCCGAAAAGCGATTGAAGAAGGCATGATCACGCTGCGCGGCAGCGGCTTGCGCAAGATCACCGACGGCGTCACGACGATCGAAGAAGTGCTCCGCGAAACCGTCAAGTAAAGGGCGTCCATGGCCACGCTACCGGATTTGTTGAAGCAGATGGTGGAAATGCAGGGTTCGGACCTGCACCTGTCGATCGGCTCGCCGCCGCAAACGCGCGTGCACGGTGAGCTGGAAAAGATGGAAGGCCATGCCGAGCTGACGCCGACCGACACCAAGTCGCTGTCCTACGCCGTGCTCACCGACGCGCAGAAGAAGCGCTTCGAAGAGACCAAGGAGCTGGACTTTTCGTTCGGCATCCGCGGTCTGGCGCGCTTCCGCTGCAACATGTTCAACCAGAAGGGCGCTGTGGGCGCGGTGTATCGCCAGATCCCCGAGAAGATCCGCGCCTTCGAC
>CAZBYY010000323.1:0-4006 GCA_964495855.1 uncultured Acidobacterium sp. | reverse complement strand
CGGTTACGCGACGTCCGCTTCAAGCAATTCGACGAAGCGATTCGCCAGCTCGAAGAAGAAGGCCTGATGCAGGTGCTGTTTCCGACCGTCGGCCGCCGCGAGCCGATCCTCGGCACCGTCGGCCCGCTGCAGCTCGAAGTGCTCGCGGTGCGGTTGAAGGATGAATACAACGTCGAGGCTGACGTCGATTCACTGCCGTACACCTGCGCGCGATGGCTGGTCGGGCCCGCCGACAAGATCTCGCAAATGACGATGTCGTTGTCGGGCGCGAGGGCCGTGAAGGATCGTCACGATTGCCCGGTGATGCTGTTCGAGTCGGAGTGGGCGCTGGACTACGCGGCGCGGACGTACCCGGACGTGAAGCTTCTGGCCTTTCACGACGACTAGCCGGGTTTCCGTAACAATTTGTCACACGGCCGATACTCATCCGGTGCATGCTCTGACGATGAGAACTCGAGCCCTTGCCGCCACGCTCACCGTGGCGGTCGCCACGCTGCTGTACGGATTGCATCTCTCGGCTCAACGAGCGCCCGCGGCGCCACAGTTGCCTGGCCGGCAGGGTAGCGACGTCACCCTGCTGCCGAACGGGTGGCGGATTGCGCCGGTTGGATTCAACCTTCAGGTGGGTGACTTCCCGCTGTCGATGGTGGAGTCTCCGGACGGCCGTTACGTCGTGATCAGCAACAACGGCTGGTCGAAGCCCACGCTCACGGTGGTCGATACGCGCCAGGGCTACGTGAAAGCCGTCGTGCCCGTGGATCACGCGTGGCTCGGGTTGGCCTGGCATCCGGACGGCGCTCGACTCTACTCCTCCGGCGCGGCCGAGAACACGATCAATGAATTCAAGTGGGACCAGCAATCACTCAAGGCGGCCGGCCAGTTCGTGCTCGGCCGGCCGGCATTGCAGCCCACGTGGGATGACATTTCCGCAGCGGGCTTCATCGGCGGTCTGACGGTATCGGCTGATGGCACGTCGATCTTCGCGGTGCACGTGCTCGGCAAGGCACTGAGCGCCGTGGATCTTCAGCACCAGCGTGTACGGCAGACGATCAGCCTGCCGGCCGAGCCGTACACGGCGCTGCTCACTGCGGACGGGCGCAAGTTGTTCGTGTCACTTTGGGGCGGTGCCAGGATACTCGAACTTGATCCGCTATCACTGGCGGTCACTGGCGAGATCGCGGTGGGCGAGCATCCAAACGCGATGGTGCTGTCGCGCGACGGATCGCGCTTGTTCGTCGCGTGTGCCAACACGAACAAGGTCTATGCGGTCGACCCGGCCACGCGGACCGTCAAGGAGCAGATCCATGTCGCGCTGTTCCCGCAGGCGCCGCCGGGCACGACGCCCAACTCCTTGAGCCTCTCGCCCGATGGCCGGTCTCTCGCGGTCGCCAACGCCGACAACAACACCGTTGCGATGATCGACGTGTCGACGAGGGATGAGAGCAAGGTGTCCGGCTTCATCCCGGTCGGCTGGTATCCCACGCACGTCACGTTTGCCCGCGATGGCAAGCGCTTGTTCGTGCTCAATGGTAAAGGGCTGACCGGCCAGGCGAACCCGCGAGGACCACAGGCGGTGAGCGGCGGGGCGGTGGGCCAGTATCAGGGGCAATTGCTGCAGGGCGCGCTCTCCATCATCGACCTTCCTGATGCCGGCGTCCTGAAGGCCTACACGCAGCGTGCCTACGCGCTCAGCGCCTATGACGACGCGATCCGACTGTCGCCACGCGATGCACCCAAGGCGTCGGCGATTCCCGCGCGGGTCGGCGATGTGTCGCCCATCAAGCATGTGTTTTACGTCATCCGCGAGAACCGCACCTACGACCAGATTCTCGGCGACATCGGGAAGGGGAACAGTGATGCGACGCTGGCGCTCTTCGGGGAAGACGTCACACCGAACGCCCACGCGATCGCGCGCGAGTTCGTGCTGCTCGACAACTTCTACGTCGACGCGGAAGTGAGCTACGACGGTCATGCCTTTTCGACCGGAGCCTACGCGACCGACGTCGTCGAGAAGATCTGGCCGACGAACTACGGTCGTCGGGGTGGGGTCTACTTGAGCGAGGGCGGATGGGGCGATCGCAATCCCTACGGCAACCTGGCGACGCCGACAGACGGCTACATCTGGGACTTCGCGTTGCGAGCCAACAAGACCGTCAGAAGCTACGGTGAATTTACGACACGCTCGTCACCGAGGGCCGCCGCCGAAGCCACGGTGCCGGGGCTCAAGGGCAAGGTCAGTCCGAATTACGCGCCCTTTGACCTCGATACGCCGGACAACGCTCGGATCGACGTGTGGCTGCAGGAGTTTCGTGAGTTCGAAAAGAACGGCCAACTGCCGGCGCTGAACATCATCCGGCTTGGTAACGATCATACCTTCGGCACGCGTCCGGGAAAGCTGACACCGCGCGCAATGGTCGCCGAGAACGATCGGGCGCTAGGCCGGCTGCTGGAGGCCATCACGCAGAGCACGTATTGGAAAGACTCGGCCCTGTTCGTCCTCGAAGACGATGCGCAGAACGGGCCGGACCACGTGGATTCGCATCGCTCGGTCGCCCTCGTGGCGAGCCCCTTCATCAAGAAGGGCAGCGTCGACAGCACCCTGTATACGACGTCGGGCGTGCTGAGGACGATGGAATTGATTCTCGGATTGCCGCCGATGAGCCAGTACGACGCGGCGGCGACGCCGATGTATAACGCGTTCGGCACGACGCCGGTCCTGGCATCCTACACAGCGAAACCGGCGCGCATTTCGTTGACGGAGGTCAATGGTGGCGATGCGTGGGGCGCGCAGGCGTCAATGGCGATGAACCTCAAGGACGCTGACATGGCTCCCGAATATGAGCTGAACGAGATTCTGTGGAAATCCGTTCACGGTGCGCACTCGGTCATGCCCGCGCCGGTGCGTTCGGGCTTCATTCGATCGATCGAGGCCGCCGGCGAGGATGAAAGGGAGGCCGCCGAGTCGTGGATCGGGCGAATCGGCGAGTGGATGCAGTCCGCGTTGCACAGGTGATCACGAAGGGGCCCGCTCTGTCCTGCGGGCCCCCTCGTTCATCGCTAACCCGTGATGATCTCCACCTTGTAGAAGTAGCAACCCGACTGGCGGTCGGCTGAGTACTTGCTCACGTGCAGCACCAGCGTGCCCGCATACGGCGTCGTGAACGTGAGGAGCGGCTCGAGATTGCCGCCGCCATCATCGTCAGCCCAGTAGCTCGTGCGCGCCTTGCGATCCGGTGCTTCCGAGCCCAGTTGCGTCAGCGTCACCGACGCGATCGGATCGAAGTCCGACGAGAAGGTGACCGTCACCCGGCTGTTCGACGGCACCCAGCCGATCGCATGCACGTCAGCGCCGGAGGGCCCCACGCAGTTGCGCCCGCTCGACGCGAGACCGGAAATCGACTGTGCCTCGATTCGGTCGGAGGCAGGGGTGGTCTTCTTGGGTTCTTTCTGGAAGGTCTGGGCAGTCAATCCGATAGTGGGGATTGTGGTGAGAGCGGCAATGAGAATGAGCTTCTTGAACGACACGTTGCCCTCCTGGAGGAACGAAGGCCCCTGGGGCAGGACCAGCAACTTTTGCATGCAATTGACGTGCGACCCGGATGGGTCAAGAACGCTGGCGTTTTCCCCATTGGGCTACTTCGCGACCGGAATAGTTCGCGCCAGCGCCTGGCGGGTGGGAAACTTCACGCAAAAAAAGGCCCGGGGCAGGTCGCCCCGGGCCAATCGTCAATCAAGCAATCGCTGAATCAGCGATTAGTACATTCCGCCCATGCCGCCACCGGGCATGCCGGCGCCAGCCGCGGCTTCCTTCTTCTCTTCCGGAATTTCCGACACGAGCGCTTCGGTCGTCAGGAGGAGGGACGCGATGGACGAGGCGTTCTGCAGCGCATTGCGCACACCCTCGGCCGGGTCGATGACGCCGGCCGCCACGAGATCTTCGAACTTCTCGGTCGCCGCGTTGAAGCCGTGGTCGCCCTTGCCGTCCTTGATCTGCGCCACGATGATC
>CAZBYY010000322.1:0-4013 GCA_964495855.1 uncultured Acidobacterium sp. | reverse complement strand
CACGCGACCGGAAGGTATGGCCGAACGACTCGAGCTCTTTCTGCAGCTCCCGGAAGTTGTAGATCTCGCCGTTGGCGACGACCTTGATGTCGCCGGTCTCGTTCGGAATCGGCTGCTGACCGCTCTTCAGGTCGACGATAGCGAGGCGTCGCATCCCGAGGCCCACGCCAGGCAGGGTGATGCTGCCTTCTTCGTCAGGGCCGCGGTGATGCAGCGTCCGGACCATGCGTGCCAGCTCATCGGCCACGACGGGACGATCCAGGTCTCGCTCAACGATGCCGACGATGCCACACATGACTAGGTGCCGGGGGCCTCGTGCCGCGTGCCGGCATCGCGGCGATCGCGCATCACCTTCGCAGGAATGCCGGTCGCGATTGAAAACTCGGGGATGTCGCCGACGACGACCGCGCCCGCGCCAATGATGGCGTCGCGGCCGATCGTGGATCCATCCGTGACGACCACGTGCGTACCAAGCCACGTCCCGTCGCCCACGTCGATGCCGCGAGCCGTCCGGCCCTGCTGCAACACCGGGATGTCGGTACGGTCATACAAATGATCGCCGCCCACGAGGTACGTATAGGCGGCAATCAGGATGTCCTTGCCGACGCGCACGCGCGAAGCGGAGAAGATCTCGCAATTGAACCCGATGTTGGCGCGATCCTCGATCACGATGTCGCCGTTCTTGCAGCTGAGGATCGTATTGCGGCCGATGAACACGCCGTTGCCGATCATGATGCCGGCGTTGTCGCTGCCCTTCGCATCCAGGCAGCACAGATCGTCGATCACAACGTTGTCGCCGATGTGGATCTTGTGAGGGTGACGCAGCGTGATGTTGACCCCGAAGACGACGTTGCGACCAACCGAGCCGAGGATCAGCGGATAGATCCTGGACCGCAGCACGAGGCCGAGCGCGCCCGGCACCCAGCTGGCGAGCACCATCGCGGCCTCATAGGCGAGCAGCGCCCCGATGCCGCGGCGGCCGACGAATAGCTCGCGATACTTGTCCGCCTTCGATCGGTTCTCGTTGAAGACTTCCTGCTGGATGACGGTGATGCGCGGATCGTGCTCCGCCTTCGCCCGCGAGCCATCGGCCGGGCTACTGCGGACAGGTCGTGCATCGTTCGGAGCAGGCTCGCTCATCGGCTCAACGCGGCGAGGTCCGAGGTCTCGCGCACCTCGCGAATGACGTAGGTCGGCTTGTCCTGTGACTCGTAATAGGTGCGGGCCATCACTTCGGCCAGCAGTCCGAACGTGACGAGCTGCACGCCGATGAAAATCAGCATCACCCCCAGCAGCAGCAAAGGCCGCTCCCCGATGCCTTGTGAAGTGAAGAGCCGGATGTAGGCGAGGTAGGCGGTGATCAGCGTGCCGACGCCGCCGGTCATCAATCCGATCAGGCCAAAGATCTGTAGCGGACGCGTCGAGTAGCTCAGGAGGAACTTGACGGTCGCCAGATCCAGGACGACGCGGATCGTCCGCGAAATGCCGTATTTGGTCGTCCCGGCGCGCCGCGGGCGGTGATTGACGACCACCTCGGCGATCTTGACGCCGATCTGGCTCGCAATCGCGGGCAGGAAGCGGTGCATTTCGCCGTAGAGACGCAGCGGCTTCACCACTTCGGTGCGGAAGACCTTCAGCGAGCATCCGTAATCGTGAAGAGGCACGCCAGTGGCCCAGGAGATCAGGCGGTTGGCGAGCATGCTCGGCAGCGTGCGATTGACGAACGTGTCCTGTCGGTTCTTGCGCCAGCCGCACACGATGTCGTGACCCTGCTCGATCAACGCGACCATCGCCGGAATATCCGCGGGATCGTTCTGCAGATCGCCATCCGAGGTCACGACGAGCCTGCCGCGGGCGTGGGCAAAGCCGGCGGCAAACGCCGCCGTCTGGCCGAAGTTCCGCCGGAACCGGATCACGCGCAGCCGAGAATCACGCGCTTGCAGGGCGGCCAGCTGCTCAAACGTATCGTCCGTGCTCCCATCGTCGACAATCAGCAGCTCGTAGCTTCGACCGTACTGCCCGAGCTTCTGGGTCAGTTCCTCGTAGAGCGGCTTGATGTTCGGAGACTCGTTATGGACGGGTATGACGATCGAGAGCTCTGGCGTCATTTATCAAAGGGAATCAAGGCATTATAGAACGAGACCGTGCCCGCCTTCGATTCCCTTTCGCGTCTATTGGGCGTGCTTGCCGCCATTTTGGGCACATTCGCCGCAGGTGTGTATTGGCGTGCAGGCCTCACGCTCAGCCATTACGACGCCAAGGCGCATCTCGTCGTCGCTCGCCGCGTGTTCGACAGCCTGACCCCAAGCTGGGAACAGATCGGCGCGGTGTGGCTGCCGCTCCCGCACCTGCTCAACCTGCTGCCTGTACAGATCGACTGGATGTACCGCACCGGCGCGTCGGCGATCGCCATTTCGGTCGTGTCGTTTGCCATCACGGCCGCCGCGCTGGCCTCGCTGGTCCGCACGCTCACGGGATCGCGCACCGGGGCGGTGCTTGCCGCGGCGCTGTTCGCGATGAACCCGGACGTGCTGTACCTGCAGAGCACGCCCATGACCGAGCCGCTGCTGTTTGCGTTGTCGTCGCTCGTCGTGCTGCATCTTGCGCAGTGGGCCATCGCCGATGCCATCGCGATACGCCGATCGGTTGGCTGGACCATCGTGCTGGCGTGCTTGACGCGCTACGAGGCCTGGCCGATCGTGGCCGCCTCGATGGGCCTTGCGGCCATCGTCAAGTGGCGCAAGGGCGCCGCGTTCATGGCGGTGCTTGTCGAGATGGCGCACCTCTCGCTCTATCCCATCGGCGCCGTGCTCTTCTTCATGGGCATGAGCTACGCCTCGACCGGGGAGTGGTTCGTGACCGGCGGCTTCTACGTCCCTGACCCGAAGCTTCAGGGGCAGGCATATGCCGTGTGGGTCGCGATGCGCGACGGCCTTGCCGGACTCGCGAGTGAGCGATTCGTGCAGGCGGCTTCGATCTCGGTAATGGTGCTCGCGATTGCCGCGCTCGCAGCGAAGGAGCGCGCCGGATTGCTGATGCCAATCGCGCTGCTGGCGTCGGCGGCGCTGCCCTTCTACGCGTTCATGTCGGGACATCCGTTCCGCATCCGCTACGAAGTACCGCTGATCCTCGGCGGCGCCGCGTGCATCGGCGCTGCGGTGTCACTCCTGCGGTGGCTCGCACCGCTCGTCGCGATTCCGTTGCTGATCGTCGTGCAACTCCAGGTGCACCTGTTCAGCGAGAGCGCGCCGATGGTCGTCGAAGCGCAGCTGGATCGCAGCAACAGCATCGGCCGACGTGCGGTCACCGCGTGCCTGCAACAGGCGTATGACGGGACGACGATCATGGCGAGCATGGGTTCGCTTGCCCACTACATGCAGGAACTGTCGAACGCCGGCTTCAACCTCGCCGACTTTTTGCATGAAGGCAGCGGCCCGATCTGGACCCGGGCGTATTACGACAACCCGTCACCTTTCGCCGGCTGGGTGCTCGTTGAAGAAAAGGCCGAGGGCGGAGACATGCTGTTCCAGCAGCAGCGGAACTATCCGTCGTACCTCGCCGGCTACGATCGCGTCTGTGAGGGCGGGAACGTGGCGCTGTATAAGCGTCGCTAGCGAAAGAGCCGCAGCACGTCGTCGTGGATCCGCCCGTTGGTCGCCAGGATGTGACCGTTTTCGGGTATCCACGTCTTTCCGTCCATGCCGGTAACGCGGCCACCCGCTTCTTCGAGGATGAGCGCAGCGGCGCGCGTGTCCCACGGCTTCAGGCTCGCCTCCCAGAATCCGTCCATGCGCCCGGCGGCAACCCAGCACATGTCGATCGCCGCCGAGCCGAGGCGGCGCACGGCACGTGCATGCTTGAGCACGCCGGCAAAGACGCGGATGAATTCGTCGGCGTTTTCGTGGACGGTGTACGGAAACCCCGTGACCAGCATCGACTCGATGACGGTTGCCTTGTCCGAGACCTTCAGCCGTTCGCCATTGAGCCAGGAGCCGACGCCCGCTTCGGCCGTG
>CAZBYY010000321.1:0-4022 GCA_964495855.1 uncultured Acidobacterium sp. | reverse complement strand
GCGGGCTTGGCGGAGTCGAGCTTCTTGATCACTTCCGCGGAAATATCGAGCGACGGATCGGCCCACACCAGCCCGGCGTCAGGACCGTTGAACACGAACTGCAGCCCCATCTCCTCGGCCACCTTCGCGAGCACCGGCGTCAGCTTCTCCTGGAAGTCGTTCTGCAGCTGCTGCTGCAGTTCCTGCACCTCGGCTTGCGCATCCTGCGTGAAGCGCTGCACTTCAACATTCAGCTTCTCGATGTTCTTCTGGAGATCGGCGGCGGCGGTCGCGCTCATCACCGAACCTTCCTTCTCGAGCTTCTGCTGCATGGTCGTGAGCTGCTTGTTCTTCTCGGTCAGCTCGGCGGCCTTCTTCTGCTGCATCGCCTGGATGCGGGTCGTCGCGACGCGGCCGTCAGCCGATTCGTTCGCAATGCGCTGCAGGACGACGTAAGCAACCTTCGCGCCCTGCGGGAACGGCTTCGGCGCCGGTGGCGGCGTCGCGGGAGCCTGGGCAGGAGCCGGTGCGGCTGGAGCGGGAGCTGCGGGCTTCGCCTGTCCGGCGGCCTGCGCATACGACGGTGATGCCGCAAGGGCGACGCTCAACGCCACGACAACAATGAGGGCTTTCATTACCAATCCTTTCAAGAATCCGAACCTATGAATTTTACCCTAAGTCTGAGACGCGCCCCGCCCCAACCCCGGGAGGTCGCGGGGGCCCCGCTCTCTCGTCCCTAACCCCTGATCTCTACGGATGGTTCACCGTAATCGTGTAGTCCACTGGAGCGGTGAGCTTGCCCACGTCGAAAATGCGCACGCACAAGCTGCCGGCCAGCGTCGATACGGTGCCGCTCAAGTAGCTCGTCACCACGGCATTGTCGTTGTGCATCACCACGCTGCACGTCGCACCGGCCAGGGTGCCCATGCTGATGCCGACCTTCTCCGGCGGATTGTCGCCAAGCGAGGTGATCGTCGCCGTGACGGTGCCGGTCGCGCCGGTGAAGACGTTGTGCGTCTGCGCGCCGTTGACGGTCAGCGTGCCGGTAAACGTCTCGGTGACGGGCACCGGCGTGGGCGTCGTCGGGATCTGGTTGATCGTGCCGGAGCAGGCGACGGCCGTGGCCGCCAGCGATACGACGAGTGAACGAAGGATGAATGCGCGCATTAGAAGGTCGATCCGACCGCGAACTTGAAGGTGAACTTCTTCGCGGCCCGCAGGTTGTTGTCGAGGACGCCGTACCGTTGCGGGTTGTAGGCGAAGATCAACCGGAACGGCACGTTGAGCACGGGCATGAAGAAACGAATCTCGGCGCCTGTTGAATTCTTGAACGCGCTGGTTTCGCCGATCTTCTGCGCATACGGCTGCGGCGCATGCGGATCGACCAGCTTCGTCGTCGTGAACGGATCGATGATCGGCGGAATCGACGGATCGACGCGCTCGAGGATGTCTTCCTTCCACGCGAAGCGCTGGCCGATGTCGCGCACCTGGCCGGTGTCGTAGAACAGCACCAGGCGCACCGGGCCGGCAATGTTGATCAGGTACTCGGCATTGAACAACATCGTCTTGTTGCCGCCGAGCACGAGCGGCGTGCCGCCGATGACGTCGCGCGGGCCGATCGAGCGGATGTCATAGCCGCGGATCGTGTATTCGCCGCCCAGGTACAGCGTCTCGGTGATCGGCAGCGTGGTCGTCGTGCCGTACGGACGGATGTAATGCACCTGGCCTCGGTAGCCGACCGACATGCGGCGATTGAGCGGAATGAACTGCGCCCATTCGACCACCGGCTTCAGGAAGCTGGTGTTGCCGCCAAGCCCGGCAAAGTCCACCGACCCGGTCAAACGCTTGCCGCTGTTCGGGAAGATCGGATTGTCGACCGTGTTGTGCACGAAACTCGGCGTCACCTTGCTGATCGTGCGGCGGCCGCCGGCGCCGAGCAGCAGTGAGTCGCGCAGGTAGGGATTGCGCTGCACGATCTCCGGCGCGTAGTACACCGGGTTGAGGTCGGTGACCTTCACCGCTTCGTAGCTGTAGGTGAAGAACATGCGCGAGAAGCCGGCGAGCGGGAATCCGCTCGTCACGTTGCCGCCCGTGGCCTGCTGGGTGAACTGATCGATGTAGCGGAGCGTGCGCTTGTAGACGTCCGCGCCGCCGGTGATATTGCGATCGAACAGGAACGGCTCGGTGAACGCGAGCTGGTAGTTCTCCGAACGCGATCCGGCCTGCAGCGACAACGTCAGCGCTTCGCCGCGGCCGAGGAAGTTCGAGGTCTGGAACGACAGCTGGCCGAAGAAGCCTTCGAACTGCGACACGCCGGCGCCGAACGTCAGCTGGTTGCGGTTCTGCTCTTCCAGCTTGAGCGTGACGTCGACCTTGTTCTTCTCGCCCTGCGTCTTCTGGACTTCGACGCCTTTGCCTTCCTCGAGCGGCTTGAAGTAGCCCAGCTGATTGAGGCGCTTGACGCTGTACTTCAGTGCCTCGGTGTTGAACGGCGCCCCTTCGAGCACGCGCACCTCGCGCCGAATCACGTTGTCGCGCGTGGTCGTGTTGCCGGCGAACGTGAGGCGATTGACGAAGTACTGCTCGCCCTCCGTCATGCGCATCGTCACGTTGACGGTCGGCTCCGCGGGGCCGGCGATCGGGCCCTGCGCCTTCTCCACCGGCTCCAGGTCGGGGAATCCGGTGAACTCGAAGTAGCCAAGGCTGCCGTACAACTCGCGCGCCTTCACCAGGCCGTTGCGAATCGGCTTGTCCGAATACCAGTCGCCGGGCTTGAGCTTGAAGTTCGGCTGGATGAACTCCGTCTTGACGATCTTGTTGCCGTCGAACGTCACGGTGCCGACGCGATAGCGCGGCCCCTCATCGACAGGAATTCGCAACTCGACCCAGCGCGTTTCCTTGTCGGCGCTGTCCTCGAGCACCTTGATTTCGGGCTGGCCGACGCGCGCCGAGATGTAGCCCTTGTTGCGGTAGTACTCGATCACCTTCTCGGCGTCTTCGTCGAACTTGTTCTCGTTGTAGGTGCCCTTGCCAGTGAGCCAGGAGAACATGCTCTGGGCCTTCGTGGACTTCATCTGCCGCGCCAACGCGCGATCGCTGACCGCGACGTTGCCATCGAAGTTCAACGTGCGGACCCTGACCTTCGGGCCTTCCTTGACGTCGAACACCACCTTGACCAGCTTCGGGCCGGCCGGCAACGGTTCGACGTTCGCCGTCACCTCGGCAAACTCGTACCCCTTCTCCGCCATGAAGGACTTCACCAGTCCCTGCACGCGCTTGACGACGGCCTGGTCGAGGAAGGAGTCGAGCCGGAGCTGGATGCCGAGCTCCTTCATCTTCTCGTCGATCTTGGTGCGCTCAACCTTCGTCGAACCCGTGTAGTCGACGATCTTCACGCGCGGCCGTTCTTCCATGTGATAGATGACGTGCTTGCCCATCACCCCATTCGGGAACGGTTCGTCGAGCGTCTCGATCCAGAGATTGTCGAGGAAGTTCGTCGCCCACAGCCGCTTGAAGTCGTCCTGCAGCGAGCGTTCGGTTTCTTCCGTGTACGGAACCCACGTGCCCTCGGACGGCCGGCTCAGCGGGGTCTGGATGTAATAGAGGTAGGTCTGCGCCTCGATGATCGATTCGTTGACCGGGTGAAACCGCAACTCGGTCTGGCGAATGACGGGCCCGCTGCCGGCCGGCGGCTGCCGGACAGGCTGCGCGGCCGGGGCCGCAGGGGCCTGACCCGCGGAGGCCGGCGGAGCGGCCTGGTCAGCGAAGGCGGACGTCGCGATGGGCCAAAGCAGCCCACAAACAACAAGAATTCTCGAAATCACAGAGTACATGCCCGTCGGGCGCTGGCGAAACAACCCTTAATGCTACCGCAGTTTAGGGTCGCTACGCTTGTTAGACGTTGGACGTGAGGCGTCGGCCTGCCACGACCGGCTGTCCGGCCGGGCGGTAAGCCAGCTGGCCGCCTTCGAGGTAGACCTCGATCTCGCCGCCCTGCAGATGGCCCCGGATCAGCTCCTCGGCCAGCGGATCCTCGATATAGC
>CAZBYY010000320.1:0-4034 GCA_964495855.1 uncultured Acidobacterium sp. | reverse complement strand
GGCGAGCAGATCACCGAGCGCGGCATCGGCAACGGCATGTCGCTCATCATCTTCGCGGGCATCGTCGTCAACTTCCCGCGCGCCGTCATCGCGACCTTTGACCAGTTGCGCACCGGCCAGATCGGCCTGCTGACGATGGCGATCCTGGTGGTGGTGATGGTCGGCGTCATCGCGGCGATCATCTACGTGGAGCGCGGCCACCGGCGGATCACGGTGCAGTATGCCAAGCGCGTCGTCGGGCGACGCCAGTACGGCGGCTCGAGCACGCACATTCCGCTGAAGGTGAACACCGGCGGCGTCATCCCCGTGATCTTTGCGAGCTCGATCCTGACCTTCCCGCAGACGTTTGCGGGCCTTGCGGCACCGGGTGGGTGGCTGGATGCGGCCATTCGGCAGATCGCCTACGGCATGCCGCTCTACAACCTGCTCTACGTGCTCGGCATCGTGTTCTTTGCGTACTTCTACACGGCGATCATCTTCAATCCCGATGACGTGTCGGAGAACATGCGCAAGTACGGCGGCTTCATCCCGGGTATCCGTCCGGGCAAGCGCACGGCCGAATACATCGACTCGATCCTGGCGCGCATCACGCTGGTCGGCGCGGTCTATCTGGCGGTGGTCGCGATCCTGCCGCAGTTCCTGCTGACGGGGTTCAAGGTGGCGCCGATTCCGTTCATCGGCCCGGCCCTCGATGCGGCGCTGCCGCGCTTTGTGACGCAGGGCTTGAACGTGCAGTTCTTCTTCGGCGGCACGTCGTTGCTGATCGTGGTCGGCGTGGCGATGGATACCGTGAACCAGGTCGAATCGCAGCTCATCATGCGGCACTACGACGGCTTCATGAAGAAAACGCGTATCCGGGGACGGCGCGGCTAACGTGGCGCTGAACCTGGTGATGCTTGGCCCGCCGGGAGCGGGCAAGGGCACGCAGGCGGAACGGTTCGCCCGCGAGCACGGGATTCCCAAGGTCTCGACCGGGGACATCCTGCGCGAAGCGGTGCACAGCGGCTCCGAGCTGGGGCTGGCGGTGAAAGAGGTGATGGCGCGCGGTGAACTGGTCGGCGACGACCTGATCATCGGCATCGTGCGCGAGCGGTTGTCGCGGCCGGATGCGATGGCGGGCTTCGTGCTCGACGGCTTCCCGCGGACGACGAAGCAGGCGACGGCGCTTGACGAGATCACGTCCGCTCGCGGGCCGGTGATCTGCGTCGAGATCCAGGTGCCGGACGAGGAACTCGTGCGGCGGGTACAGTCGCGGCGGGTGTGCGAAGACTGCGGCGCCAACGCCGATGCCTTCGAACACAAGCCGGATGAGTTGCCGAAGTTGTGCCAGAACACCGACCGGTGCCGGACCATCGGCCCGCGGTGGGTGGCGCGATCGGACGATTCGGAGCGAGTGGTTCGGGAACGGTTGAAGATTTACTGGCGCGATACGCGGCCGATGATCGACTTCTACAAGTCCCGGCCGACGTTCCGCGCGATTGACGGCATGCAGACGCCGGAGCAGGTCCGCGAGGCACTGGTCTCGGCGGCGGCATCGGCGCTGGGCATGATGCCGTCCCAGCTGCAGTCGCTGGTGGCGAAGAAGTTGGGCGACGGGGCGCGAGCGTAACCGTGAGCATCGTTTGCAGGTCGGCGGCGGAAATCGAGAAGCTGGCGCGGGTCAACGCGCTGGTCGCGCGCGTGTTGAAGGAGCTTGCCGAATCGGTGAAGCCCGGCGTCACGACGCAGCAGCTCGACGAGCTGGCCGAGCGGCGGTTGCGGGAAGCGGGCGCCGAGCCGGCGTTCAAGGGATATCACGGCTACCCGGCGACGATCTGCGCGTCGGTGAACGAGCAGGTGGTGCACGGCATCCCGAACGACCGGCCGCTGGTCGAGGGCGACATCGTGTCGATCGACATGGGCGCGAAGCTCGAAGGGTTCTTCGGTGATTCGGCGGTGACCGTGCCGGTGGGCAAGGTGGCGCCGGAAGCGGAGCGGCTGTTGTCGGTGACGAAGGCGGCGCTCGATCGCGCGCTGTCGGCAGTCAAGGCCGGCGCACGGGTGTCGGATATCGGCGCGGCCGTGCAGTCGTACGTCGAGGCGAACGGGTTTTCCGTGGTCCGTGAGTTCGTGGGCCATGGCATCGGAACGGCGCTCCACGAGGAACCGCAGATTCCGAATTACGGCACCGCCGGCCGCGGACCGCGTCTTGCGGAAGGCATGACGCTGGCGATCGAGCCGATGGTGAACGCCGGCAAGCCGGCGGTGAAGGTGCTGGGCGACGGGTGGACGGCGGTGACGAAGGACAAGCAGTTGTCCGCGCACTTCGAGCACACCGTCGTGGTGACGGAAGACGGCTGCCGCGTGTTGACGCTGCCGCCGGACGAACGCGGAGCGGCTGAGCAAGCGCACGTGTGAGCGTACGCGAGCAGGTGGGCGAGTCGCAGGATCGAACCGCGGAAGGTGTTGTCCTTGAACTCTTGCCGAGCCAGCTGGTTCGGGTGGAGCTCGAGGGACGGCATCAGGTGACGGCGCACCTGGCGAGTCCGGTCGGACGCAATTATGTCCGCGTGATCGTCGGGGATCGGGTGCGGGTGGCGTTGATGCCGAATGATCCAAGCCGGGCGCGGATCATCGAGAAGTTGTAGGAGCGAGCGATGAAGGTTCGAGCGTCAGTCAAGCGAATTTGTGACAAGTGCAAGATCGTGCGGCGCGCGGGTGTCGTCCGCGTGATTTGCAGCAACCAGAAGCACAAGCAGCGTCAGGGATAAAAAGGTGCCAAGTGCCGGTGCCGAAAGTGCCGGGCAGAGCACACAGAGGATAAGAAACACATGGCTCGTATTTCAGGTGTCGATCTTCCGCGAACGAAGCGAATCGAGATTGGCCTTACGTACATCTACGGCATCGGCCGTCATCGCGCGAACGTCATTCTCACCGCGGCGGGCGTCAGCCCCGACGTGCGCGTGAAGGACCTCACCGAAGACGACGTGCGCAAGATCACGCGCGTGCTCGAAGAGCAGGGCGGCGTCGAAGGCGATCTCCGCAAGGAGATCTCGATGAACATCAAGCGGCTGATCGAAATCGGCAGCTATCGCGGCAGCCGGCATCGCCGCAACCTGCCGGTGCGCGGGCAGCGGACCAAGACCAACGCGCGCACGCGGAAGGGCCCGCGCAAGGGCGCGGTTGCCAAGAAGAAGACGGTGTAAGGACTTATGGCCAAAGCAGAACAGCAGGGCGCAGGCGGCGCGGAAGCGCCAAAGAAGAAGAAGTCGTTCAAGAAGCGCGGCGAGAAGCGCATCGTCCACCACGGCTTCGTGCACGTGCAGGCGTCGTTCAACAACACGCTGATCACGATCACCGATGCCGAGGGCGCGGTGGTGTCGTGGTCGAGCGCCGGCGCGATCGGCTTCAAGGGCTCGCGCAAGGGCACGCCGTTTGCGGCGACGCAGGCTGCGCTGAGCGCGACCAATGCCGCCAAGGCGGTGGGCATGCGCTCGTGCGACGTGCTGGTCAAGGGCCCCGGATCCGGCCGGGAGTCGGCCATCCGCGCGCTGCAGACGGCCGGCCTCGAGGTGCGGTCGATCCGCGACGTCACCCCGATTCCGCACAACGGTTGCCGGCCGCCGAAGCGCCGCCGCGTTTAATCTGAACTTCTGACTTCTGGGATCTGAGATAGACACATATGGCTCGATATAACGGACCTGTTTGCCGACTTTGCCGCCGCGAGGGGATGAAGCTGTTCCTCAAGGGCGAGCGCTGCTACACCGAGAAGTGCGCGATCGAAAAGCGCAACATGCCTCCCGGTCAGCACGGCCGGCTGCGCAAGGCGAAGATGGTCGGCTACGGGGTGCAGCTGCGCGAGAAGCAGAAGGTCAAGCGCATTTACGGCGTGCTGGAAGACCAGTTCCGCCGCTACTTCGAGCAGGCCGAACGCACGCGCGGCGGCATCACCGGCGAGACGCTGCTGCAGTTGCTGGAACGCCGTCTCGATAACGCCGTCTACCGCGCCGGCCTCGCCACCTCGCGGGCACAGGCGCGCCAGCTGGTGCGCCACG
>CAZBYY010000319.1:0-4051 GCA_964495855.1 uncultured Acidobacterium sp. | reverse complement strand
ACACCGGCAGGTGCAGCGCCGGTGGCGCGACGCCGAGCTCCTTGGCCACGAGTTGCACGAGTTGCTCGAGCGTCGTGTACCGTGGCCCGGCGAGGATGTAGGTCCTGCCCTTGGCGCCCGCCACCGTGCCGCACAGGCGAAAACCTTCGACAAGGTCGTCGATGAACGTCAGGTGATAGAACGCCTGGCCGCTGCCGATCATCGGAAATCGCCGCCGCGCAATGCCGCGAAACATCTTCAGGAATCGCGTGTCGCCAGGTCCGTAGATGCCAATCGGCCGGGCAATGACGACATCGACGTTGTGCTCCGACCCAAATCGCCGCGCGAGTTGTTCGGCCTCGAGCTTGGTGTCCTGGTAGACGTCGCCAGGATTGAATGGCGCATCCTCGTTCGCGGGAGGATGCGCGATGTGCCCGTGCACGCCGCCCGTGCTGCAGTGCACGACACGACGAACGCCGGCGGCCCGCGCCGCCTCGAGGACGTGGCGGGTGCCGTCGATGTTGATCGCGCGATACGCCGAATCGGGCTGGCCGGCTTCTCGGTACGTGGCCGCGATGTGGTACACCACCTCGACACCGTCCATCGCCCGGCGAACGGCATCGGCATCAACCAGATCACCGTCGACCCGCGCCACGCCGATCGCGGCAAGCGGCGAACGCTCGAACCGGTCGCGGCTCCTCGGGCGCACGAGGGCGCGCACCTCATCACCTGCGGTGACCAGGTGTCGAGCAAGATGTCCGCCTGTAAATCCGGTCGCTCCGGTGACGAGGACGTTCACAGTGTGGATGACGAGCCGGGCGGTTGATCGCCGGGCATGTACCCCGGGCGCAGGCGGCGGTACGCGTCCGCCGTGCGGCGCAGGTACACGTCCCGCGAATACTTCTCGTGCGCGAGCCGTTGCGCCGCCTGGGCCAGGCGCGCGCGTTCTTCCGGATGCGCGATCAAGTGCAGGATCGCCGCCGCAAACGCGTCAGCCTTCGGCTCGGCCAGTGACGCGACGGCCGGCGACAACACCTGCGTATGCGTCAGCAGATTCGTGGCGACGATCGGCTTGCCAGAACGCAGGTACGAGTAAATCTTGAGGGGCGTGTTGGTGCCGCGGATCCTCGGCGAGACGAGCAGGTCGCATGCCTGCACGAATCCTGGAATTTCGCGGGCGGGCTGCTGCCCGGTGAACAGCACCACCGATCCGGCGCCAACCGAGGCGGCACGGGTCCGGGCCGCGTCGACTTGTGCGGGTTCGCCGCCGACAACGAGGATGCGCGCGTCCGGCCGTCGCGTGGCCACGATCGCCGCCGCATCGATCAGCATGTCCACGCCCTGGTAGGCCTCGAAAGTACCGGTGTAGAGCGCCAGCGGCGCCTCCGCCGGAATGCCCCACGCCGCGCGAATGTCTTCAGGCGAGCGGCTCGGCGGATCATCGACGTCGCCACCCATGACGTTCTCGATCAGCAGCGCACGCGAGCCCGCGCCCATCTCCGTCACGGTGTCCTGCAGTTCCTGGCAGATCGTGATGACGACGTCGGATTTGTGGACCATCTGGTTCTCCATCCAGTCGAACATGCGCCGCAACGTCGCAGACTTGCTGTACTTGAAGTTGCTCAACTGCTGCGGCAGGCTCGAATGCATGTCGTAGAGGTGCGGGATGCGCAGCCACTTCGCCAGCCACACGCCGACGAGCCCCATCTCCTCGTGCGAGTGAATCGCGTCGTATCGGTCGCTCACGGCCCGGCGCAGGATCGTGAGGAGCATCAACGCATCGAGGATCACCTTGGTCGCTGACGGGCCGATGCGCACCTTCGTCACAAACGGCGGGCGGACGCATCGGAAGATCCGCAGGTTCGGCAAGTCGACATCGCGGCCGATGGGATAGGTCACCAAATCGACCTGGTGGCCAAGTTCGACGAGTGCCTTGATGCGGTGATATTCGCTGAACGGGGTGCCGCGCGGCTCGAAAAACGGCTCCGGCGCAAGCATCAGGATGCGCACGCGTCATTATATCTAACTGAGCCGGCGGCAGTTAGGTTACAATCGCTGTCTCAACCACACGAGTGCGGAATTTTCGTTGCTGAAAGTCGTCGTGCGCCTCGGTATCAGCGCGGCACTGCTCTACTTCGTGCTGCGTTCGATCGACCTCCCATCGTTCTGGGAACGCGTGAAGGGGATGAGTCCCGGGTGGATTCTTCTCGCCGTGGCAGCCTACGTGTTCACGCAAAGCGTCGCCGTGTGGCGATGGCATCGGCTCCTCCGCGCGCAGCATATCGACGTCGAGCCGCGAACGCTGAACGAATCCATCTGGGTCAGCCTCTTTTTCAACAACTTCCTGCCCAGTAACATCGGCGGCGACTTCATTCGCATCGCCGACACCGCACCAGCTGCCGGCTCGAAGACCCTGGCCACAATGGTCATCTTCGTGGATCGGGTGCTCGGTCTTACCGCGCTCGTGTTGATCGCGACAACGGGAGCTCTGACCGCATCGCTGTTTGGGATGCACATGCCCGGTGCGCGTTGGCTGTTCCTGGTGACGGCCGCCGGAATTGCAACAGCGATTTTGGTAATTTCGATTCCCGGATTGGTAGGCCACCTGCTGCGCCCAGTCCGCGCCTTGAACAAGCCCTGGGTCACCGAACGCGCCGCGCGACTCGAGGAAGCGGTGCTGAAGTTCCGAAATGCGCCTGGCGCACTGGCAGGTGCCTTCGCTGGCGCGATCGTCGTGCAAGTGACGATCGTGGCCTTTTATTTGCTCACGGCCATGGGACTCTCGATTCCGTTGCCGATTTTCCTGGGCGCCGTGCTCATTCCGGTGAGCCTCGTCGTCCAGATGGCGCCGATCTCGATCAACGGATTCGGCGTCCGTGAAGCCGTGTTCGCGTTCTTCTTTCGTCGGTTCGGGCTGCCCACCGATGCCGCCGTCGCACTCTCCCTCGTGTCGACCGGCCTGGTGATGGCGCTCTCGTTAGTGGGTGGGTTCTTTTTCATGAGGAGGCGGTAAGCCGTTTCGTAGTCAAACCGGGGTGCAACGCTCCGATCTGCCCGCTCCGTTTTCTAGGTGGTACGACCTAGCGCAATAGTGTAAAGTAGTGGGCAGTTTGAACCGAAATAGACAGGTTGAGGGATTCTCTGCATGATGAGTTTCAGCAGTATTCGGGCGATAACCGCCATCACTGCAATGGTTTGCTTGGCCGGCTGCGAGGCCTCCAAGAGTGCAAACCCAACCGCGCCATCTGTCGCGGGGCCGATCCCAGGCGTCAACATCACGGCTCCGCGGCCGCTTGAGCCCTACGCCGGGTCGACCCTGACCTTCTCCACCGAGCCGCCAATCCTGCTGATCGAGAACGCCGGCAGCAGTGGGTCACGCACGCTCTGGTTGCAGGTTGAAGTGGCAACCGACAACGGCTTCCAGCAGCTCGTGCATCAGGCCGATCGCGTGGAACTGGGCTCGAACGGGCGCACGACCTACAAGTTGCCGGCTCCTTTGGGTGCCGGATACACCTACTACTGGCGCACACGCGCACTCGACGGCGCCAACACGGGGCCCTACTCGACCGTGTCGAGTTTCTCGGTCGTGCCTCCGGTCGTCGTCGATGCCCCGGTCGCAACCGCGCCGAGCGGCGTGCTCACCACGAACAAGCCGGAGTTCAAAGCGACTAACGGCAACGTCTCCGGCACATCTGGAGTGGGCTATCGCTTCGAAGTGTCGAGCAACGCGGATTTCACGCAACTCGTCGCGGTCGTGACGGTGCCGATCAACACGGCGGCGGGTTCGACCACGATGACGCTCGGTGAGTTGCCGTACAAGACCACCTACTTCTGGCGCGTCAGGGCCAGCGACGGGGCAAGGGAATCACCGTACTCGAACACGTTGCAGTTCACTACGATGGATAAACCGGCGCCGCCTCCCCCGCCGGCCGGCGGCGGGACTCCAACGGGTGTTCCGACCGGCCCTGGCGGGCGCACGCCCGATCCGACCAGCGGCCGCCTCCCCCTCCCGTCGTACGGCTGGAGCGTGGTGCAGGCCAATGATCGCGAACGCTTCGAGGTGGTGGGCGGT
>CAZBYY010000318.1:0-4053 GCA_964495855.1 uncultured Acidobacterium sp. | reverse complement strand
CCGGTGGCCACCAGCCGATGTCGATCGATGACGGCGCGTTGTCGATCGTGTTCAACGGCGAGATCTACAACTTCAGGTCGATTCGCCGGGAGCTGGAGCAACTGGGCCACACTTTCCGTTCGCAAAGTGATACGGAAGTGATCCTGCACGCGTATCGGCAGTGGGGCGACGAGTGCTGGCCGCGGTTGGACGGCTTCTTTGCGGTTGCGCTGTGGGATCATCCGTCGCGCGCATTGACGCTGGCCCGTGACCCGTTTGGCATCAAGCCGCTGTTCTACGCCGCGCAACCAACTCGAGTCGTGTTCGGATCTGAGATCAAGGCTCTGTTGGCGTCGGGTTTGGTCGCCCCTGACGTGAACCTGCAATCACTCTCGCATTATTTCACTTACTTCTATACGCCTGGTCCGGAGACGATTATCTCCGGGGTGCGCCAGGTCGCGCCGGGAGAGGCGATCCGCTTCACTGGCGGCCACCAGCGTGCCTGGAAATACTGGTCGTTGAAGATCAACCGCTCTTTGGAACGCGCGAGTGAAGCGGATATTGCCGAGGCGTTGCGTCACGAATGCCGGATCGCGGTCAAGGATTCGCTCGAATCCGACGTGCCGGTCGGCCTGTTGCTGTCAGGAGGGATGGACTCGAACATCATCCTTTACGAGTTGCAACAGATTGGTTATCCCGATATCCGCGCCGTGACCGTCGGCTTCCGCGAGAAGTCGTACGACGAGGCGCGTGACGTGGAAGCCAATCTGGCCGAGGCCGGACTGAAGGGCTCCACTACGTTCGTCGAAGATCATGACGCCGCCGACATCTTCGACCAGATGGTCTATCACGTCGATTCGCTCAATGCCAACGTCGCGAACCTGGCGGAGTGGCACATCTTCCGCGCCGCGTCGTCCCAGTTGAAGGTCGCCCTCGCCGGCATGGGCAATGACGAGTTATTCGCCGGGTATTCGACGTATCTCGCCGACGAAATGCGCCCTTACTATCGGATGCTGCCGTCGCCCCTCCGCGCGCTGTTGCGTGCCGGTGCGCGCCAGTTGCCGCCATCACACAGAAAATACGGCTACGACTTTCTGGCCCGTAAGTTCACTCAGGGCGCCGAGTTCGACCGATTCAAGAGCCATTACTGGTGGCGCACAGTGTTCACGCCGGATGACAAAGGTGCGCTCTTCGGGAGAGACGCGCTGCGAACCATCGATGTTGACGCCTATTCGGTCTACGCGTCGCATTATGCGACCTTGGCCGATGCGGCGGATGAGGAGCGGATCCTCTATGCCGACATGCAGATGTTCTGCATCGACAACGCCAACGTGCTTATGGACGGATTGAGTATGGCGTTTTCGATCGAGGTGCGCCCGCCGTTCCTCAGCAAGCGATTCGTCGAGTTCGCGTTTTCGATTCCCTACCGGATGAAGATCCGCGGTACGCGGACCAAACATATTCTACGTAAGGCATATGAAGGGCTGCTGCCGGAACGCGTCACGCGCGCCCGAAAGACCGGGCTCGTCTCGCCCCTGTCGCAGCTGCTGCGCCATCAGCTACGCGGCCTGGCCGACGAATCCTTCGCTTCGGCAGGCAAGCACAGCTACCTCGATGCAGCGTACTGCCGGCGTTTGTGGGCCGAACATCTGTCAGGCCGCCGCGACCACAGTCTGCCGCTGTATGTGCTGTTGAACTACTTCCGCTGGCATGACCGCTTCATTGACGGCGGCCACGCGCTGGTGCGCGAAAGCGCAGCATGATCATACGCTCGTTGCGCATTCCGTTGTGGCTGCCGCTGCTCTTATTCGCTGCTGTTTTCGCAGCTGGCCGGCTCTGGTTTCTGATTGATTTTCCCGTCGGCGTGGTGCACCCAGACTCTGGAAGCTATCTGGTGATCTCTGAAGCCATCCAGAATGGCGAACTGCCGAAATTTGGAGACCGCTCGCCGCTCGTGCCGCTCGTCATGGCCGCCGTCTTCTCCGTCGCCAACAAGGTGATGGCGATTGTCTACCTGCAGACGGCATGTTCGTTCGCTGCCGGACTGCTGATGGTGTTCGCCATTTACCGGCTCCAGCCGGCCCTTTCGTTGGCGGCGGCAGTCGCATTAGGCGCGTTCTTCATTGACTCTGATAGTCTCGAACACGACTCTGCGTTATTGTCCGAGAGCCTTTACACCAGCATGCTGATGCTCTCGTTTGCTGCCTACTCGTTATGTTTCGGCGGCCGGCATAAACTGGGTTGGGCAGCGGCAGCCTCGACCGGCCTGGCGCTCGTGCTGTACGCCAGGCCGGGCGGCATGTACGTTCTCGTCATCTACGCCATGGCGCTTGCTTACTTTCTGTGGAGGCGCGTGCCATGGGGGATGGTCGTCGCCTACGCTGTGCCATTGCCGCTGTTGTTGCTGGCACTCGCCACTTACAACTACAAGACCATCGGTTCATTCGTGCTCAGCGCCTCGGATGCGACAGAGATTTCTCTGATTACGAACCTCTACTGGGAGACGAATGACCAGTATCCGCCAGAGATCAACAGCGCCATTCGCAAGGTTCAGCAGATGACGGCTGAGCGCAACACGCCGGAGGAACTGCGTATCCTGAACGAGTCCTGGGATTTACGCCGCGTCTATGATCTGTACTTGCGGAGCCATTACTACGGCCCCCATACAGAGATCTCCAAAGTCACGTCTGGCTGGGGGACGCCCCTTCACAGGGAATGGCTGCTACGCATCTCGAAGGATGCCATCGCGGCGCACCCGGATCGCTTCATTAAACATTTTGTCGTGATGATGCTGTTCTACTACAAGGGCATCGACCAGAATTACGACTTCCGCGTCTACCTTTACAACCGTGTGAACCTGTTCTACATCGAGAAGCACTTCTCCAAAAATCGTGGGCTGCCAGAGATGGTGCGCTGGGGCAAGGAGTTTGCCGATCCAGTTTCCGTCCCGCCGGCGATTCACATAGCTGACTACGACCCGACGCACCAGATGGATCTCAACCAGCGCATCGCATTCGACCAAACGGCGCTGACCCGGATCTACCTCAAGACGCTGTCGCTGACGCGATCACTGTTTTCGCGGGTGATCTGGTCCTATGCACAGCTCCTTGTCTTCGCGATCACGACTCTGATTCTGGTCCGCACGCGATTCCGTCACGACGCGGCATTCCTGCTGTTCGTGCTGGTCTGCGCGCCGCTGGGCAACGGCATGATCGTGTCGCTGGTTGAATACTCGCAGCCCCGCTACAGTTATCCGCTTGAGTGGATTTACTACGTGACCGTGCTCACGCTGCCACTGCTGTTGATCGGGCAAGACTTGTTGCCGCGGCGTCCAGCCACGGAGCGGGCATGATGGCGGGGTGGCGCGCCGTGCTCCGCGACATTCGCGATACGGCGCTTTCAGTCGGCGAATTGCGGCATTTGCGCACCCACCGCGAGCATCTCGAGTATCTCGATCGAGAAGTGTCGCGCCTCAGCGCGGCCAATCGGCGTGCGTTGTGGCAAGCGGTCCGGCGTAGTTCCCTCGCCAACCAAACCAAGGCGAGCTTCAGCTTCCAATGGGAACACATGCCGACCGGCGCGGCGCTGCCCAGCGATCCCGCGTTCATGGCCGGTCTCGAAGATCACATTTGCGCGATCACGCGGCTGCCGCGAGAGTGGTTCGCCGGCAAGCGCATTGTCGACATCGGCTGCGGCATCGGCCGCTACAGCGTCGGCTTCCTGAAGCTCGGCGCCTCGGTGACCTCGTGCGATCAGAGCGAGGCGGCGCTGCGGCGAACCGCCGAGCTGTGCGCTCCGTATCGCGACCGCCACGTGCTGCAGCGGGTCGATCTGCTGGAGTGGAGCGAAGTCGCGGATTTCGACCTGGCGTTCAGCTTCGGGGTCGTGCACCACACCGGCAACACCTACCTGGCGACCGAGAACGTGTGCCGCAAGGTCAGGCCGGCTGGGCGGGTGTTCCTGATGATTTACGGCGTGCCGGAGACGCGCCCGGCCCTGCAGGAAGTGAACGAGTACGAGCGCATCGCCGCCGAAGTGCGCGACCTGTCGTTCGAGGAGCGCAAGGCGTTGTTG
>CAZBYY010000317.1:0-4069 GCA_964495855.1 uncultured Acidobacterium sp. | reverse complement strand
CTACTTCAGCGTCGCGGTCGTGGTGCTGCGCGGCACGCTACTGTAATCAGGCGCGTTTCCACGGCGACGAGCCTCTTGTCGTTTGCTCTCCCTCGCCGGGAAAAGCTCTCTCGGCGGCACGAACCGCTGGAGCGCTGCCGCGCCAAACCCTGGCCTCCGTTCGCTTTTCCGGTAAAGGCTCCGAGTCGGCTCGGTCGAACGCAAACGACAAGAGACTCCTCGCCGTGACTCGCCTGATGACGTGGCGTTGCGGGTAACATGACCTCCACATGTCGATGCCGCTCAGTTTCGCGTCCGCGGTTGCGATCGTGCTCGCGCTCGGCCAGTCCGCGACGCTGAACGTCGCGCTCGTGCACTCGACGCTCGACTCGCTCGCCGAGGTCGTCAACAAGGAGTACTTCGACGCGACCGTTGCGGAGCGCGTCGCCGCCTCATTGAAGGCGCTGCGCGCGTCGGGGCGCGTTGATGCGATTACCAAGCCGGAGACGCTGGCGGCGCTCGTCAACTCGCAGCTCTTTGCGCTGACGAAAGACAAGCACTTGCGCATGGCGGTGATCAGCACGCAACCAGCGCCCCCCGCAGCAGGCACGCCCGCGCCGTCGCCGACTCGCGACACGCCGACCACTGCCGGCGTCGCGCGGGTCGAGCTGCTGCCCGATCAGATCGGCGTGCTCGAGATGACGATGTTCCTTCGGCCGGTTGAGCATCGTAACGCGATTGCCGCGGCGATGAAGACCCTGGCGCCGGCGAAGGCGTTGATCATCGACATGCGCCACAACGGCGGCGGCTCGCCGGGCACGATTGCGCTTGTCATGAGTTATCTCTTCGACGAGCCGGGCCTGCCGCTCTTCGACATCATCCCGCGCGAGGGAGACGTCACGTCGTATACGACCGAACCCGCGACCGCATCCCTCCCGCGCAACGGCACGCGGCCGATCTTTGTGTTGACGTCGAACAGGACCTTCTCCGGCGGCGAGGGGCTGGCCTACCTGCTCCAGGAGCGTCAGCGCGCGACGATCATCGGCGAGCGCACCGCGGGCGCGGCGAATCCCGGGCGGCCGTATCCGGTCAACGATCTCTTCGAGGTGACGGTCCCGAACGGCCACATTCGCAGTGCGATCAACCAGTCGAACTGGGAGGGTGACGGGGTCAAGCCGGACGTGATGTCGCCGGCGGATGCCGCCTTTGACGTGGCCCTGGAACGTGCCCGAGCGGCGCTCAAAGGCCGCTGATATATAATCGGAAGTTCCTGCGACTTAGCCGGTCCACTCAGAGCGGAGAGGTACCGAAGTGGTCGTAACGGGGGCGCCTCGAAAGCGTCTTGTCCGAAAGGGCACGTGGGTTCGAATCCCACCCTCTCCGCCAGCCTTCGCTCTCGGTTCAGGCGAAGGCTGCCGCGCCGAAGCGCGAAGCGCATAGGCGGACTTTCTTCGCACTTCCTCGAGCTACGGCTCGGCCGACTACGTCGGCCAGACAGCGCAGAATCTGCTGTAACAACCCCTCGCTCAATCAGCAAGTTTCGCAATCTTCTGAATCAGAATCTGCCGTCTTCTAGATATCTCTGGCGGCAGCGCGATTGCTCTGCTCAAGGACATGGCTGACAAGACCATCGTCTACGTGCTTCGCAGTACCAGCAATACGACCCGCCGCTACACTGGCCTGACTTCCGACCTCACCCGGCGCCTGCAGTCGCACAATGCGGGCCAGAATGTGGACACCGCGAACGACCGGCCATGGGTCGTCTTTGCGTCGTTCCATTTTCACCATGAGCGCACCGCGCGTGCCTTTGAAAAATACTTAAAGAGCGGCTCGGGTCGAGCATTCGCGAAACGTCACTTTGACGAACTGGTTCCGTAGCACGACAGCATAGTCTCCGGCCGAAGGTTCGCTCACGGCCACTCGCCCCACACGTCGAATGGCCTGAGCGAATACGGAAGGTGGCCCCAGCTTTGCTCCACCCCACGTCGTGAGCGACCACCCCGTCTTTACGATCGGGCACTCGACACGGCCGATCGACGACTTCATCCGGTTGCTGCACTCCCACGGCGTCACGCGCATCGTCGATGTGCGCACCATGCCGCGGTCGCGCTTCAATCCGCAGTTCGACATCGCGCAGCTACCCGGCCTGCTGGCGGACGCCGGCATCCACTACTCAGACCTGCCAGGACTCGGGGGGCTGCGCCGCGCGCGGCCCGATTCACCCAACATGGGATGGCGCAACAAGAGCTTTCGCGGCTACGCCGACTACCTCCAGTCGGCCGACTTCACGCGCGCGCTGGACGAGGCGATCGCCCTGGCGCGACACGAGCGCGTGGCGCTGATGTGCGCGGAAGCGGTGCCGTGGCGCTGCCATCGGTCGCTGATCGCCGATGCGCTGCTGGCGCGAGGGATCGCGGTGCTGGAAATCAGCAGCGCGACGCGTGCGCGCCCGCATGCGCTCACGCCGTTTGCGCGCGTGAACGGCACTGACGTGACGTATCCAGCTGTCGAGGAGCGAACGGCCTGAACGAAAAAGAGCGGCACGCCCGTGGGCATGCCGCTCGCAAAGTGTTGCGGTCGATCAGCGCGACTAGCGGCGCTGACGTCCGCCGAAGCCGCCGCCGTTACCGCGGTCGGTCATCGGCTTCGCTTCGTTGACGGTCAGGCTGCGGCCGCCGAAATCGCGGCGATCGAGCTCGCTGATCGCGCGCGTGGCGGCTTCAGCAGTGCCCATCTCCACAAACGCGAAGCCGCGCGCCTGGCCGGTGGCGCGGTCCATGACCACGTTGATGGTCTCGACCGGGCCCATCGGATCGAACAAGGTGTGCAGATCCGATTCGGTGGTCTGGTACGGAAGGTTTCCAACATACAGTTTGGTGCTCATAAACGACTCCTGCATCTCGCGGATGCGAAAAATCTGAAGGCTGGCTCGAGCGGTATGCTCAGCGACAAACGCAGGAGAGGCGAGAAACTCGGATCTTATGCGGGAAGCGTGAAGCGCGGGCGGTCAGACAGTGATAGCAGTGTAGCACGAAACGCGCCAACCACGCGTGTGGCCCATCGGCGCCTCGTCCCGACCCTACCGGTTCCAGCTCCGCCGTGAGAAACCGACCATCAGGCTGGGGTTCCAGACCTCTCCGCAGCGCAGGCAGCGCCAATAACTGTCGAGAGTCGGGCGCTTGGACGCCGAGCAGGAGTGAACCGAGTGGCATTTCGGACAGGGCGGCGGCAGTGCTCGCTGCTCGCGCTCGGCCGCGTCGCTGGGGTGCTCGAGGAATCGCATAGGTCCTTTCACTCAGACCTGGAAGGCAAACCACAGCGCGCCGCCAAGCGCGATCGCCGCTGCGCCCGCCACCATCACGACGCGCAGCCCGCGGCGAAATCGCCGGTCCTCCGCGCGTCCCTTCGCCCGCCAGTTCTCCCAGCGGGTGTCTTCAGATTCGGTCACGATCGCGACCGCCCCAAGTCGATGAGCTGCGAGACGGTGGCTTCCGGCCCATTCCACAACCAGCTGGCGACGGCCGTCGGCGCGAGCGCGAGGCAGGCGATCAGGATCCACAGGTTCGGCTTGTCGATCGCGAACACGATCCCGATGACGGCGACGGTCGCGACCCAGGCCGCAAGGACAAGCTGTTTCTGTTGGGCAAATGTCATGCAGCCATCGTACGAGCCCGAGCAGGCGCGGCGATGTTCACAACAGCACACCAGGTCGAAAAAGGCGGAAAGGGTGGCGCCGCTGCCACAGGCTGGTAGCGCCGTGCCACATCACGGCCGCGTCGGCACGTGATTCCGGCGCGCGACGGCCGAAACCCCGCGGCGTGGCACTGGCATCCCGCTTGCTCTACAGAGATGCAGCAACGCTCGCAGCCCGTTCCGGGATTGCGACACTATCTGCCACCACAACCCACCAACATGGGCGGGGAGGTCACACTCCCCGGCTCGCCTGTACGCCGGATTTCAGGCGCGGGCTTACTTCTTGATCACCTCGTGTCGCAATTTGTCGACAACCGCCGCGCGGGCTTTCGGGGCAATGTAGCGAGCATGCGTTATGTCATCGCGATTGGCAGTACCGTTCAAGAAGAACAGAACA
>CAZBYY010000316.1:0-4072 GCA_964495855.1 uncultured Acidobacterium sp. | reverse complement strand
AGCGCCAGCGCGTCCAGGACTTCGCTCAGCGTCGTCGCGCCGTCGAGGCCGCGGATGCTTTCGAGCAGCCGTCCAACGCCGGCCAGCTCGATCTCACGCTCGTTCACCAGCGCGGCCGCAACGGATGACTTCAGGTTTTCTGCCGCCCGCGCTTCACCGTCCGCGAGTGCCATCTTCATGCGATGTTCAGCGGCCTCGAGCGCATCGCGCATCTTCTGTTCGACTTCGCCTTCAAGCTGACGGCGAATGTCGCGCGCCGCTACTTCTCGATCCTCGGCTCGCGCCTGCGCGATCTGCTCGTCGATCGTCGCGCGGACACGCGCTTCGGCGTCTGCCACGCGCTGCTGCGCGGCCTGCTCGGCGTCCTCAAAGGCTTGCGCGCGCGCTTCCCGCACGGCGACTTCACGATCGGCCGCGGCGTGTTCGAGGAACTGAGTGACGAGGGTATCGATGGCCTGATCGACCGAGGCTTTCGCCTGGTCTGCCGATGTCTTGATGCGGTCTTCCAAGGACATGCCAATCACCACGGACGTTCACGCCACGCGCCGGCCACGCTTCGTCGATCCAATGACCAAGCGGCTGACTGTGAACCTCCGACGGAAGGTGGACTCGGCAGCGGCTGGGAGTGCGCGCTATCGTCCGATGGTTTCCAGAATTATGCGGACGGCCACCACAGAAGTCAAGGCGATGATTCCCGCAAACGACTGATTCGAAAACGTTTCCAGACATTATCGACCACGGGCACTTGACGGACCAAATTGGTCGGCATTAAGCTCGAAATTCAAAGTTGAGACTGAATCTCATTTCATGACACTCGCCGCGCCGCTTCGCTCGCTCATCACCGCCCTGGCCTGCACGCTCACCGCCGCCGTCCCCTGCGCCGCGCAGACAGAGGCCCGCCTTCATGCCCGCGTCGTGGACCAGGCGGGCGGCGCCATCGTGGGCGCAACCGTCACCGCGAAGGGGGCTGTTGCGTCGGCGCCGATCGTCGTCAGCACGAATGCTCGCGGCGAGTTCGAACTCGCGCTTGAACACCGGCCTTACACTCTGGTGATCAGCGCACCCGGGTTCGCCGTACTCACCGAGGTGTTGGATGCCGGCGCCGTGAACACCCGGGGCAACGTGTTCGCCTTGCAGGTGGCGAGCGTTGCGGAAGCCGTGACTGTGGACGGCGGACCAGCCGCCGCCGCGGTCCGCAGTGCCACCAAAACGCCAACGCCTCTCCGCGACATCCCGCAGGCAATCGCCGTCGTCTCCGCCACGACGATCGCCGATCAGCGCATGCACAGCATGGCGGACGTCCTCCGCTACATGCCGGGCGTCGGCGTCGCGCAGGGAGAAGGCAATCGCGACACCCCGGTCCTGCGCGGCAACATCACGACCGGCGACTTCTTCGTCGACGGCGTGCGAGACGATGCGCAGTACTTGCGCGATACCTACAACGTCGAGCGCATCGAGGCGATCAAGGGAGCAAACGCGATGATCTTCGGCCGCGGCGGCGCGGGCGGCGTGATCAACCGCGTCACGCGTGAAGCCGGGTGGTCGCCCGTGCGGCAGTTCGACGCGCAACTCGGTTCGTGGGGCAATCGTCGCGTGGCCGCCGATCTCGGTGGAGCGCCGTCATCCACGCTCGCCGCGCGCATCACCACGATGTACGAGTCGTCCGATTCCTATCGCGCCGGATTCGCGCTCGAACGCGCCGGCATCAATCCCACGGTGGCGTTCGTGCTTGGAGCGAACACGACGCTGCGCGCCAGCTACGAATTCTTCCGGGACCACCGCACCGCCGACCGCGGCATCCCGTCGGTGAACGGCCGGCCCGTCGACACCGATCCGTCCACGTTTTTCGGCAGCGCGGACGTGAACACCAGCCGCGCGGACGTCAACATTGCGAGCGTGCTGCTCGAGCACAATCTCAGACTCGGCGCGAGCATCCGCAGCCGTACGACGTTTGGCGATTACGACAAGTTCTATCGCAATCTCGTCCCCGGCGCCGTCAACGGCGCCAACGTGAGCATCTCGGGCTATGACCATCGCGCCAATCGGCAGAACCTGTTTCACCAGACGGACCTGATCGTCAACACGCAGACCGGCCACATTGGTCACGTGCTTGCGGCCGGCGTTGAAGCGGGGCGCCAGCTCACGAGCAACTTCCGTAACACCGCGTTCTTCCCCACGCTCGGCCCCAACGTGACAACGACGACGGTGCCGCTGATGAACCCGCGGATGCTGCTCCCATTGGAGTTCCGACAGAATGCCACCGACGCCGACAACACCGGCAGGGCCACCGTCGCCGCCGCGTACGTGCAGGACCAGATCTCCCTGACGAAATCGCTCCGGGCCGTCGTCGGCCTGCGCGCCGACCAATTCGACGTCAACCTGGACAATCACCGCGCCGGTGTCACGCTCGTCAGCCACGATCGGCTGCTCTCACCACGCGCGGGTGTGATCTACAAGCCGACCGTGCCGGTTTCGATTTACGCAAGCTACAGCGTGGCCTACGTGCCTCGCGCCGGCGACCAGCTCGGCTCGCTGTCGCTCACGACCCAGGCGCTCGAGCCCGAAACGTTCCGCAATCGTGAAATCGGCGCCAAGTGGGACAACGGACTCATGGCCGTGGCCGTGGCCGGCTACCGCCTGGATCGCGGTAACGTCGCCGTGGCCGATCCGCTCGATGTGACGCGCACGCTGCTGGTCGATGCGCAACGCACGCGAGGCATCGAGCTCTCGATTGACGGACGCATCACTCCGTCGTGGACGGTGAATGGCGGCTATGCGTTCCAGGACGGGCAGATCACCCGCTCGATCTCGGCAAGCGCGCAGGCCGGGGCGATCCTGGCGCACGTCCCCCGCCACTCGGCCTCATTCTGGAGTAAGTACGACGTGTCATCCCGCATCTCGGCCGGCATCGGCGTGATCCATCGGGGCGAAATCTTCGCGGCCACCGACAACCTCGTGACCCTGCCGGCATTTGCGCGTGCGGATGCGGCCCTGTTCTGGTACGCGTCGCGCAAGGCGCGCGTGCAGGTCAACATCGAGAATCTGCTGAACGCGCGATACTTCGCATCGGCCCACAACAACACCAACATCCTGCCGGGCTCGCCGCGATCGGTACGCATCGCGCTCACCACGCGCTTCTAGGCGATCCGACGGCGCTCGTGGCATGATTCCTAACGTCATGTCCAAGGGCGCCGGCACGCGTTTCAACTGGAGCGATCCCCTGCTCCTCGATCAGCAACTCACCCACGAAGAGAAGATGGTGCGCGACACCGCGCGCGCCTTCGCGCAGGACAAGCTGCTGCCGCGCGTGCTCGAGATGTTCCGCCACGAGAAGACCGACCCGTCGATCTTCCCGGAGATGGGCGCGCTCGACCTGCTCGGCGTGGTCATCCCGGAGGAGTACGGCGGCGCCGGCATGAACTACGTGAGCTACGGCCTGGTCGCGCGCGAGATCGAGCGCGGCGATTCGGGCTACCGCTCGATGATGAGCGTGCAAGGCTCGCTCGTGATGGTGCCGATCAACGAGTTCGGCACCGAGGCGCAAAAGAAGAAGTTCCTGCCGAAGCTCGCGACCGGCGAATGGATCGGCTGCTTCGGCCTCACCGAGCCCGGCTACGGATCCGATCCGGGCGGCATGCAAACGCGCGCGAAGAAGGTTGATGGCGGCTACGCGCTGACCGGCACCAAGTCGTGGATCAGCAACAGCCCCATCGCCGACGTGTTCATCGTCTGGGCGAAGGATGATGGGGATGTGATCCGCGGATTCATTCTCGAGAAGGGCATGAAGGGGTTGAGCGCGCCGCCGATTCACGGCAAGGTCGGCCTGCGCACGAGCCTGACGGGCGAAGTCGTGATGGACAACGTCTTCTGCCCGGAAGAAAACGCCTTTCCCGAGATTCGCGGGCTGAAGGGTCCGTTCACCTGCTTGAACAGCGCGCGCTACGGCATTTGCTGGGGCGCGCTCGGCGCGGCCGAAGACTGCTGGCATCGCGCGCGCAACTACGTGATGGAGCGCAAGCAGTTCGGCCGCCCCCTCGCCGCCAACCAGCTGATTCAGAAGAAGCTGGCCGAC
>CAZBYY010000315.1:0-4079 GCA_964495855.1 uncultured Acidobacterium sp. | reverse complement strand
GTCGGATCAGGCACGCACGCGGAACAAACCGCCGCGGTCATGACGGGCGTCGAACACGCGCTCACCTCACAACCAACCAGCCTCCTGTTCGTTTATGGTGACGTGAATTCGACGATGGCCGCGACGATCGCGGCGGCAAAGCTGGGCGTCCCGGTGGCGCACGTCGAAGCGGGGTTGCGCTCGTTTGATCGATCGATGCCGGAAGAAGTCAACCGCATGGTGACGGATCGACTTGCGACGTACCTGTTCACGCCATCCGTCGACGGCGACCAGAACCTGCTGCGCGAAGGCACCGATCCGAACGCGATCATCCGCGTCGGCAACGTGATGATCGATACGCTGATCCGCAGCCTCGACATCGCCGATGGATCACCGGTGCTGTCCACGATCGGCATCACGCCAGGCTCGCCCTACATCCTGGTGACGCTGCACCGACCCGCAACGGTCGACTCGGCACCGCTTCTCGATGCGGTCCTCGACGTGCTGGCCACATTGGCATCACGCTGCCCGGTCGTATTCCCGGTCCACCCGCGCACACGCGCGAGAATGTCGCAGCGATGGTTGCAGACGAAGGGGCTCCACATCATCGACCCGGTCGGCTACCTCGAATTCCTCGGGATGCAGAAAACCGCCCGACTCGTCATCACCGACTCAGGCGGCGTGCAGGAAGAGACGACCTACTTGCGCGTGCCGTGCCTCACCGTGCGCGACAACACCGAACGGCCCGTGACGATCACCATCGGTAGCAACAAGCTGGTAGGGCGCGATCCGAAACGCCTGTTCGATGCGGCCAACGCACAACTCGCCTCGCCGACGGTGGCCGGAACGATCCCCGAACTTTGGGACGGCCACGCCGCCCGGCGCATCGCCGACGCCTTGCAGGAACGCGGGGTCGCGGCGGTCTGATAAGCTGAGTCCGCGACGTCACGATGGCGCACACCTCACAGCGAATCTTCGTCGCCGGCCACCGCGGACTTGTGGGTTCGGCGATCGTGCGCCGGCTCGAACGCGCGGGGTTCACCAACATCCTCACGGCCTCGCGCGAGCAGCTCGACCTGCGCGATCAGGCCGCGGTCAATTATTGGTTCAAGGCGAATCGGCCCGAGTTGGTCTACCTTGTCGCAGGCACGGTCGGCGGCATTCTCGCAAACTCCACACGCCCGGCGGAATTCATCTACGACAACATGATGATTCACGCGACGGTCGTGCATTCGGCACACCTGTTCGGCGTGAAGAAGCTGCTGTATCTCGGCAGCTCCTGCATTTACCCGCGGCTGGCGACACAGCCGATGAAGGAAGAAGAACTGCTGAGCGGCCCGCTCGAGCCGACGAACGAAGCCTACGCGATTGCGAAGATCGCCGGCATCAAGCTGTGCCAGTCGTACTGCAAGCAGTACGGGTGCGACTTCATTTCGGCGATGCCGACCAACTTGTACGGCACCAACGACAACTTCGACCTCACCAGTTCCCACGTGCTGCCGGCGATGATCCGCAAATTCCACGACGCCAAAGAAGAGGGCCGCAGAGAGGTGACGATCTGGGGCACCGGATCACCACGCCGCGAGTTCCTGCACGTGGACGACCTGGCGTCAGCCTGCCTGTTCCTGATGGAACACTACAGCGAGTTGTCCCACATCAACGTCGGGACGGGCGAGGACGTGTCGATCGCCGAACTCGCCGAGATGGTTCGCCAGGCGGTCTACCCCAACGCCACCATCGTCTACGATCGATCCAAGCCGGACGGCTCCCCCCGCAAGCTGCTCGACGTCTCGCGCCTGCACAGGCTCGGATGGAAACACACAATTGGTCTGAGGGACGGGATTGCGCAGACGTATCAGTGGTTCTTGGAACACCACGCCAGTGCGCGGGGCGTGGGAGCTTAGGGCTAGGGACTAGGGACTAGGGTAGGATGGTTCGGAGTTCGTTGCCGGGGGCACAGGTGAAGTCGTAGGCGAGCACCGCGGCGGCGGACATGAACAGGCGCTTGCCGAGTTCCGCGTGGGCGGGGTGATCCAAATAGGCGCGTAACTCGGATTCGGAATCGAATTCGAGAATGGCCGAGTACTCATAGTGCTCGGCCATTGCTGTTTCATAGCCGGGACGATTCAACAAAATGCGGCGGCCGATGCGCGCCCGGGCGATGGATGGGATGCCATCAACCGCACGCTGCAACGCGGTGACCAGCTCGTCACGCCCAGCATCGGTGAGCGTCGGCTTCGGTCGGAACAGGACGATGTGGGCAATCATGTCAGCAGGCGATCAGGCCAGCAGAGATCTAGCCTTCATTCTTCTTCTTACCCGCTTTGGTCTCCCAACGCGATCGGACGTTCTTTTTGAAGCGCTGCCACTTGGCCTTTTTCGCGTCCTTGTATTTTTGGCGCGGATCCTGGTGCTCGCCGCCGGGACGCCAATTCTTGTCGCGACGCGCCTCGATGCCTTGCGACTTCTTGTACTCGTCTTTGGGAATCCACTTGCGCTTCTGCGCGGCGCCTTCAGGCTTCGCACCGGTGTAGCCACGTTTCGGGGTCCAATTATTGGGTGCCGGATGCCGGGTGCCTGATGTCGGACGGGTGCTGGGTGCCCGGTGCCGAGTGCCCGGTGAACCCTCTCCCTTTGGTTGCCATTCGAGCTTGTTTGACGATTCGCTCTTTGGTTTCCACTCAGGACGATCAGCGCGCTTGGGGGCGGGGGTGAAGGAGCCCTTTGGTTTCCATTCAATGCGATCAGGCTGGGTGCCGGCAGAGCGAGTGCCCGGCGCCTCATGTCTAGTGCCGGAGGACGTTTTCTCCTTTGGTTGCCATTCGAGCTTGTTTGAGGAGGGCTCACTGCGTGCGCGAGACACTGAATCGCGTTGGCGAGAGCGAAAGCCCCCTCCTTGCCGCCGATCTCCTTCGCGGCCGCGTTCGCCACGCATGCGCATGGCTTCCTGCGCGTCGACGCGGGAGGGCCACAGCTTCCCGTTCTGAAACCACATCATCGTGGCGGAATCGTGCTTCTGCTTCAGGCGCTTGAAGGTGGGCAGCAGGTCTTCCTGGGAGGCCGCACGAAACGCCGTCGGCTGGTTGTCGACGAGGATCGTCCAGTAGGCGTAGCGTGGAGGCACCAGAAGAAAATACCAGTTACCAACTGACGGTTGCCAGTTAAGTTTTCAGTGGGAAGTTGCCCCGGTGACCATCGGAGATGCTCGGATCTCCCGCAAGATGCGGACCCACCACCCAACCCGGGTATTACCAAGAACCCTCAACACACGATCCGCGAGATTGTCGAAGCGCAGCAGGTCGAGACGCGATAACGTTAGCATGCGAATGGAACTGATCGGCGCGCCCGTCAACGAGCTTCGCAGCGTTCTCACCTCATCGTTTGAAGACTGGGTCAGGTCGGGGTGCCGGGTGCCGGGTGCCGGGGTGCCAAGTGCCGGGGGGTTATCGTGCGCGTTGTCGGGCGGCGCGACGGCGCTCATCTTCCTCGGAGCGCTGAAGAACGCGAATGTGGACTGGAAGCGCGTGACCTTCTTTTGGGCCGATGAGCGCGCGGTCGTGCCCGATGATCCCGAATCCAACTACGGTCTCGCCGAGCGCATGCTGCTGAAACCGCTCGGATCGAAAGGCCCACGCGCGCTGCGCATGCCGACAGACAAGATGCCGCTCGGCCAGGCGGCACTCTGGTACGACGATCTGCTCGCCAACGAGCTCCACAACGGCCCGCTCGATCTCGCGATCCTCGGCGTCGGCGAAGACGGACACATCTGCTCGCTGTTCCCCGGCCATCGGGCGCTGCTCGTTGACGATCTGCGCGCCGTCGCGATCGAGGATGCGCCAAAGCCGCCTCCGCGACGCTTGTCGCTGACGCTGCGGTTCGTGCTGCAGACGAAGAAGATCTGGATCGTGGCGATCGGGCCGCGGAAGCTGCCGGTGCTGCAGGCGGCGATCAACAAGACGAGCAACGCGACGCCGCTCGATCTCCTGATGCGTCAGGCAAAGGACGTCACGGTCTTCACCGATCAGCAGATCCGTCGGCCCTGAGTGCCGGCCGCTACAACCGCTTCAGTTTTTCGACGAGCGTCGTTCGTTTGAGGCCGA
>CAZBYY010000314.1:0-4114 GCA_964495855.1 uncultured Acidobacterium sp. | reverse complement strand
GTTGATCTCGACGTTCTCCTGCGTCTCAGGAGCGAAGGCCGCGCTCCCGGTCCCGGTGAACGCCACGGTCACCGAGTACGGACCACCGACACGCATGTTGAGGATCACGAACCGCCCGTCGGCGCGCGTCGTGGCTTCGTAGCTCGTGCCCGAAGGCAGATGGATGGCAATGACGTTTGCGCCGGACACGCCTTGTTGCTGCGCGTTCAGAACCCTGCCGCTCAGCGAACCGGTGGTGACCTGCGCGTCGGCGGTGAGCGCAAACGCGCACACGGCGACGAGGGACAAGACAAGCCTAGTCAAAAAAATTCTCATGTGAGCTCCTGAAGACAACCTGAGAATTATCCCTCGCGCGTGTTACGCGTGGGTAAAGAAAAAAAGCTGGTCCCTCAGGAGAGGAACCAGCTTTGTTTTCAAGAACTTGGGGTAATTGACCGAGTGTTTAGTTTCCGGCCTTTGCCTTGCGCATCGAGTTGGCTTTATCCGACAGCGCCGAGGCTTCCTTGATGAGTGCCTGCTGCTTGCCCGGATCCTTCTCGACGAGCGCCTGCGTGCGGAGCAGCAAACCCTTGTAAGTGATGGCCTCGACGTAGTCAGGCTTGATCTCCAGCGCCTTGTTCACTTCGGCGAGGCCGTCCTGGATGATCTGCATCTTGTCCTTGTCGGCCAGGCGGAAGTCGCGCGACGCCTTGTCCCAGCTGTAGGTGGCCAGGCGATAGTGCGCCTCAGGATTCTGCGGCTCGAGCTCGATGTTCTTGCGGATGTTCTCCATCAGCTTGTCGAAGTCGCCCTGGCGGTTGTAGTAGCCGGCGACGGTCAGGTACACCTGAGGATCGTTCGGTTTGGCGTCGCGGCCCTTAAGGTAGGTCTGCTCGGCGAGATCGTATTCGCCAGAGTCCTCGTAGATCTTGGCGAGCTGGAAGTAGTTGGTGGGCTCACCCGGCGCCAGCTGAATCATGCGCTGCACGACCGGTTCGGCCTGCGTCGGATCCTCGAGCTTGCCGGGCCCGTAGGCGGCGACCAGGAACTCGAGTGCCAGCGAACGCTTCGGCTGGGTGTTCTCGGTCAGCTTCTCGCTCGCGAGCTTGTAGTTGTCGACCGCCTTCTGCAACAACGCATCGTTGGACGCCTCACCTTTGCGGGCGGGCCGATACATGTTGTCGTAGGAGTTGCCGAGGTAGAAATAGATGGCCGGGCACCACTCGCATGTCGCGTCGCCGGTGGTCAGCTTTTCAGCTTCCTCGTATTTCTGGACCGCCACGCGCCAGTCGCTCGCCGCATACGCCTTGTTGCCGTCCTTGAACGCCTTCATGGCGCGGACCTGATTCAAGTATCCGCAACCGGCAAGCGTGACGCTCAACCCGACAAACAGCGCCAAATACGCTGCCGAAGACCGCATCTTCATCAAAATCCCCCTGTGTAGAACCCGTTCAAGAGCCGCAAGCCGGAGAGTATATCTGGCTTCCGGAAGCCCCTGCAAGGCCAAGAAAAGCGGTATTTCCCGCCCATTAGTTTAGACACCAGTGGCAGGTATTTGGGCGTCAAACCGATACAGAATTCAAGCAGGCCACCCCGCCGGCCGGCCACCAGGCCATCATGATTCGTTTTGAAGACCTTCTAGACAAGGTCAAGGGCTACAGCCCTGACGCCGATCTCGAGTTTTTGCGCAAGGCCTACGTATTTTCGGCCCTCGCGCACAAGGGACAGGTGCGTCATTCCGGCGAACCCTACCTGGTCCATCCCCTGGAGGTCTCCGACATCCTTGCGGACATGAAACTCGACGCGGTCTGCATCGCGGCGGGCCTCTTGCACGACGTGGTGGAAGACACGCTTACGACGCCGGAGAAGATACGTACGCTCTTTGGCGAAGACGTCGCGCACATCGTCGAAGGCGTGACCAAGATCGGCGCGATCCCGTTCTCGTCGACCGAGGAACGCCAGGCCGAGAACTTCCGCAAGATGCTGCTCGCGATGGTCGACGACATCCGCGTGATCCTCGTCAAGCTGGCCGATCGCCTGCACAACATGCGCACCCTGCAGCACATGGCCGACGACAAGCGCGCCCGCATCGCGCAGGAGACGCTCGACATCTACGCGCCGATTGCCAACCGCCTCGGGATGAGCCGCATCAAGAACGAGCTCGAGGAGCTGTCGTTCCGCTACATCGAGCCGGCGGCCTATCTGTCGCTCAAGACGCGGGTCGAAGCCAAGCGCCGCGCCACCGAAGGGATGATCGAGGAGCTGACGCGCGAAGTGCGCGCCAAGCTGCACGACGCGCAGGTGCCGATCGTCAGCATCGACGGCCGCGTCAAGCGCCTCTACAGCATCTGGCTGAAGCTCAAGGCACAGAAGATCGACCTCGAGCAGGTCTACGACTTCGTTGCGCTGCGTGTCGTGACGCCGTCGGTGAAGGACTGCTACGCCGCGCTCGGCATCATCCATCAAACCTGGTCGCCGGTGCCGGGCCGCATCAAGGACTTCATCGCGATGCCGCGGCCGAACGGCTACCAGTCGCTGCACACGTCGGTGATCAGCGACCGCGGGTTTCCTTTTGAAGTGCAGATCCGTACGGAGGAAATGCATCGCCTCGCGGAAGAAGGCATCGCCGCACACTGGAAATACAAGGAAGGCCGCGTCGGCGCGCAGCGCGACGAACAATACTTTCACTGGTTGCGCCAGTTGCTCGAATGGCAGCAGGAGGTGCGCGATCCGCAGGAGTTCCTCTCGAACCTGAAGATCGACCTCTACCCCGAGGAGGTCTACACGTTCACGCCGCGCGGCACGGTGAAGGTATTGCCGAAAGGCGCCACCGCGATCGACTTCGCCTACGCGATTCACACCGACGTCGGCCACCAGTGTGTCGGCGCGCGCGTCAACGGGCGCATGGTGCCGCTGCGCACCCGACTCAAGAACGGCGACATCGTCGAGATCGTCCGCAACGCGTCGCACAAGCCGAGCCGCGACTGGTTGAACTTCGCGGTGACGTCCCGCGCGCGCAACAAGATCAAGCACTTGATCCAGGTCGAAGAGAAGGAGCGCGCCGTCGAGCTCGGCAAGCGCGTGTTCGAGAAGGAAGCGCGCCGCTTCGGGCTGAACGGCGCCAAGCTGCTCGAAGGCGACATCGCGAAGGTGCTCGCCGAGTTCGCCACCGCGAAGCCTGAAGACCTGCTCGCGCAGATCGGCTACGGCAAGGTGTCGCCGCGCCTCGTGCTCGACAAGATCGTGCCGCAGGATCAGCTCAAGGAGCAGGCGCCCGAGCATCCGGTCGTCTCGGCCGTCAAGCGCGTCCTGCGTCCCGGCGCGGAGCCGGACCGCATCAAGGTGCGGGGCGCAGACGATGTGATGGTGTTCAGGGCGAAGTGCTGCAACCCGATCCGCGGCGAGAAGATCGTGGGCTACATCACGCGCGGCAAGGGCGTCTCGGTGCACTCGGCGAACTGTCCGAATGTCATCAACCTGATGTACGACCCCGAGCGCCGCATCGACGTCGAATGGGACAAAGGCAGCGACATCCAGCCGTACACGGTTCGCCTGGCGATCGAAGTGGAAGACCGCAAGGGCATGCTCGCGCAACTCAGCCAGAAGATCGCCGACATCAACACCAACATCACCAACGTCGAGGCGCGCACGGGCAACGAGCGCGGCCGCATCGACGTGACCGTCGAAATCAAGGACGTGAAGCACCTCGAGCAGGTGATCAAGTCCGTGCGCGGTGTCGAGGGCGTGATTAACGTGGAGCGGAAGGCGGAGCCGGTCCGCGAGCAGCGCTAGTCGAGGACGGCGACGACGTCGATTTCGACGCGCACGTCGCGCGGCAGCTTAGCGACCTGCACCGTGGATCGCGCCGGATACGGCGACCGGAAGTACGTCGCGTAGATCTCGTTCATCGTCGCAAACTCACCAAGATCGACCATGAACACCGTCGTGCGCACCACGTGATCGAACGACGCGCCGGCGGCCTCGAGGAGCGCCTTGATGTTCTCGAGGACGCGGGTCGTCTGTTCCTTGATGCCGCCCTCAACGAGCTGGCCCGACACCGGATCGAGCGGAATCGATCCGGAGAGGAACAGCATGTTGCCGACCTTGACCGCAGGTGAGTAGGGGCCGATGGCCT
>CAZBYY010000313.1:0-4124 GCA_964495855.1 uncultured Acidobacterium sp. | reverse complement strand
CGGTCAAGGAAACCGGCGCGAATGCGTCGGTGATTTTCGTGCCGCCCCCGTTTGCCGCCGACGCGATCATGGAAGCGGCGGATGCGGGCATCGGCCTGGTGGTGTGCATCACCGAAGGCATTCCCGTCGTGGACATGCTGAAGGCGATGACGTTCCTGAAGGATTTTCCGACGACGCGCCTGATCGGTCCGAATTGCCCAGGCATCATCTCGCCGGGCAAGGGCAAGGCCGGGATCATCCCGGCGAACATCGTCAAGGAAGGCCGCATCGGCATCGTGTCCAAGAGCGGCACGCTGACGTATGAGGCGATCGATCAGCTCTCCCGAGCCGGCCTCGGCCAGAGCACGTGCATCGGCATCGGCGGCGATCCGCTGATCGGCACGACCCATATCGATGCGCTCGGCTTGTTCCAGAACGATCCGGACACCGACGCGGTGATCATGATCGGCGAGATCGGCGGCTCGGCGGAAGAAGAAGCGGCCGCGTGGATCAAGCAGCACTTCAAGAAGCCGATCGTCGCGTTCATCGCCGGGCAGACGGCCCCGCCGGGTCGCCGCATGGGTCACGCCGGCGCGATCATCGCGGGCGGCAAGGGCACCGCGGCCGAGAAGATGGCGGCGCTTACCGCTGCGGGCGTCCGCGTCGTGAAGAGCCCCGCGGACATGGGGCAGGCGCTTATCGAGTCGATGAAACGCTAGTTGGCGGTTGACGGTTTGCCAGTGACCAAAGACATGCGCTCTTGGGAACTGGCAACCGTCAACTGGTGAATCGTCAACTACCAGTCTCAGTCACTACTGATTGCAGTTGGCGGCAATCATCTTCACGTCGTCGATCTTCAACTTCAGCAACGTGATCGGAATGTCGTCCTTCCTGGACCCGGTGATGGCGCCGATTTGGGCGTTCTCCGCGGTCGTGCTGACTCGTGTGGCCGCCGTGGGCGCGGAAATCCTTGGCGTTCTTGTCGATCCAGTAGTAGCGGCGGCCGTACTTGCCCATCTCGGATGAGCCGGCAGGCCACTCACGCACCTTGGTCAACACCCAGGTGTCCTTCTTCTGCCCCGAGGTGACACAGCCCTGGAGCGTCACCGTGGAACTCTTGTCATACTTTTTGGCGCCGGAGTGCTCTTGTGCGGAAACGGCTGACATGCCGGCCGCCATGCCGAAGGCGAGCACGAACGCGAATGCAGTCTTCATTTGTAGTCCCCCGAGCCGGGGAAATGCATAGAAGTTGCCAATTGGCTATAATCCGCGGGTGATGTTCGAGGCGCGTCCCTTTAATTCGTTTACGAATGGCGGCTTTAGCAGCCGTCACAGGAGCGCTGTCGTCTAACGAGTCACCTTACGAATCGAGACTTCCACAGACCGCCGCTCCTGACGACAGGGGCGGCGGTTTTGTTTTTGAGGCGGTATGACGAACCAGGATCTGGCGGCACTTCGGAAGAGCCTTGACGACATCGACGCGGTATTGGTGTCGGCGCTGGGGGAGCGGGCTCGGCTGGCGCGCGACATCGCGCGCGTGAAGGCGGACGGGGAGGGGCCCGTGCGCGACGGTGAACGCGAAACAGCGTTGCTCCAGCATCGATCGCAGTTCGGCGAGCGGCTTGGCCTCGACCCGGCGTTCGTGCGCCGCATTTTCCGAGAGATCCTGGACGACTCGGTGCGGCGCCAGCACGACCTGCTGCAGTCGCGAGATACCGATGCGCAGGAACTCCGCGTCGGCTTCCAGGGCACGGAGGGCGCGTACGGGCACCAGGCCGCCCAACAGCACTTCGCGGTCGCGCAGCGCGCGGTGACGTTCAAGGCCTACGGCAGCTTCAAGCAGATGCTCGAAGCCGTGATCGAGGGGCACGTCGATCGCGCGGTTCTGCCGATCGAAAACACGACGGCGGGATCGGTGTACGAGGCGTACGACCTGCTGCTGCGTTTCAACTTGTCGCTCGTCGGCGAGGAGATCGTCGACGTGCGTCACTGCTTGCTGGGCGTTGCGGACGTGCCGATTGCGTCCCTGCGGCGCATCCATTCGCATCCGCAGGCGCTCTCGCAGTGCAGCGAGTTCCTGTCGACGCTGCCGCAGTGCGAAGGCGTGAGCGCGGCCAACACTGCGCTGGCCGCCAAGCTGGTGAAGGAGCACAACGATCCCCACGAGGCGGCGATTGCCAGCGAAGAGGCCGGCGCCCACTTCGGCCTGCAGGTTCTCAAGCGGGACATTGCGAACCAGCCAGTCAACTACACGCGATTCGTGGTGGTGGCGGCGGCCCCGGCGGACTGCGATCCGCGCATCGCGGCGAAGGTATCGATGGTGCTCGCGACGCGCCATGAGCACGGCGCATTGGTGCGTTGCCTCAACGTGATCGCCGACGAGGGCTTGAACGTCACGAAGCTCGAATCGCGGCCCCGGCCGGGGACGCCGTGGGAGTACGTGTTCTACATCGACGTCGAGGGGCACATCGCCTCGCCGCGCACGCAGGCGGCGCTGGCCGGCCTGGCCGAGCGGACACTGTTCCTCAAGGTGCTTGGGTGTTACCCGGCTCGCGAGCTGCCACGGTCGCGAGATACTCAAGCGCGAGCATAGGCGGGTATAATCGATTTCTTATGGAACGAACGTTTGCCATCATCAAACCAGATGCCGTCAAGAAGAAGGTTGCCGGCCAGATCATCGCCCGCATTGAAGCGGCGGGCTTTACCATCCACGGCGCGCGGATGATTCACATGAGCAAGAAGGAAGCCGAGGGCTTCTACTACGTCCACAAGGAACGGCCGTTCTTTGGCGGGCTGACGGACTTCATGTCGTCGGGTCCGTGCATCGTCCTGTGCCTCGAGGCCGACGGCGCGATCAAGAAGTGGCGCGACCTGATGGGCGCGACCGATCCGGCCAAGGCGGCTGACGGCACGCTGCGCAAGGACTTCGGCGCGTCGATCGACAACAACGCGACGCACGGCTCGGATGCGCCGGAAACCGCGGCGTTCGAACTGGGCTACTTCTTCCGAGGGATGGAGCTCTAGGTCGTGGCGATCAAGTCCGACCGGTGGATTCGCAAGATGGCGCTCGAGCACGGCATGATTGAGCCGTTCGAGGACCGCCAGGTCCGTCAGGGCGTCGTGTCGTACGGCGTCTCTTCGTACGGCTACGACTGCCGCGTCGGCAACGAGTTCAAGGTGTTCACGAACGTCTACAACACGGTGGTCGATCCCAAGAATTTCGACCCGCAGTCGTTCGTGGACATCAAGGCGGACTGCTGCATCGTGCCGCCGAACTCGTTTGCGCTCGCCTCCACGGTCGAGTACTTCCGCATCCCGCGCGATGTCCTGACGGTCTGCCTCGGCAAGTCCACCTACGCGCGCTGCGGCATCATCGTCAACGTGACGCCTTTCGAGCCGGAGTGGGAAGGCCACGTGACGATCGAGATCTCGAACACGACGCCGCTGCCCGCCAAGATCTACGCCAACGAGGGCATCGCGCAGGTGCTGTTTTTCCAGAGCGACGAGGCGTGCGAGATCTCCTACAAGGACAAGAAGGGCAAGTACCAGGCGCAGCGCGGCGTCACCCTGCCCAAGATCTGACTTGCGGATTGGGTGATTGACGAGTTCGCGACTGTTGGGCGATTGACGAATGGCGATTCGACGATTTAAGAGCATTGATCCTTCGGTCGATCCCACAGCGTACGTTGACCCGTCTGCGCAGGTGATCGGCGACGTGCACATCGGCGCCGAGTCGTCCGTGTGGATGAACGTCGTCATTCGCGGCGACGTCAACCACATCCGCATCGGCAAGCGCAGCAACATCCAGGATCTGACGATGGTGCATGTGATGCGGGAGACGCATCCGACGATCATCGGCGACGAGGTGACGATCGGCCATTCGGCGGTGGTGCACGGCACGACCATCGAGGATCGCGTGCTGATCGGCATGGCGGCCGTGCTGCTCAACGGCGTGCACATCGAGCAGGACTGCATCATCGCGGCCGGCACGCTGCTCACCGAAGGCACCCGCATTCCGGCGCGGTCGCTCGTGATGGGACGCCCCGGCAAGGTCAAGCGGCCCCTGACGGATGAAGAAGTGGCCGAGATCCGCTGGTACGCCGACAATTACGTGAACTACCGCCTCGATTACATGAAAGAGAGCC
>CAZBYY010000312.1:0-4130 GCA_964495855.1 uncultured Acidobacterium sp. | reverse complement strand
CCCGGTCGACAACACCGTGCTCGCCAACGAGCAGGTGATCGACGGGGCCTGCTGGCGCTGCGGCACGCAAGTTACGCAGAAGGACCTCGAACAGTGGTTCCTCAAGATCACGCATTACGCCGACGACCTGCTGCAGGCCGCTGAGGGGCTGGCGAAGTGGCCTGAAAAGGTCCTGACGATGCAGCGGAACTGGATTGGGCGATCGGAAGGCGCCCGCGTCAAGTTCCCGATCCAGGGCACGGACGATTCGATCGAGGTGTTCACGACGCGCATCGACACGATCTTCGGCGCGACGTTCGTGATGCTGGCGCCCGAGCATGGGCTGGTCAACGTGTTTGCCCGCGAGTCCGGAGACGAAAAGGCGTTCCTCGCCAAGGCGCAGCGGTTCCGCGCGCAGGACCGCGCCGGCCGGCTGACCGGTGAAGTGCAGAAGGAAGGTTTCTTCACCGGCCGATTTGCCATCAACCCGTTCACCAACCTGCCGATTCCGATCTGGGTCGCGAACTACGTGCTCGGCGAATACGGTACCGGCGCGGTGATGGCCGTGCCGGCGCATGACGATCGCGACTTCGAGTTTGCGACGAAGTACGAATTGCCGATCGTGCCGGTCGTGCGGCCAATGGATTTCGGCGCCCACGATCCGCTGACGCTGCCGCTCTCGATCGACGGCGTGGTGTTCAACTCCGGTCAGTACGACGGCATGCCCTCGGACGAGGCACGTCGCGCCATCACCGATGAAGCCGAAGAGCGCGGCATCGGCTACGGCACCGTGCAATTCCGCTTGAAGGACTGGGGCATTTCGCGCCAGCGCTACTGGGGCACGCCAATCCCCATGATCCATTGCCCGGTTGACGGCATCGTGCCGGTGCCTGACGACCAGCTGCCGGTGGAACTGCCAAAGGTTGCCGAGTTCACCGGCCGCGGCGACTCGCCGCTCGCGAGCGTGCCGGAATTCGTCAACGTGACGTGCCCGAAGTGCGGCGGCCCCTCCAAGCGCGAGACCGACACGATGGACACGTTCGTCGATTCATCGTGGTACTTCTATCGCTTTGCAGACGCGCATAACGATCAGCTGCCGTTCGACCCGAAGAAGGTCGGCTATTGGGCGCCGGTCGATTTCTACAGCGGCGGCGTCGAGCATGCGATCCTCCACCTGATCTACTCGCGCTTCTTCGCCCGCGTGTTCCACGACCTCGGCATGGTCGACCACATCGAGCCGTTCACGCACCTGCTCACGCAGGGCATGGTGTTGAAGGACGGCAATGTCATGTCGAAGTCCAAGGGCAACGTCGTCGACCCCGACACGATGCTCCAGAAGTACGGCGCCGATGCGTTGCGCCTGTACGTGATGTTCGTAGCTCCGCCGGAGAAGGAAGTCGAGTGGACGGACACGGGCCTCGAGGGCAGCTTCCGCTTCCTCGCGCGCGTCTGGCGCGCGGCGGATCAGTGGCGTGAGGAGGCGATGGCCAACGCGGGACCGATCGATCACGCCACGCTCACCGCAGCCGAACGGGCCTTGCGCCGCAAGACGCACGACACCATTCGCCGCGTGACGATCGACATCGACCAGCGGCAGCAGATGAACACCGCCGTGTCCGCGATGATGGAGCTCGTGAACGAGCTGTACGCGTTCACCGAGAAGGGTGAACGCTCGGCGCAGGCCGGCCGGGTCGCCCGCGAGGCGGTCGAATCGCTGATCGTGATGCTCTCGCCGTTTGCGCCCCACACGATGGAGGAACTCTGGCAGATGTACGGCCATGCCGAGTCGCTCAACCACGCGCAGTGGCCGGCGTTCGACGCGGAAGTCGCGAAAGCGGAAGCGCTGGAGATCCCGGTGCAGGTGAACGGCAAGCTGCGCGCGGTGATCACGGTCGCGCCCAATACGCCGGATCCGGAATTGCAGAAGATCGCGCTTGCCGATGCGAACGTCCAGGCGCATATTGCGGGCAAGACGGTGAAGAAGGTCGTGGTGGTGAAGGGTCGGCTCGTGTCGGTGGTGGTATGAGACGGCAGGCCATCGGGCCATCGGGCCATCAGGCCATCAGAAGGCGTGAGGTGCTGGGGCTCTTGCCGGCGCTTGCGGCCGGCGTGGCCGCATCGTCGTGCGGGTATGCGCTGTCGGGCCGCGGATCGTTCCTGCCCGCCTACATCAAGACGCTGGGCATCCCGATGTTCGGCAACACCACGCCTTACCAGACAGTGGAGCAGGTGTTCACGCAGAAGGTGCGGCTCGAATTCCAGAGCAGCCGGCGCTACACCGTGGTGCCGACCGAAGAAAACGTTGACGGCGTGGTGAAGGGAACGATCCAGTCGATCTCGCTCGCGCCGGTGGGCATCAATGCCAATCAGCTGGCGACGCGCGTGCGCATCACGGTCGTGGTCAAGGTCAGCTTCGAGGACGTCAAGGCGCAGAAGACGCTCTGGGAGAATCCCGCGCTCAGCTTCTCGGATGAATACGAACTGGCGAGCTCGAGCACGGGCGTCGATGTTGGCGCCTTCATCAGCAACGACAAGGTTGCCTACGATCGGCTGTCGACCGACTTTGCGAAGTCAGTCGTGAGCTCGATCCTCGAAGCCTTCTAGGCCGCCCACTGGGAGCTGCATGAGTTCCGTCGCCGAGATCCGGAAGCAGATCAAGTCCGGCAAGACAGGGCCGCTGTACCTGCTCGAAGGCGACGACCTTCAGTCGCGCCACGATCTCGGCCTCGAATTCGCCGGCCTCGTCGAGGAAGGCCTCCAGGCCTTCAACGTCCAGAGTTTCTACGCCAACGAGGCGACCAACGCGCCGGCGCGCGACCAGCTGATCGGCGCGCTCTTGTCGAACGCGCGCACGCTGCCGATGATGGCGCCGCGGCGCGTGATCGTCGTGCACGAAGCGGACCGGCTGCTGGCGCCGAAACGCGCGAAGGACGAGGAGGACGCCGCGCCCGAGCGACCCCCGAAGGGCACGAAGCGCGGCGCGGTGACGCCGGCCGAAGAGCTCGAGGCGTACATCGAGAATCCTGAGCCCCTCACCACGCTGGTGTTTGTCTCGGGACCGCTCGACGCGAACCGGCGGGTCGTCAAGTTGCTGCGCAAGCACGCCGATGTCGTCGATTGCGGCACGCTGCACGATGCGCGCGAGGCCGGCATCTGGATCACCAAGCGGCTGGAGAAGGACGAGCTGTCGATCGATCCGAAAGCCATCAACCTGCTGGTGCAGTCAACCGGGTTGACGCTCGGGCGGATTCGACCGGAAGTGGAGAAGCTGATTCTCTACGCGGCGGGGGAATCGACGATCACCGTTGCGCACGTGCGCGACGTGGTGATTCCGCAGGAAGAATCGGAAGGCACCTTCGCGTTGATGGATGCCGTGCAAAACTCAAACACCGCGAAGGCGCTGCGGGAAGTGTCGGCGTTGATCGACGGCGGCGTGCAGCCCCCGGTGATTCTCGGACAGCTGCGCGCGGCGACGATTCGGCTCCGCCCCGACTCGCGGATCAAGCACGGCCTGGAGGCGGTGTTTCGCGCCGACCAGGCCATCAAGTCGTCGGCGGGCACCCCGCAATACCTGCTGGAGTGCCTCGTCGTCGAATTGTGTGCGCGGTAGTTAGGCGGATTTCGCGGTGCGGGCGGCGAGGCGCGACTTGTAGCGCGACGCGGTGTTCTTGTGGATGATGCCCTTGGTCGCCATCTTGTCGACCAGCGACTGCAGGTCGCGCAGCGCGGTCTTGGCGCCGTCCACGTTCTTGGCGTCGAGCGACTTGCGGATCGCCTTCAGGCCCGTGCGGAGCTTCGAACGAAGGGCGCGATTGTGCTCGCGGCGCTTGATGTTCTGACGGTTGGCCTTGAGGGCCGACTTGTTACGCTTTGCCACTGTCTATAGCCTCGATTTCAGAAGTAGGTCGAACACGTAATTATACAGGCCAACAGGCCAACAGGCCAACAGGCCAACAGGCGACCGGGCCAACAGGCGACCGGGGTCAGCGCTGGCCGACGATCTGGTAGGAACCCGAGGCGGGCGGCTTATTCGAGAACTTGGTGACCGGGCGGCCGTCCACGATGTCGATCCACTTGTAGATGGCGTTCGGCGACGCGGCTGGGGCGGCCTTGGTGATCTTCTTGACGTAATTCTGCGTTTCCTTGAACGG
>CAZBYY010000311.1:0-4138 GCA_964495855.1 uncultured Acidobacterium sp. | reverse complement strand
CGAAATTCGCGCCGGCCGCCTTACTTAACAAGGCTGTGCAGCCGGCGCGAGAGGGAAGTGCCGCCTGACGCCGCTCTTTCGAGCGCGTCGCGGCGTGCCGAGGTCCTAGACCGTCGGCGCTGGGGTTTCGGCCGGGCGCTGCGGCTTGCGGATGTCCGCGGGCCGCACGGTGCGGCGCGCATCCTCGGCGGCAGCGGCTTCGGCCTGGCTCTGCGCCTGCTCGGCCATCGCGGATTCGCGTTCGCCGCGGCCGGCGATCACCGCGTCGGCGATGCGCGAGACGAACAACTTCACGGAGCGCAGCGCGTCATCGTTGCCGGGGATCACGAAATCGACCTGATCGGGATCGCAGTTGGTGTCGACGATGCCGATGACCGGGATCTTGAGCTTGCGCGCTTCGTCGACGGCGATCTGTTCCTTGCGGGTATCGACGACGAAGAGGGCATCGGGCAGCCGGCCCATGTGGCGGATGCCTTCGAGGTTCTTCACGAGCTTGCGCTTTTCCTTTTCGGCCTTGGCGATTTCCTTCTTCGGCATCGAGTCGTAACGGCCGTCGATGGCCATCGCCTCGAGATCGCGGAGACGGGCAATGCTGCGCTGAATGGTCGTGAAGTTGGTGAGGAGGCCGCCGAGCCAGCGCTCGTTCACGTAGAACATGCCGCAGCGTGCTGCTTCTTCAGCGACCACGTCCTGCGCCTGGCGCTTGGTGCCCACGAAGAGAACCGTCTTTCCGTCGGCGGCGAGCTGTCGGACGAAATCCTCTGCCTCGCGGTAGTGCTTGACCGTCTTGCCGAGGTCGAGGATGTAAATGCCGCTGCGCTCGCCGAAGATGAACGGCTTCATCTTGGGATTCCAGCGCTTGGTTTGATGTCCGAAATGCACGCCTGCTTCGAGCAGGTCCTTCATCGCGAGCGGGGTCAAATTGCCTCCATCCATGATCGGTGAACTAACGCTTACTGAACTGGAACCGCTTACGGGCGCCGGCCATCCCGTACTTCTTGCGCTCCTTCGCGCGGGCATCGCGCGTGAGCAGGCCGTCTTTCTTGAGCCGCGGGCGGAGCTCGATGTTGTATTCGCAGAGCGCGCGCGCAATGCCGAGCCGGATCGCGCCGGCCTGGCCTGACACGCCGCCACCGGTGACGGTGGCCAGCACATCGAACTGCTCAGCCGTTTCCGTGAGCAGCAGCGGGGTCTTCACCTGGATGCGAAGCGTTTCGATCGGGAAGTACTCGGTGAACTCGCGGTGGTTGATCTTGATGGCGCCGGTGCCCGGGCGCAAAAACACTCGGGCGGTGGATTCCTTGCGGCGGCCGGTTGCGTAGAACTGAGTTGCTGCCAAAGTTATGCGACCTCGAAGACTTTAGGTGACTGGGCGGTGTGCGGATGCTTGTCGTCCGCGTAGACCTTCAACTTGCGGAACATCGCATCACCGAGCTTGGACTTCGGGAGCATCCCGCGAACGGCTTCTTCCATCATGCGCACCGGCTTGACGGCGCGGACGACCTTGGCGCGATCCTCGCGCAGGCCGCCCGGGTAGCCGCTGTGACGCTGATAAACTTTCTGATCTTCCTTGCGGCCCGTGAGCTTGACCTTGGCGACGTTGAGAATCACGACGTGATCCCCCGTGTCGAGGTAGGGCGTGTAAGCGGCAGTATGCTTGCCCTGAAGAATCTTGGCGGCGCTGGTGGCGACGCGGCCCAGCACCTTGCCATTGGCATCGATGACGTGCCATTTGGCGGTCTGGCTCTTCACGGGCGGTACGTAGGTCGGCATCCGAAATACTTCCTGGTGAACGAATCGAAGGTCAGTTACTTGTCGCGTCCTTCCTGAGGACGGCAAACCCAAATCATACACGTCCTCACAGAAATCTGCAAGGTGCGGAGCGTGCCTAAGGTGCCTAGGTGCCGTGGGTTAGTGCGATTGCACGCACCCGGCTCGTCCGGCACTGTCGGCACCATCGCTTCATTCCGATAAACGCAACGTCAGGTGAAAGATTCCGGCCGTTTTCACGCAAGTACAGAAAACGTCAGCGACTTGCAAAACCGTAAGCGGATCGCCGGTCAGCCTGCAGCCTTGGATGGCCAATTCCGGCCGTTCAGGGCGGAAATCGTTGGATCAGTCACCAAAGGCGGGCTGGTATTCGGTTTGCCCAGCTGCCTCGGGTCTGGAGACAACGTAACGTGCTGTTTCGCCGAACGAAAAGCCTGGTGGGGCTCGACATCGGATCGAGCTCGGTCAAGGCGATCGAATTGAAACCGGCCGGGAAGGGCTTCCGGGTGTCGGCCATCGGCGTCGAGGCCGTACCGCCGGACAGCATCGTCGACGGCGCCATCATTGATGGCGGCGCCGTGGCGGATGCCGTCCGCCGGCTGTTTGCCAACAAGCGCTTCAAGGCCAAGGACGTCGTCGCCTCGCTGTCCGGCAACTCGGTGATCGTCAAGAAGATCACGCTGCCGGCGATGACCGAAGCGGAATTGTCGGAGTCGATCTACTGGGAGGCCGAGCAGTACATCCCGTTCGACATCCAGGACGTCAACCTCGACTACGAAATCATCGATCCCGGTACCGGCCAGGATGCGCAGGGCACGATGGAAGTGCTCCTCGTCGCCGCCAAGAAGGACAAGATCGCCGACTACAGCAACGTGATCTCGCAGGCAGGGAAGACGCCGGTCATTGTCGATGTCGACGTGTTTGCGCTGCAAAACGCCTTCGAAGCGAACTACGGCTTCGACCCGAATGCCGTCGTGGCGATCCTCAATGCCGGCGCCAGTGCGATCAACATCAACATCCTGTCGGGATCGCAGTCCGTGTTTACGCGCGATGTGTCGATGGGCGGCAACGCCTTCACCGAGGCGGTGCAGAAGGAATTGAACCTTCCGTATGAGAGCGCCGAGCAGTTGAAGAAGGGCCAGGATGTCGACGGCGCGACCTATGAGGATGCGCACGCGGTGTTGCGCGCCATGACCGACAACGTGCTGCTCGAGGTCGAGAAGACGTTCGACTTTTTCAAGGCGACCGCCGCAAACGACCGCATCGATCGCATCATGCTGAGCGGCGGCGCGTCACGCGTCGAGGGATTCGCCGAATCGCTGCGCGAGCGCTTCGCCACGGAAGTCGAAGCGTTCGATCCTTTCCGGCAGGTCGGCCTGGACGCGAAGAAGGTCGGCGTGGCCTCGGCCGACGATTTTGCCCCGGTCGCCGCGGTTGCGATGGGGCTCGCATTGCGCAAGGTGGGTGATCGATGATTCGCATCAACCTTCTTGCGACGGAACGTCGCGGCGCCAAGGCGGCGCCGACCGGGATGCAGGCGGCCCAGAAGATGGTGGTCGTCGGCAGCCTGATCATGATCCTCGCAGTGGCGCTGATCGGCTGGCGTTTCTGGACGCTGGGGCAGCAGGACGCACAGGTCAAGCGTGAGACCGAGGCCGCGCAGGCAGAGGAGGCTCGGCTCCAGGCCATCCTCAAGCAGGTCAGCGAATTCGAAAACCGCCGCAAGATGCTGCAAGGCAAGGTGGCGCTGATCGACGAACTGCGCAAAGGCCAGGCGGCGCCGGTCGTGATGGTTGACCAGATCAGCCGCGCGTTGCCGGAGATGACGTGGCTCACGACCGTCAACCAGGCGGGCTACACGTTGACGATCCAGGGCCGCTGCCTGAATCTGACCTCGCTGTCGGATTTCATCGGCAACCTCGAGGGCTCACGCTATTTCATGCGGCCCGTCGAGATCGTCGACACGTCGGTGCTGCCCGGTGACGGCAAGACCACGCCCGACTTGATCGAGTTCACGATTCGCGGATCCTTCCAGATGGCCGGGATCGACTCGGTGCCGCCGACGCCTCCCGGAGGCAAGGGCGCGCCAGTGCGGGGAGGTGGCCGTGGCTAGCAAGCTGAGCCTCGACAAGCTGCCCTGGTACGGCCAGCTCGGCGTGTTCGTGTTCCTGGCGATCGCGCTCGTCGGCGCCTTTTACTACTTCTACGACATGCCGACGCAGGCGGAGATCGAACAGCAGACGCAGGAGCTGAGCACCATCCGCGGTCGCATCGCCCGCGGACAATCGATGGCCCGCCAGTTGCCGGAGTTCCGCAAGGAAGTTGCGACGCTCGAGGCGCGCCTCGAACAACACCGCCCGATTCTCCC
>CAZBYY010000310.1:0-4153 GCA_964495855.1 uncultured Acidobacterium sp. | reverse complement strand
CGGCCCGGCTCTGCATGTAGTGCGTGCGGATCTCGGCGCCGATGCGGTCCTTGAGCGGCGTGATGATCTTGCCGCGTGCCGTGTAGTCCTCGGGGTTGGCGGTGAAGGCGATCAGCACGTCGAGCGGCAGGCGGACCGGGTAGCCCTTAATCTGCACGTCGCCTTCCTGCAGGATGTTGAACAGGCCGACCTGGATCTTGCCGGCAAGGTCGGGCAGCTCGTTGATCGCAAAGATGCCGCGATTGGCGCGCGGCAGCAGGCCGAAGTGCATCGACAGCTCGCTGCCGAGCTGCAGGCCGCCCTTGGCCGCCTTGATCGGATCGATATCGCCGATCATGTCCGCGATCGTCACGTCCGGCGTCGCGAGTTTCTCGACGTAACGCGCTTCACGCGGAATCCAGCGGATCGGCATGTTGTCGCCTTCGGCGTTCAGGCGATGCAGGCCGAAGGCCGACAGCGGCGCGATCGGATCGTCGTTGATCTCGCTGTCGGGGATCGCCGGCAGCCAGTCGTCGAGCAGCGTGGTGAGCGCGCGCAGGATGCGCGTCTTCGCCTGGCCGCGCAAGCCGAGCAGGATGAAGTGATGCCGGGCGAGGATCGCGTTGACGAGCTGCGGCACGACCGTATCGTCATAGCCGATGATGCCGGGAAACAGCGTCGCCTTGCGGCGCAGCCGATCGGCCAGGTTGTCGCGCACTTCATCGCGCACCGAGCGCCGGCGAATCTCGCCGCGCGCGATGGCGGCTTTCAGTTGTCCGAGAGTGTCGATACGAGGCGAGGAAGACATAGGCTGATTATTTCGTCCGAAGAGGAGGTAATTCGTACGATACACCTTTCCGCAATACGTCCAACGTCGAAGTTTGCAGCGTCAGCGGATACACCGTGCGCAGTCCGTTCGGCATCGGCCGGTCGAACGGGTCTCCAAGCGTAAACCACCCATCGTGCGTGATGACCCACGTGCCGCGGGTCCACCCCGCCTTGCGTCGCGATGCCACGACAACGTAGGTGACGTCCGGCAGACCGGCCCAGCTGCCCTCATACAACCGATCGGGTTCCTCTGTACCCTCGAGCTGCTCGCGTGCGGCGCGCACGGTGCGCTCGCGGTGCGCATTGCGCATCCGGTTCACGAGCGCGTCAAGGCCGCTCAGGATCGGGTCGCCCTGCAGCTCGTCTACATACGACGCCATGATCCGGACAAAGGATGCACCGACGAGGTACACGGCGAAGAGGCCGAGCGGCGTGAAGAAGGCGAACGCGATCGGTGCGGTGGCATACACGGCGCCCGGCACCGCGCTCACGGAGGTGTCTTCGCGCAGCTTGCCCTGGTTCTGGAGCTCGGCGATCTCGTAGATGGACACGCCCTTGCTCGTCGTGCGCAGCCGCTCCAGGTAGTCGAAGTAGCCGCGAATGCCCACGCTGAAACCGAAGAACAGCGTGAGGAACGCCGATGCGGTGGCCACGTTGGCGACCGGCAGGTCGATCGCGTGCCAATAGCGCCGTGGCAGAAGTGCGCACGGCAGGGCGAGCAGACGGTCGAGCCACGCGCTCATGGGGGAATAATAGAGCCGCAGTGCCCAACCGTGAACGGCCATCAGTGTTCCAGTCCAGCCTGCCGCTGGTGTTTGCCCATCGCGGCGGTGCGCGGCTCGCACCTGAGAACACCATGCACGCAATCGACAACGGCCTGCGCGTCGGCGCGGACGGCATCGAGATCGACGTGCAGCTCTCTGCAGATGGCCAGGTGGTCCTGATTCACGATCCGACGCTCGATCGGACGACCGATCATGCGGGCCCGGTCAAGGCGCTCACCGCCGATGCGCTGGCGCGCGTCGATGCGGCGTATCGATTCGAACAGGACGGCGCGTTTCCGTTTCGTGGGCAAGGCATCGGCGTGCCTCGGCTCGACGAGGTGCTGCCGCGGCATCCAGGCACGCGGGTGATCATCGAGATGAAGGGCGGGTCGCCCGAACTTGCGCGCGCCGTGGGGACGTGCGTGCGCAAGGCCGACGCCGTCGAACGCGTGTGCGTGGGATCGTTTCACGCCAGCTCGATTGCCGTGCTCCGCGCGGAGTTCCCGGAGATCGCCACCAGCGCCTCGCAGCCGGAGGCGCAGTGGACGCTGTATCGATCGTGGCTGCGATGGCCGTTCACCGCGCCGCGGCCGTATTGCGCCTTCCAGGTCCCGGAATTCGCCGGCCGGATGCGCGTGGTCTCAAGAAACTTTCTGCGCCACGTGCATCGCGAAGGGCACGTGCTGCAGGTGTGGGTCGTCAACGAACGCGCCGACATCTGGCGCTTGTTGGATTGGGGTGCGGACGGGATAATTTCAGACCGGCCCGATGTCGCTGTCGCGACACGTGACGAATGGGTGAAGGCACAGGCATGACGACACCGGCAGACGAATCGACCGCGGCACCACCACTCGCGCCACCGACGCTGCACGACATCTACGTCGCGCGCGAACGGATTGCGCCGTACCTGACGCGCACGCCGCTGCTGCGTCATCCGCTGCTCGACGAAGCGACGGGGCTCAGCATCTGGGTGAAGCACGAGAATCACAACCCGACGTGTGCCTTCAAGGTCCGCGGCGGATTGAATCTGGTGGCCGCGATGACGCCGGAGGAACGGTCCCGCGGGATCGTGACCGCGAGCACCGGCAATCACGGCCAGTCGTTCGGCCTCGCGTCGCGCATTCATCGCGTGCCGTGTACCGTGTTCGTGCCGGAGGGCAACAACCCGGAGAAGAACGCCGCGATTCGCGCCTACGGCGCGACGCTCGAAGAGGGCGGCAAGGACTTCGACGAGGCGCGCGAGCGGTGCGAAGCACGCGCGATCCAGACCGGCGCGCGTTACGTGCACTCGGGCGACGAACCGCTGCTAATCGCGGGTGTCGGCACCTACGCGCTCGAAGTGTTCGAAGAATTGCCCGACGCCGATGTCGTGTTCGTCCCGATCGGAGGCGGGTCAGGCGCCTGCGGATTGATCACCGTGCGCAACGCACTCGGTGCGAAGGCAAAGATCATCGGGGTGGGCGCGGTCAACGCGCCGGCGGTGTATCAATCCTGGAAGGGCCCATCGCGCGTCGTGGGCACCTCGGCGAATACGTTTGCGGAAGGCGTGGCCACGCGGCACAGCTTCGACTTGCCGTTCAGCATCTACAAGCCGTACCTGGATGACTTCGTGCAGCTGACGGAGGACGAACTGGCCGCCGGCGTCCGCATGGCGCTGAAGACGACGCATAACCTGGCGGAAGGCGCGGGCGCCGCATCGATTGCCGCGGCCTACAAGATGCGAGAGCACCTGGCGGGGCAGCGCGTCGTGTGCGTCATGTCCGGCGGCAATATCGACGCGGCAAAACTCAAATGGGTATTGGGCAGCGCCTAGACGAGTGGAGAGCGCTCGGGATCATCACCGACGCGCAACATGCCACGCTCGGCGCGATCGCGCGGCGCGAGCGGTTCTCCGTGTTCGTCGAGCTCAACGCGCTGCTGTACGTCGGCGTGCTGTCGCTCGCCGGTGGGCTGGCGTGGACCTTTCGCGAGTACCTCGACAATCTCGGTAACGCCGCGATCCTCTCGATCTTGGTCCTGCTGATGACGCTGGCGTTCGGTTACTGCTTCAGCAAGGCGAGGCCCTATTCGAACGACGAAGTGGAATCCCCCTCGTTCGCCTTCGACTACGTCCTCTATTTCGGGTGCCTGATGTTCTCGTCGACGCTGGGGTTCCTCGAGACACAGTTCGGCGTCTTTCATGGCTGGAACACGCACCTGCTGATCGCCTCGATCGTGTTCGCGGCATGCGCGTATCGATTCGACAACCGCTTCGTCCTGTCGCTGGCGTTGTCCTCGCTGGCCGGTTACCTCGGGCTGACGTTCAATCTCTTCGACACGATTCGCGGCGACCTGCTGCGGCTGTTCGCCGCGCTGTACGGCGCGCTGTTGCTTGGCGGCGGCTGGGTGCTGCATCGACAGCGCATCAAGCCGCACTTCTTCGACGTCTTCCTGCAGCTTGGCGCCAACGCGATCCTGCTTGCGACCGTCTCCGGGGTGATCGAGCCCGGGTCCGGCGTCTGGTACTTGCTCGCCTTGCTGCTGTTGTCGGCGGTGTCGATCGTGCTCGGCGTGCGGCATCGGCGGTTTGCGTTTGTGGCCTA
>CAZBYY010000309.1:0-4206 GCA_964495855.1 uncultured Acidobacterium sp. | reverse complement strand
CTGATGTTGTCGAATCCGGCCTCGCGCGCCACTGCAACCACGTTACGGGCGGTCTCGGCCGTGTGCAGCCGCCCGAGCCGGCGCAGCTCGTCGTCGTTGAAGGACTGCACGCCGAAACTGATCCGGTTCACACCAGCTGCGCGAAAGCCGTCCAGCGCCGCTCGCGTGGATGACTCCGGATTGGCCTCGAGCGTGATCTCGGTGTCGGCGGCCATGTGAAAGCTCTCGTGGCACGCGTCGATCACCGCGCGCACTTCGTCTGCCTCGAGCAGCGAAGGCGTGCCGCCGCCGAAGAAGATCGTATCGGCGTGCAGCGCTGGATTCGCCGAGCGCCGAATGTCGGTGACGAGGGCATGGATGTATCGCTGTCGCAGCGCAGCATCGTGCAGACCGCGGTTGAAGTTGCAGTAATTGCAGATCGCCTGGCAGAACGGGATATGGATGTAGATGCCGGCGGGTGCCGGACGATCTGTGCCGGGTGCCACGTGCCTATCGTGCCACGTGCTGCTTACTTGTTGCCGGCTTTGCCACCCGACCAGTTGAGTTCGTATTGCACGCCGGAATCCTTGAGGCGGGCGCGCGCCATGCCGCCGGACTTGCCGGGAAGCTTCTTGGTCAGTCGTCCCGGCGGCTCGGGCATCTGTCCCGTCTTCGCCGCCTCGATCACCCGATCGACGTCGCGAATGTCGGCGCCCTGGACTTCGACCCAGTCGCACATCTCGAGCAGCCGCGAGCGCGTGCGGACGCCGAGTTGCATCATGAAGGAGTTGATGAAGTCCTTGTCGTTCTGGTCGATCGCATCGACGAGGTTGCTGGTCACGATCGTCGCGCGGCGGGCGTTGTACCGCGTGTTGATCACGAGCCCGAGCGTTTCATGCACCCATTCCGAGGTCTTTTCCACGCCGAGATCGTCGAGCACGAGCACGTCGGCTTCCAGCACGGGGCGGAGGATATCCATCTCCGTTTCATCGACCGAACGGTTGTAGGTCTCGCGAACCATTCGGAGCAGTTCGGTGGTCTGGAAGAAGTAGCCGCGCGCGCCCCGCTCCCGAATCACGGCCTTGAGGAGGCCGACGGCGAGGTGCGTCTTGCCGACGCCGGTAGGGCCATGGAAGACGATGCCCTTCTGCTCGGCTGGGAAGCCCTCGACGAATTTCTTGGCCAGCCGGAGGGCGTCGCGCTGCGAATCGGTGTCCGGCTTGTAACTCGCCAGCTCAGCGCGGGCGAATTTCGGCGGAATTCGCGCATCGCCGAGGAACTTGGACACGACCACGTCCCGCCAGCAGTCGCAGCGGGTGAGCCGCTCGACGCCGTCGACCGTCACGCTTTTCCAGCGTGACCCGTGGCATATCTCACATTCCATGATGCTTCACTGCTGAGGCTGACGCGGTTCGGATTAGTTCAGGTAGCCGCGCAGCACGCTGTGCTGGCGCAGCACCTGCAAGGCCAGCGCATCGGGCGTGCGATGCTTCTTCGCCTTGCGCAACGTCTTGCGGCGGCCGCGATCGTGCAAGTGAGCGGCAAAATCGTCAACGTCGGTCGGCGGCTCCGGCACGTCGGTGCCGCTGGCGGCTGATTGCGCGTATTCGAGCGCGATGCGAATGGCATCGACGTGGCGGCCTTGCGTCGAGGCGGCGAGCAGGCCGGCATTGGTGTTGTCTGCGGTACGGCCGGTCTCGGCGAGCAAGTGCATGATCGCCTGACGAATCCACCACAGTGCCGCGGTCTGAAAATCTGACGACTTCGCCGGATCGAAGCGGCGCGCCGCTTCGATCAAGCCAAGGTTGCCTTCATGAATCAAATCGAGCAAGGGCACGCCAAGTCGGCGAAAACGCTTCGCGTACGACACGACCATGCGCAAGTTCGCTTGCACAAGACGGCCCAGTGCGTCTTCATCGCCCTGTTCCTGGATACGCTGTCCGAGCTGTTGTTCGTCGTCGCGGGTCAGAGCGGGAAAGCTGGCAATCTCTCGAAGGTAAGCATGGAGCGTTGGTGATTCAGATGCGAGTGACTCAAACTTCCTGACCACGCGCAAATCTTATCATCGGAAACGTGCTCACGCACCGCGTGATTTCTTGTGGCCGTCAGTTTTTGTGACGGTTGCATCCGGCGGCGTGGCACGCACCAGATCTGTCGGCGATGCCTTGACGAGCGCCGTATTGAGACGCTGCTCCCAATCATCGATGCCGCGCGCGAGTTCGCGCTTCACATATTCCATGAATTCGTTGACCTCACCCTGCATCTGTTCCATTTTTCGACGCATGTTGAGGATGATCTCGACGCCGGCGAGATTGACACCCAAATCTCGGGTCAATGCCAGAATTGTTTCGAGCTGCTCGAGATCGTCTTCGGAATACAGGCGCGTGTTGCCTTCCGTTCGTGAAGGCTTGAGCAATCCTTCCCGCTCGTACAAGCGGAGCGTCTGCGGGTGGATGTTATAGCGCTGCGCCACAGCGCTAATCATGAAATAGGCCTTGCCCTGACGTTTCGTCATGGTCTATCCGCCGTCGCTGTCGCGAAACGTGGACTCTCTGACGCTTTCGCCGTTGATGCGGCCGAATTCGCGCAGCAATTCCTTCGATCGCTCGTCGAGAATCTTTGGCAGCTTCAACCGGACTTCCACGACGAGGTCGGCGCGGCCGCCGGTGCGCGTCGGCGCGCCGCGATCGCGGAAACGGAAGCGCTGCCCTGATTGCGTCCCCGGCGGAACCCGCAACTTCACCGGGCCGTCCGGCGTGTCGATGTCGAATTTGGCGCCAAGCGCCGCTTCGTGAATGGCGAGCGGCACGGTCATGTGCAACTCGTCACCCTCTCGTCGAAATACGGGATGCTCAGCCACGGTCACGTCGATGAACAGGTCGCCCGGCGGCCCACCTCGCACGCCGGCATGCCCTTTCCCGGCAATCCGCACCCGAGCGCCGTCGGCCACCGCCGTCGGGATCCGCACCGCAAGCGTCTCGGAACGCGGCTCGACGCCCTGGCCTCGGCACGACAGGCACTGCTCCTGTTTGAGCCGGCCTTCCCCGCCGCACGTCGGACAGGTCTTCGAGAACACCATGTGTCCGCGCACCGAGCGGACGGCGCCCGTGCCCTCGCACGCCACGCACCGCGTTTCGGCCACCCGCTGGTAGCCGGTGCCCGCACACGCGCGACACACGTCGTGGCGCGTGACCGTCACCGTCCTCTGCACACCGCGCCACGCCTCTTCGAACGTCAGGCTGGCGCGCGCATGAATGTCGGCGCCGCGCTCGGCGGCATCCATCGGCCGCGCGCGCTTCGAAAGGACCTCCTCGAACAGCTCGCCGAATGTCGTCGTCCGCTCGGCATGCACACGGCTCGAAAAATCAAACCCCGCGAACCCGAACGACTCCGCATCGCCCTCGCCGGCGACCGCGGATAACTGGCCCGCATCGTAGCGGCGGCGGCGATCCGGGTCGATCAGCGTTTCGTACGCATCCAGCACCTGCCGGAAGCGCGCTTCCGCCTCGCGGTCACCCGGGTTGATATCCGGATGCAGCCGCCGCGCAAGCCGCTTGTAGGCGCGCTTGATCTCGCCGGTTTCGGCGTCGCGATCGACCCCGAGGACGATGTAGAAGTCCATGTTCAACTGGCCATCGGGCCATCAGCCCATCGATTACTTCTTGTCGTCCTCGACCACTTCCGCGTCGATGACGTCGCCGTCCGGCTTCGCGCCACCCTGCTGCGAGGCCCCAGCCCCGTCTCCGCCACCTGACGCACCCGCGGCACCCGAGGCTCCCGCTGAGGCGTCCTGTTGCTGCTTGTACAGCGTCTCTGAGGCCTTGTGCTGCGCCTGCATCAGCGCATCCATGGCGCGGCTCATGCCGGGCGTGTCGTTGCCATCGATGGCCTTCTTCAGGTCCGCCATCGCGTTCTCGATCGCGTTCTTGTCGACGATCGGAATCTTGTCGCCCGCATCCTTGAGCATCTTCTCGGCGGTGTAGAGCGACTGATCGGCGCGGTTGCGGATCTCGATCTCTTCGCGCCTCTTCTTGTCGTCCTCGGAGTGCGATTCGGCCTCGCGCATCATGCGCTCGACTTCGTCCTTGCTGAGACCCGAGGACGCGGTGATCGTGATCTTCTGTTCCTTCTGCGTGCCCAGGTCCTTGGCCGAGACGTTGACGATGCCGTTGGCGTCGATGTCGAACGTGACCTCGATCTGCGGCATGCCGCGCGGGGCGGCCGGGA
>CAZBYY010000308.1:0-4225 GCA_964495855.1 uncultured Acidobacterium sp. | reverse complement strand
GGCGATCACGCCGAGCTGGCCGAATCGCGGAATGTCCTGCGCGCTGATGTGCTGCGCGTGCTCGATGCGCCAGCGGAAGTCCTTCTGGTCCGGCCGCGACTTCATCGCGCGCTCGTAGATGTTCAGCACTTCGCGGTTGGCGCGATCGCCGATGCAGTGCGTGCAGAGCTGGACCCCGTTCTCGACCGCGAGCCGCGCCGTTTCCGCGATTGTTTCCGTCGGCGTCGTCGGCAGCCCGACGCTGGAGGGGGAGTCGGTGTAGGGCTCGAGCATCCACGCGCCGCGCGAGCCGAGCGCGCCGTCGGCGACGACCTTGATGGCGGCGATCGTCAGGTGATTGTCGTAGAGACCGACGGCTTTGTACTGCGCCATCTTCGCGCGGATGTTCTCGTTGCTGTCGCGCACCATCGCCCACAGCCGAATCGGCAGCTTGCCTTCAGAAGCCACTTGCTTGAACAGGTCCAGCGTCGCAAACGGCGCGCCAGCGTCGGCGAACGTGGTGATGCCGGCTTCGAGGGCGGCTCGCGACGCGAGCTCGATCTGGCGGCGCGCATCGGCATCGCGCTCTTCAGCCGTCTTCTTCGATCGCCACGCCTCGAGCGCGCGGTTCACCAGCCCTGAGGCGGTCTCCCGCAGCAGCCCGATCGGCTTGCCGGTCGGATCCTTCAGGATCTCGCCGCCCGCCGGATTCACCGTCGTCGCGGTGATGTTTGCGGCCGTCATCGCCGCGGCGTTGATGAAGGTCGCGTGTCCGCTCGCGTGTGTGAGGACGACGGGATTGTTCGGCGAGACCTTGCTCAGCGCATCGTGGTACGGGAAACCTTCGACGTTGGGCTTCGGCACGCTCGTCCACTTCTCCTGGTGCCAGCCCCGCCCGACGATCCAGTCACCGGGCTTGGCCTGTTTGGCGGCAGCCGCGACCATCTGCACGATCTCGTCCCAGCTCTTCACGTCCATCAGGTCGAGCGTCATCTTCGACTGCCCGAGGCCCATGAAGTGGCCGTGGCTTTCGATGAGGCCCGGAATGGCCAGCTGTCCCTTGAGGTCGATGACCTGTGTTGCGGGTCCGATGTAGCGCTGCATCGCTTCGTTGCTGCCGACGGCGGCGATGCGATCGCCACGCACCGCGATCGCTTGCGCGTCGGGCAGCGCCGCATCCACGGTGACCACTTTGCCGTTGCGCAGGACGAGCGTGGCGGGTTCGACGGCGGGTTGTTGCGCAGGCGCCAACCCAAGCAGGATGAGAAGGGCGTACAGGTATTTCACAATGAGGCGGATGATACTACGCAGCGGCCGTTCGCTTCGGGCTCCAGCGTGGCGAGTGCCGCATGAGTGAGTGATTTACCAGCCCGGGCTTTCTGTGTAAATTAGCCCGCATCGTGACCAGATTCTGTTACGGCCTTGGGGCCGTCTTGCTCTGCGTGTCTTCGGTAGCAGCGGCCCAGGGCGGACCTCCACAGCCGACGCCTAATGCGCCAGGGCAGCCACAGCCAACAGCGCCAGGGACGCAGCCTCCACAGAACGATGGGCCGGGACGGCAGTCGGCCACAGTAGCGACGTTCGGCGTCGGACCCGTGCTACCCGGGTCGGGCATTCAGGGCATCGCTCTCTCGAACGACCGGACGCGTTTGTATGTGAGCCGCGGCTGGGCGACCACCGCATACAGCCATGTCACGCGCACGTGCCAGGGCACCAACAACTCACAGCCCACGCCCGGGATGTCCGGTGGCGTCAGCATTCTCGATACGACGGCCAATGGCGCGTTGCTGGCCAGCTTGAACACCACGGGCTGGCCGATCCATGCGGAAACCGATGCGGCGACCGGGCGCGTCTACGTCGCGCTGAGCCCCGGGGGAATGCTGGTGCTCGACGGACTCTCACAGGTCGCGACCGTCGCGATGACCGGAGTCGCTCACGACATCGGCATCGACAGCCGCCTGGGGATGGGGATCGTCACCAACAGCGTTGGGAACTCTCAACAGTACGTAACGCACGTCAATCTGGCGACCCTCACCAAGATGCGTGATGTCGACACTGGTGGTTTTGGTCCGCACAAGGCCGCCGTTGATCCTGAGCGGCACCTTGCGTACATCTCGCGCGCTCAATTCAACAAAGTCACCGTCATGAACACCAATACGGGCGCTATGCTCCGGTATATCGAAACCGGCTTGCAATCCGGCGGTGCGCAGAACGCGATTGATCTGGATCGTCGCCGCTTGTACATCGTCGGTCGCGGCTCGAGTCCCGTCGGGTCCGTCGTCCGCGTGATCGACCTCGAGACGGAGCAGGTGCTGCCGATGACACTGACCATCCCGGACGGCGCGCACGGGATGCGCGTGGATCCGGTGACGGGCTACTTGTGGGTGGTGCTGGAAAACAACGCGGCGGTCTCGGTCTTCGCGCCAGACACACTGACCGAGATCGTTCGCCTCGAAACCGGAGCGTGCCCGTACTACCTCGACATCGATCCGGTGCGCCGCCTGGCGTTCATCTCGAACCAGGGCGACAACACGGTGTCCGTGCTCGACATGTCGAGTGTCGCGTCGCCGGCGCAGGGGATGCGGCGTCGCCAATAACGCGGACGCGATGACGATGCTTCCTGCGTAACTGCTCGCGCTGTTCCTCGGCCATGGACCAGTGGAGCAGAGCCGTGACGATGACACCGAGCGATATCCTGGCGATGCCCGCCGGACACACTCGATACGATGGCATCGTCGTCGCCGAATATAGGTTCTGATTTTGCCGATATTTCAAACAGGGATCGCAGCGCGCGCTACCACGACTCGCAGCGTCATGGTGTTTGTGGGTGTCTGGTTCGTCGTCGCCGTGCTGACTCGAGGTGCGGTCGCCAGCCAGCATGAAGGGTCGCGCCTCGGAACGATCGAATCGCTGGTCGTGCGGCATTCGTTTCAGCTGGATGGCTCAACCTACGAGTCGACGACCGACAAAATTCGTCGCGATGGGCACTACTATTCGCACCAGACGCCAATCCTGGCGCCGCTCGAGGCACCGATCTTCGCAGTTCTTCACGCCGCAGGTCTCCGATTTGGCAGCGGGTCGTTCGATCCGGCTTATTACTTGCTGACGCTCCTGACCAATGGCGTGGCACTGGCGCTTACCGTTGTCCTGATCGACCGCATCCAATTGCTCGCCGGTGTTGCGCCATCGATGAGCGTCGTGCTGGCCGTCTGGATGGTCGCGGCCACGTGGCTGTTTCCCTACGGCGTGGTGAACAACAATCATGGCGTCGCAGGCGCCCTGCTGGCCTTGATGGCGTACCTGCTGCTGCTCATGGAGTTGGACGGTGCCTCGCGTGCCCGCTGCTGGTGGTTGGGAATCGCGCTCGGACTGATGTCAGCGATTGAAGTGCTGCCTCTCGGGTCATTCGCTCCGTTAGCGTTCTGGTTCCTGTGGAAGATCAACGCCGACACGCGGCGGCTGCAATGGTTCGCCGCCGGCTTCATGGCGCCGCTGGCCGTGCACGCGCTCATCAACATCCCGATCACCGGCGCTGTGATTCCGGCGGGATTGCACGGCGAGTTGTTCGATTATTCAGGGAGCGTCTTCTCGTCCGCAACGCTGACTGGTTTCCGCAAAGATCGAACGTCGAGAGAGTTAATCAGCTACACCTGGCGAGCGCTGTTCGCCGATAAAGCCTACTTCGTACTGGCACCGGTGCTGGCGATCGGCGTTGCAACTGGAATTGCACGCTGGCGATGGTGGCAGGGCGCGAGGGGAACGCACGTCGTGCTGTTGTTGGGCAGCGCGATCAGCCTCGCACTCGCGGTGGCCACCAGCAACAATTACGGTGGCGGCGCCGTCGGTTTCCGATACGCGACGTACCTGGCGCCAGCGTTTATCGTGATGTTGCTCCCGCTCACGACGGCTCGAGATAGGGTGAGTCGGATCTGCACTGCCGCAGTCTTGGTGGTCGCCATCGGATCGGCCGCGGTCCTGTTTGTGTTTGCGATGGTGCAACCGTGGAAGCCGCTAACGATTCCTCTCGAAGCTCCGACGATCTCCTGGCGACTGACGTCGCCCGTGCTCACATGGCTTTTCCATTACTAACGCATTATTAATGCGAAGGAGGATACGTCCCCGACGGGATTCGAACCCGTGTTTTAGCCTTGAAAGGGCCACGTCCTAGGCCTCTGGACGACGGGGACGCAGAGGTGAGAAACGTCCGATTGTAGCACGACCACCAGACTCGCCAAAAACCGGCCTG
>CAZBYY010000307.1:0-4266 GCA_964495855.1 uncultured Acidobacterium sp. | reverse complement strand
GACGAGCACGGGGCTGCCTGCAGCGGTGTTCTTGTCCTGCTCACGGAATGCGAGGCGGCAGCCGCACGCGAGCCGCGCGTGCGCGAATCCTTTCAGCATGATGCGTCGATCTTAGCTCAATTCATCAACGCGACGAGTTCTTTTTCGAACACGTTCTTCGGCGCGATGCCCATGTGCTTGCGGCACACCTTGCCATCCTTGCTGATGATGAACGACGCAGGAATGCCCCAGATCGGGCCGTACGCATCCTGCACGTCTTCGCGGCCTTCACCAAGAAGGATCGGATAGTTCATCTTGTATTCGGCGGCGTACTTCTTCGCGAGTTCCGCGGTGTCGTCCACCGAGTAGCCGATGATCGTGAGCTTGTCCTTGTACTTCTCCTGGAGCTCGACGAAGCCGGGGATCTCCGCCTTGCAGGGACCGCACCACGTGGCCCAGAAGTTCAGCAGCACGACCTTGCCCGAGTTCTTGAATGAGGCGAGCGACACTTCCTTGCCGTCGAGGTCCTTCAACTTGAAGTCCCAATTCGCCGGCTTCGCGTCGGCCATGCAGCTCGGCGTTTCTGCAGATGCCACCGCGTCGTGTGAGGCCGCTGGGGTGACGGTCGCGGCGCTGCCTGCCGGAGAAGATTTCTCCTCCGAATTCCAGACGAACGGAATGGCGATCGCGATGAGGGCGATCGCGGTGGCGGCGATGGCGACGCTGCGCATCTTGTTGTTCGAGGCCGGCGCGGTGGATTCCGGGGCCGCCTGGGGCTGGTCTTGCTGTTCCATGCCGCTATTTTGCCTCACTTCGCAGATACGGCGCCACGCGCGCCAATTCATCGCGCATGCCGCCGCGCGCGACGAGCATGTAGGTCCTATCCCCTTGCGACCAGACCACTTGCTGGTGGCCGAACACCGATCGCTCCTCCGCAGGACGCGACAGGCCAGGCAGCACGAACAGCGACACCGCCTCGCCATTCAACCGGTACATCAGATGCGCCGCGCGGCCGTCGCCGTACAGGCATCGGCGCACGGCCATCAGCTCGAGACGATCCGCTGGTGACGACGGCGGCACGCTCACGCTGAAACCGTATTCGCGTTGCAGCGTCGCCTCGGCCTCTGGCGCCGGGATGGGTCGGCCGTCGGCCGCACCTTCGATGTTGAAGCACTTCAGGTGATCGAGCGCAAGCTGCGCGGCGAGCAGCGCGGTCGATCGCACGGTCGCAATCGGCAGCAGCACCGCGCCGACCGTCAACACGACAGCGGCAGCCGCCGCGAAGGCCGAAAGGCGCGTCCACACCCATCGTCCATCGCGTTCCGGCGCAGCCGGCGCGGTGATCGTCGACAACCGCGTACGCAAACCGGGAGGCGCGATGGGTGAAAGCTCCGCGGCCCGCGCCCTCAGCACGGTGCGGGCGACCTGTTGCGCGTGCGCCGAGCCACGGCACGATGCACACACCTCGAGGTGGGCGGCCAGCGCTTCGTCGCCGGGGTCTTCAATATACGAAGGCAGCTTCTGTTCGACGTCGGCGCACTTCATCGTGTTTGCATCAACATGTGGTACAGCTGCTTCCGTCCCCGCGACAACCGCGACATCACGGTCCCGATTGGAATGTCGAGCACGTCGGCAATCTCCTGATACGTCAACTCGTCAACATCGCGAAGCCACACGACTTCACGAAACGATTCCCCCAGCCGATCGAGCGCGGCCTGCAGGTCGGCACTCAAAGTGGCCCGCAGGAGCAAAGTCTCCGGCGATTCGGCGACGGCCGCCCCGTCGGCGCTCTGCTCGACCGCGTCCGAATCGAACTCGACCCGCGACCGCGCGGCGTCTCGCCGGCGATTGCGCCAGGTGTTGTGAAGGATGGTGTACAACCACGCCTTCAAATTGGTGCCGGCCACGAACTGCCCTTGCGCGCGAATGGCCTTCACGTAGGTGTCCTGAACCAGGTCTTGCGCCGTGTCCGGATTACGCGTCAGTCTGAGCGCGGCGCCGTAGAGCGCATCCAGGTACTCCAGCGCCGCCTCACCAAACGCATCGTCCTCTGGCCGGCGTGTCGACGGTGGTGTTCGCCCCGAAAACATCCGGAAATCAGGCCGTCATGGGTGTAAACCCCAGACGTCGTCTCGTTATTCCCGCCATGCGTGCGGTCATTGGGAAGGGTGTCACGCCGGAAACCGGGACCAGGCCCACAGGGCGGACGTCTTAAGTATAGGACGACTGCCCTCGGCTCGAATCTTGCTGTCCGGGGGTCAGAACTGCGGCGTCGTCTTCGGATTAAGATGCAGCAAGGAGTTCCTATGCGTAGGGCTGTTCTGTTGATGCTGGCGTTGGTGATCGGCGCGCCATGCGTGGCCTTCGGGCAAACCGGCTATATCCCGTATTACGGCAAGAACCAGATCCGCTACGACCGGTTCGACTGGCACACCTACCAGACGGAACACTTCGAGATCTATTACTACCCCGACATCGAGCCGCACCTCGAGCGAATCGCGGGCTACGCGGAAAGCGCGTATCAACACGTCAGCTCGGAGCTCAAACACGACCTGTCGATGAAGATCCCGCTGATCCTCTTCAAGACAGCCAGCGAGTTCTGGCAGCAGAACGTGCAGCCCGGGCAGGCGCAGGAAGGCGTGGGCGCGTTTGCTGAACCAGGGCGCTATCGCATCGTGATGCCGATCGACGAGCCGTCCGACCTGCTCTACCGGTTGATCGTTCACGAGCTCACGCATCAATTCCAGTTCGACGTCATCCCGACCGGCCTCATCCGCCGCAACATGCCGCTGTGGGTCTTCGAAGGGATGTCCGACTACATGACCGGCGACTGGCGTCCGCTCGACATCATGACCGTCCGCGACGCGGCCGTCTCGGACATCGTGCCGAAGATGAGCCAGATGGAAGAGTACGGCGGCTTCAGCAATCCGCGCTTGATCTACAACCTTGGCCACGCCGCCTTCGAGTTCATGGAGTCGAAGTGGGGCAAGGAAGGCGTGCGCGCCTACGTGTTTGCGCTGCGCCGCTCGGTGATCGGCGGCAGCGACGATGCGTATCAGGAAGCGTTCCAGATGACGCCGGACGAATGGGACCAGCAGTTCGATCGCTACCTGAAGGAGCGCTTCAAGCCGTTCCGCGACAAGGAGCGTCCCGCCGACTACGGCCGCGACCTGGCGCCCGATCCGCGCAAGGGCGACTTCTCCAACGTGCTGTCGATCGAGCCGTCGCCGTCCGGCGACCTGATCGCCGCGATGACCGGCAACGGCAAGGATCGCGAGTACGACATCGTGCTGATCTCCGCCAAGGACGGCGCGGTCATCCGGAACCTCACGAGCGGCTTTGCGCAGAGCATGGGCTTCGAGTACCTGGCGACGCCGGGCGGGCGCTGGAACTCGGTGCCGTGGATGTCGTGGGCGCCGGCCGGCGATCGCATCGCCTATTTCGTCCGCACCGAAAAGGACCGCTCGCTGATCGTCCAGAACGTCGTCACCCGGAAGATCGAGGTGCGCATCCCGTTGACGACCGTTGATGCGCCGGAATCGCCGGACTTCTCTCCCGACGGCAAGCTGATCGCGTTCTCCGGCATGCGCCAGAGCAATGCCGACATCTACACGATCAATCTCGAGACCAAGGCAATCGTCAACCTGACGAAGAGCCCGTTCGCTGAGTACGCGCCGACGTGGTCGCCGGACGGCAAGTCGATCGTCTACCTGACGCGCGTCAGCGGCAACGAAAAGCTGTTCAAGATGAACGCCGACGGCAGCAACCCGACGCAGATCACCTTCGGCACGCACGATGAAGGCGGCGCGCAGTTCATCGATGCCAACACGCTCGTGTTCCCGTCGACGGCGCTCAATCCCGCCGAGCCGATCGAGCCCGACGTGGCGAAGAACGGCCAGATCTTCAACATCTGGACGCTGGATCTGCAGAAGAACGAACTGAAGCAGTACACCGACGCGCTGGCCGGCAACGTCTCGCCCGTGATCTTGCGCGGCACGCCAGCGAACCGGATCGCGTTTGTCACCTACTTCAAGGGTGAATACGGGCTGCACATCCTCGAGCGCAAGGAAGAGATCACCAAGGTCGCGACGTCGGATTTCGGATCACCGGGACCGATCGTCGATTTCCAGGCGCCGCTGATGCATACGCTGGTGAAGGCTAACGAAAAGAAGAAGGGCAAGTTCGAGAAGCTGTTCCTCGAAGGGCGTCCGCCGGTCAGCCTTGGCGTGACGAGCGGCGGCGACGTGTTCGGCGGCACGCAGGTGACCTTCACCGACGTGCTCGGCG
>CAZBYY010000306.1:0-4274 GCA_964495855.1 uncultured Acidobacterium sp. | reverse complement strand
TTCCCGACGGGTCCTTCACCGCCGCCCGCTGTCGTAGATAGTCGTCGTACCCGCCGACATACTCCTGCAGCTCACCATTGCCTTCGAAGGCGATCGTGCTTGTCACGACGTTGTCGAGAAAGCGCCGGTCGTGACTCACGAGCAGCAGCGTGCCCGGCCATTCCACGAGCTGCTGTTCGAGCAGTTCGAGGGTGTCCAGATCCAGGTCGTTCGTCGGCTCGTCGAGCACGAGCACGTTGGCCGGGCGCGTGAAGAGCCGCGCGAGCAGCAGGCGATTGCGCTCCCCTCCCGACAGCGCCCGCACCGGTGACCGCGCGCGCTCGGGCGAGAACAGAAAGTCCTGCAGGTAGCCATGCACGTGGCGCGGCCGGCCGTTGACCGTCACGGTATCGTTGCCGTCGCCGATCGTGTCGACGACGGTGCGATCCGGGTCGAGTTGCTCGCGCTGCTGATCGTAGTAGGCCACGTCGACGTTGGCGCCGCGCCGCACCTCGCCCTGATCCGGCTGCAAGTCGCCAAGCAGCAGACGCAGGAACGTCGTCTTGCCGGTTCCGTTTGCTCCGACGAGCCCGATGCGATCGCCGCGCATGATGCGCGTCGAGAACCCTCGGACCACCGGTGCGGGCGATCCCGGGTACGCGAACGCGATTCCGTCGACGTCGAACACTACCTTGCCGGACGCATCCCCCTGCTCGATCTGCAGGCGCACCTGTCCGACGCGCGCGCGCCGTTCGGCGCGTTCCGCCCGCATCGCCATCAGCGCCTTGACGCGTCCCTCATCTCGCGTGCGCCGTGCCTTCACGCCGCGGCGCAGCCACGCCTCTTCCACGGCGAGCTTCTTGTCGAACTTCGCCTGCTGCAGCTCTTCGTTCGCGAGCCACTCCTCTTTCTTGCGCTCGAACGTGGCGTAATCACCAGGCCACGATGTCAGCTGGGCGCGATCGAGTTCGACGATGCGCGTGGCGAGGCGCTCGAGGAAAGCTCGATCGTGCGTGACGAACGCGACGGCGCCGCTGTAGTTTGCAAGAAACTCTTCGAGCCAGGTGATCGCCTCGATGTCCAGGTGATTGGTGGGCTCATCGAGCAGCAACAGATCGGGCTGGCCGACCAGCGCTCTCGCCAGCAGGACGCGGCGTTTCCATCCGCCGGACAACGAATCGACGATCGCCGCCGGCGGGAGCGACAGGCGCGACATGACCATGTCGGCCCGGTGATGGCGCTGCCATTCATCGTGCTCATCGAGCGGGCCGAGGCCATCGCCCACGACCTCCGCCACGGTGCGATCGGTCGAAAGGGGCACGTCCTGCACGAGCCGCGCGAGGCGCGCGCCGGGCTGCACCCACACGCTGCCGCGATCCGGAATCAGCTCGCCGCCGATGATCTGCAGGAGCGTCGACTTGCCCGCGCCGTTGCGGCCGATGATCGCCACGCGCTCGCCCTTCTCGATCTGCAACGACGCATCGTCGAGCAACGGGAAGTGGCCGTAGGCGTGGGAGATGTGTTCGAGGGCGACGACGGGCATGGTGAGGCGGGGGCGGCCCCCACCTCGAACATAGCGCAAACCACTGCCGAACAATCCGCAATCCCGCGGAAAAACTCGCGCTGCGCCTCGCCCGGGCGGTGATTTCCACGCAAATATCGGTGGTCTGACGCTTGCAGGACACGGCGCCCAAAGGAGCGCCCCCATGGACGAACGCTGCAGCGTCGAGACATGCCGCTGGGCCAGGCCCACCGTTCGGCTGCCGTATCCGCTTTGGCTGGACGCCGAAGACAAGCCGTGGTCGTGCCTGCGCGACCCGGAGCCGAAGTCGCTCGAGGACACGGACGTGTGCAAGGGGTGCCCGCGGTGGGATCCGAAGCATCTTCCGGTGTCGCCGCTTCCCCGCATTTGAGGAGTCGAATCATGGCGCGGCATCGCGACGGCTTCTTCGAACTACGGTTTGAATCGATCGGCGGTCTTGGCGCGCACGGCGCGGGGCAGGTGCTCGCGACGGCCGCGGTGCTGCGCATGGGGATGAACGGCGCGCAGTTTTCGTCGTACGGATCGGAGAAGAAAGGCTCGATCGTCCGATCGTTCGTTCGCCTGGGGCCGCATGACCGGCCGGTGCGCACGAGCGCGCCCGTCTATGAACCTGACGGCGTCGTGGTGTTTCATGCGGCGCTGGCACGAAACCCAATCACGTTTACCGGACTCAAGCACGACGGCTTTGCGATCATCAATGCGCCCGCAGGATTGATCAGCGATGCCGAGCTCGCGGTGCTGCCGCGCACCGCGCGTGTGATCCGCGTCGATGCGCTTGGCATTGCCGTCGCCGAACACTCCAAGCCGAATGCGGCGCTGCTCGGAACGTTGTGTGCGGTCGTCCCGTTCCTCGATGCGGCCGCCGTCCGCGAAGCCCTGGACGATGAGTTCCGCGGCAAGCATCCGGAAGCGGTCGCGGCCAACGATCGCGCGTTCAAGCGTGGCGGCACCGAGTTCGAAGAACTGATCGACGTCGGCCGCGCCGAGGGTGATCTTCCCGTGGCGCGCTCGGAGCCAGTGTGGGGCTACAACACGCAGCCGATCGGCGGCGTGATCCTCGACGCCGGCAACACCGCGTGGAACGACCTGTCGATCTCGCGCACCGGCTGGCTGCCGGTCCTGCACGAGGAGGCCTGCATTCACTGCGGCTCCTGCGACCTGGTGTGCCCCGATCTCTGCCTGGTGTGGGGTGACGGCGAACCGGGCGGCAAGTTCGCGCGAAAGCTGCAAGGCATCGACTATCGCTACTGCAAGGGCTGCATGCGCTGCGTCGAGTCGTGCCCGACCTCCGCGCTGGTCCGCGAATCGGAAACACCGGGACTCGCCGATCAACTGCGCGTGTCCCGCTTCCCAGGGGTGATCCCGTGAGCACGGTGACGACCATTCTGGAACCCGCCAGGCAGGCGGTCGAGTTCAAGAGCGGCAACGAAGCCGCGGCGCTCGCGGCGCGCGACATCGGCTTCCACGTGATGGGCTACTTCCCGATCACGCCGTCGACCGAAGTGGCGGAGAACCTGTCGAAGATGCACGCCGACGGCGAGCACGAGATCATGATGATCGCCGGCGACGGCGAGCACGGCGCCGCCGGCATCTGCTACGGCGCGGCGCTCGGCGGCGGGCGCGTGCTGAACGCGACGAGTTCGCAGGGGCTGCTCTATTCGCTCGAACAGCTGCCGGTGCAGGCGGGCACGCGCGTGCCGATGGTCCTGAACGTGGCGGCGCGCGCGGTGTCGGGACCGCTCGACATCCGCGGCGATCACTCCGACATTTATTTCGCGCTCAACACCGGCTGGATCATCCTCTGCGCGCGCGATCCGCAAGCGGTCTACGACATGAACTTCGCGGCCGTGCGGATCGGCGAGCATCCGGACGTCCGGCTGCCGGTGATCGTCTGCTACGACGGCTTCGTCACCAGCCACCAGAAGCGCCGCATCCAGGTGTTCGACGACCGTGATGCCATTGGCGCGTTCCTCGGGACGCGCCCGGACTTCCCGACCCCGTTCGACATGGCGAACCCGAAGACGTTCGGGCCGTACATGAACGATCCCGACTTGATCAACAACAAGGTGCAGCTGTCGCGTGCGATGCAGGCGGCCGAGCGCGTGATTCCGAGCGTCTTCGGCGAGCTGTCGATCCTGACCGGTCGCAACTACGCGGTGCTGGACGCGTATGGCATGCAGGGGGCCGACACCGCCGTCGTGCTGCTCAATTCCGCCGCTGAGACCGCCAAGGACGTCGCCGACGAGCGGCGCGCGGCTGGTGCGCGTACCGGCGTGCTGTCGCCAAACGTGTTGCGCCCGTTCCCGGCCGAACAGTTCCGCCAGCAGTTGAAGCACGTGCGCGCGGTCACCATCGGCGATCGAGGGGATTCGTACGGCGCCGCAGGCGGCAACCTGTCGCTCGAAGTACGCGCGGCGTTGCAAAGTGATGCGGGCAACCGGACAATCGTGGTATCCCGAGTCTACGGACTCGGCGGCAAGGACTTCGACGCCGCCGATGCCCGCTCGTTCTTTGACGAAGCCGCCGTCGCGGCCAACACCGGCGTCGTCGCGACACCGTTTGCGTATCACGGCGCAACGCCGGGCGATCCGGCGCGACGCGCCAAGCCCGGCCTGCCGCCGATCGATCCCGAGGTGACGCGCGGCATGGCCCACGTGAGTCGCGACGAATCCACCGGCCGCCTGCGCGTGGAGCTCGCCAGCTTCGACGCGGTGTGCCGGCTGGTGGAATGCAATGTCGGCGTCGGCATCGT
>CAZBYY010000305.1:0-4321 GCA_964495855.1 uncultured Acidobacterium sp. | reverse complement strand
CGCGCGTGCGATTGCCGTTGATGGCGCTGCCCGCCGCGCCGGGCGTGAGCTGCACGAGACGCGTGAAGTCGCGGCCGTTCAGCGGCAGGTCCTGCACCTGCTTCGGGCTGATCACGTTGCTCAGCGCCGTTGACACGGTGTCCAGTGTCAGCGCCGCGGCCGACACCTGCACGGTTTCCGCGACCGTGGTGATGCCGAGTTTCAATTCGACCGGCGCGATCCTCGAGACGATCACTTCCACCATCACGCGTCCGGGCTGGAACCCCTGGAGCTCGCCGTCGACGCGATAGGTCCCGAGCGGCAAGTCGGGAAACGAGAACTGACCGGTGCTCGACGTTTGCGTGGCCCGGCTCACGCCGGTGGCCACGTGCGTGGCCGTCACCGTCACGCCCGGGAGCACGCCGCCGCTTTCATCGACGACGCGTCCGGAAATGCCGCCGCCGAACGTCTGGGCGGAAGCGGTTGTTGCGCAGAGCAGTGCGAGAAGACTGACTGTGGGGACAAGGCGGCCAATGCAACGCATACAACCCTCCTCGAGTGGGGCCAGTCTACACCCGCCGGGCCGCGGCGGCTTGGCAATCGTCGCGCAGCGGTCAGGCGCAAACGGAAGTAGAGTAGCCATCAGGAATGGGTCGGGGCGATGCCCGACAGGAGAGTCGACATGAAGATGCGGTCACCACTTGCCATCCGGATGCTGGGCGCGAGCGCGCTCGCACTGGTCTTCGCCGTCGCCGGCAACTGGTCGGCGCTGCAGGCCCAGGCACCCGTGCCGGTCAAAGGGGTCAAGTTTTCGCAGATCACCCCGGCGGAGCTGAAGGAATACCTCACCTACCTGTCGTCCGACCAACTCACCGGCCGCCAGATCTACACCGAAGGCTACGGGCTCGCCGCCGGATACATCCAGGAACACTTGCGGCAATGGGGCGTGAAGCCGATCGGCGAAAACGGCACGTACCTGCAGACCGTGAAGAGCCGTGGCTACAAAGTGACGCGCAACTCCACCGTCACCGTCGACGTCGGCGGACAATCAAAGACATTCAAGCAGGGTGAGCACGTCACCTTCCCGATGGCGAGCGGCGGCAAGCAGACCGTCGCCTACAAGGGCGCGCAGTTCATCGGCACCAACGCCGCGCCGGTCGCCGGCCTCGATCTGAAGGGCAAGCTCGCGGTGTGGATGAACGCCACGTCTCCGGCAGGCGCGCCGGCCTTCAGGCGCATTCCGCAGAACGCCGGCATCAACGGCGCGATCAACGCCGGCGCCACCGGCGTCGTCGGCTTCGCACCCGCGCCGCCGGCCCCAAGCGTCGCAACGGAAGCGCTCGCGAAAGCGCAAGAGGCGCTGGCGCAGGCGCAGGCGGCGGTGACCGCCGCGCAGACGGCAGCGCGCGGCAACGCCGGCGGATTCCAAGGCGGGTTCGGAGGATTCGGCGGCCGTGGCCCGACGCCGATTCCGTCGGACCTCACGACCGTGCAGAACGTGCAGCTGCCGGTGACGCCGAACTTCACCGGTGATGAGACGTTCTTCGAATTCCTGTTGTCCGCATCACCGACGAAGTTTGCGGACCTCAAGGCGCTTGCGAGCAAAGGCGGCGACATGCCGCCGTTTGCCATCAACGCCACCATCACCGTCAACGTCGACAACACGTTCGAGGTCGTCAGCCAGCAACTCGCGCACAACGTCGTCGGCATGATCGAGGGGTCCGATCCGAAGTTGAAGGACACCTACGTGATGTACGGCGCGCATCTCGATCACAACGGCTACTCGCAGGCGGGCAACGGCAACCTCGGCAGCACGAGCGGGTGTCGCAATCGCAGCGCGGTGGCGTTAGCCGCGGTCACCGCGTCTGGCAAGAAGCCGGTGAAGGGCGCGCAGGCCGGGCCGCCCGCGTTTGCCGCGGCGCCGACCGGTGATGGCTCGCGATTCGACAAGGGCGACTACATCAACAACGGCGCAGACGATGACGGGTCGGGATCGGCGACGCTCATGGGCGTGGCGCGCGCGTTTGCGACCGGACCGAAACCGAAGCGATCGGTCGTCGTGATCTGGCACGTCGGCGAAGAAGCGGGCCTGCTGGGCTCGCGTTACAACGCGGACTTTCCGATCGTGCCGCTCGACAAGGTGCAGGCCGTGCTCAACATGGACATGGTCGGTCGCGACGACTGCGACAACCTCGAAGGCGACTACACCAACTCGGTGTTCCTGGTCGGCGACGATCGCATCAGCACCGACCTGCACAACGTGATCGTGCAGGCCAACCAGTCGATGACCAGGCCGCTGACGCTCGACTACGAGATGAACGATCCGGCGGATCCGGAAGGCGTCTACACGCGCAGCGATCACTACAGCTACGCGGCGAAGGGCATTCCGGTGGCGTTCTTCACGACCGGGCTGCATCCCGACTATCACCGCGTCAGCGATTCGGTGGAGAAGATCGTGTTTCCGAAGATGGCGCGTATCGGCCAGCTCATGTACGAATCGGGCTTTGCGATCGCGGCGACGGATCGCGTCCTCGAACGCGACAACAAGGGACCGCGCGTGGGATTCGGCAGCAAGGCCGAGGTGATCAAGAAATAAGCCGCGCGCCGCAGCGGTCCTGCGGCGCACGCTAGGAACAGGAGGCGGCATCAATCCCATCCTGTTTCGCATCGCCGGCGTGGAGATCACCAGCTTCGGCGTGCTGGTCGCCGTCGCTGCAGTGGTGGGCGTGTGGCTGAGAATCCCGATGATACGAGGCGATGACAGAGATGACCACAACCAGCGCAAACGAACAATCTATGGAAGAGGGGAGGCGTGTGTGCGTACTTTCTGGTATGGTCGATGGGATGTGATCGGATGACATTGATAAAGAGAGGTCGGACAACACCTATGAGCGGCAATAACTGGTTTCGGCGGATCGTCGTCGTTGCGTTCTTGATGAGCTGGATGAGCAACGTGGATTACGCGCAAGAGTCGGTGCCCGAGATCATCAAGGTCCTCGACAACCCTGCGGCGAGCGCTGACGACAAGATGGCCGCCAGCCGCCGATTGCGTGGACTCGGTACCGCAGCCGCACCCGCGGTGCCCGCGCTCATACGCATGCTTGATTCGCCCAACGAGCGCATCAGGGACAGCGCGGTGAGCACGCTCGGCCGTCTTGGTGCGGTGGCCAAGCCCGCACTCGCCGCGATGCGTCGCATGGCCGCCTCCGATCCGTCACCGCAACTGCGCAGCGTGGCTACCACGTACATCGCCGCCGTCAGCGGCGAGGCCAGCGTGCCTGCGACGCCGCCGCCTGCCGCAACCACGCACGCAGTGACGCCTCCTGCTCCTGCCGCTCCGGCCGCCGCGCCGCGCCAGGCGACGGTCGACGCCAAGCCTGCGGCTACCCAGGGCGCTACGGCGATTCGGCGTCCGGTCCTCAACGAAATGCGCAACGGCGATTTCACGTGGCTCGCACCAGACGGCTGGCGCGCGGAACCGTCGCCCGTGGGCCTGTCGCTGACTGCGCCCGACGGCATCACGATGGTCAGCGCCGTCGCGCTGCATTCGTCGATGGGCAATGCCACGCCGCAGCAATTCATGGCGCAGACGCTGATGCAGGTCGGTTACCGCAACATCCAGGTCACCGGCGCGATCGACCTGCCGCCGGTGGCATCCGGCTACGGTTCGGTGCAGTGGCGCCTGCAGGAAGTGGCAGCCAGCTACGTGGTCAACGGCCGGCCGGCGCGCGGCAGCTGGCTCGTTGGCGTGGTTGGCGGGTGGGGGACCTACGATGCGGTGATGGCCGGCTATCAGTCGCCCGCCGAATACTTCGACGCGTCCGCGTTGTGGCTCGCCCACATCGCCCGCAACATCGTCCGCATCTCCGACGTGAAGCGCGGCTACGAATTGCCGAAGAATCGCCCGCTCGATAACTCAGGGCTGATCGAATCGTGGCGGCGCAAGGGGTTGTCGGAGGATCGCATTTCGCAAGCGCGCCGCGAGGGCACCATGGGCTACGAGCGCATGTACGACGCGCCCGCCAATCGCTACTACAACATGCCGCTCGAGACGTGGGATGGCACGGTCGGCGGGTATCGCAGCCCCACCGATCCGACGCGGCTGCTCGTGAAGCCGGGCCCCGGCTACTGAGTGACGACGAAGAAGAACGCGATGCCAAAGACGAGCAGGACGAGCGTCCAGTGTCGCACTGAAATGAAGAACAGGCCGTGCTCGTCGGCGGCGGCCCTGGGGGTGAGCCGCACGGCGAGGCGATAACCGATCCACGCGGTGACGGCAGCGAGCCACGACGCCTGGCGTGTCGACGGACTCGCGTTACCCGCGTTGCGGACCAGTGATCCG
>CAZBYY010000304.1:0-4349 GCA_964495855.1 uncultured Acidobacterium sp. | reverse complement strand
GAGGATGATGCTCGCTCCGACGTCGTCCAACTGCTGAGACGTCACCGCCTTGACCGCACCTTGCGTGCCGACGGGCATGAAGACGGGCGTCTCGATCGATCCGTGGCTGGTGCGCAAGATCCCGCGCCGCGCCGCGCCGTCCGTGTGCGTAACAGTGAACAAAATGGTCCCGACCCCTTATTATCGGCGTAGTGAGCACCTTGCGCGTTGGGATCATTTTTGGCGGACGTTCGGGAGAGCACGAGGTATCGATCACCTCGGCCTCGTCCATCTTCAAGCACATCGATCGGAACAAGTACGAGCCGGTGCCGATCCGCATCGAGAAAGACGGTCGCTGGTCGTTTCCCGACCGGGAACCGAACGCGCGGACGGTCGCTGAAGCCATTCAGCAGGCGCGCACGCAGGACACGTCGGCTGCGTCCGCCGATCCCGCGCTCGGCCCATTGAAGCTCGACGTGGTGTTTCCGGTATTGCACGGACCCTTCGGTGAAGACGGCACCGTGCAGGGACTGCTGGAGATGATCGGCATCGCCTACGTGGGCAACGGCGTCCTCGCATCGGCTGCGGGCATGGACAAGGCCGTCATGAAGATGCTCTTCACCGCCCGCGGACTGCCTGTCTGCCCGTGGCATGGCTTCGTCCGCTCCGAATGGGAGGCCGATCGCGCTGCGGTGCTGGCCCGCATCGACGCGCTCGGGCTGCCGCTGTTTGTGAAGCCGGCGAATCTCGGTTCGAGTGTGGGCATCTCGAAGGTCAAAACGCGCGCGGAGCTCGTGCCGGCGATCGAGATGGCGCTCGAGTTCGATCGCAAGATCGTCGTCGAGGCGGCCGTGCCCAAGGCGCGGGAAATCGAGTGCGCGGTGCTCGGCAACGACGACGCACGCACGTCGGTGCCTGGCGAGATCCTGCCGTCGCGCGAGTTCTACGACTACGAAGCCAAGTACCTCGATGACGGTTCGAAGACCGTGATTCCGGCCGATCTGCCCCCACACGTGGTCGCGGACGTGCGGCGCCTGTCGATCGAGGCGTTCCGCGCAATCGACGGGTCGGGACTCGCACGCGTCGACTTCCTGGTCAACGGTGAGAACGGCGACATCTACCTCAACGAAATCAACACGCTGCCTGGCTTCACCAACATCAGCATGTACTCGAAGATGTGGGAGGCCACCGGCATTGGCTACGCGGCGCTCGTTGACCGGCTGATCGAGCTGGCGTTGCAGCGCCATCGCGACAAGCAGCGGCTGAAGACCAGCGCGCTATGACGCGATCGCTCGCTGCGGTCGCTGCGCTGTGCGCGGTCTGCCTCGCCGCGCCGACCGCCGCAGCGCCCCCGCAGACCGGAATCACCGCAGCGGATCGCGTTGCGCGGGCGTACGACCTGATCCTCGACGCCAACTTCGACGAACTCAAGAAGGTGCTCCCCGCCACCTGTCCGCCGGCGCCCCTCGTCGCCTGCCACGGCCTCGAGGCCGTCAGCCTCTGGTGGCAGATCCAGCTCGACCTCGACAACCACGCACTGGATGCGGCATTTACGACCGCGGTCGATCGCGCGATTACCGATGCGGCACGCTTGACCGAACAGGAGCCGAACCGCGCCGAAGCATGGTTCTACCTTGGTGCGGCCTACGGGGCTCGGGCGCAGTATCGCGTGTATCGCACCGAACGCCTGGCCGCGGCGCGTGACGGCAAGCGCATCAAGGATGCGCTCGAGAGGGCGCTTCAGCTCGACCCTGCCATGCACGATGCGGAATTCGGCATCGGCCTCTATCGCTATTACGCGGGCATCGCTCCCGCGGCGCTGCGCGTGCTTCGCTTTCTACTGCTGTTGCCAGGCGGTGACCGTGCCGGCGGCCTGCAGCAACTCGAACGCGCGGCTGAGCAAGGCGTGCTGGTGCGCGGAGAGGCGCAGTACCAGATCCAAGTCCTCTACCTGTGGTACGAGCGCAGGTCGAAAGAGGCCCTCGCGATCCTGCGCGGGTTGCAGCAACGCTACCCGCACAACCCGCTGTTCCGGCATGTCGAAGCGCAAGTGCTCGACGTCTACTTCCACGATCACGCCGCCAGTCTGAAAGCCTCGCAGGATCTGCTCGCGCTCGCGCAATCGGGAGCGGTGTTCCGCGCCGACATCGCCGAAAAGCACGCGCGGCGCAACATCGCGCGGCAACAACTCGCGCTCAAGCAGTGATGCCGGTCACGCACGACGTGCGTCGGCGCGACAGGCTACAGAACCGTGATCATCGTGCCGACAACGTGCATGATGATGTCGATGGATGCGACGAATCGCGTGCCAGACACGGCGCCAAAATTGACAACCACAAACGCTTTGTGCTTGACAACTGATTTTTCTCATCCATAATCTACATCTGGTATGAGGGTGGAGGGCTCAGGCCACCGGTTGTTGAGAGGTAAAAACCTCTCGAATACTTAGAACAACCAGTGGCTGCCATCAGGCGGAGTCACCCCCCATCAGGAGAGAACAATGGCGAAGAAGGCAAAGAAGGCGGCGAAGAAGAAGGCCAAGAAGCGCTAAGCCGCTTACAGGGGCGGTTCTCACAGACTGCCCCACCCTTTTCCATTTAGCGCACGGTAATCGTGCGCAGCGAGGCGGGAAGGCGACAGGCCGGCACGGTGCGACGCTGAGTGCCAGGCGGCAGAGGCCGAGCAGTGCAGCGGCGAGTCTTCCGCATAACCCAACCTGAAGGGGGGGATTGACCGATGGCTAAGAAGGCAAAGAAGGCGGCAAAGAAAAAGGCGAAGAAGCGCTAAGCTTCATCAGCCGTTAGTTTAAAAGGGGAGCGGTTACTCGCTCCCCTTTTTTATTCCCCGATCCAGCTCACACCGTCCCACACGCGAATGCGCTGGATGGTGTCCCACTGCTGCAGCCGATCGACGACGTCCATCCCCGACACCACCTGTCCAAACACCGTGTAGCGCGCATCGAGGTGCGGCTGCGGCGAATGCGTGATGAAGAACTGGCTGCCGCCGGTGTCGGCCAAATCGAGGGCCATGCCCACTGTTCCGCGCAAATACGGGCGCTGGTTGATCTCGTCGCGAATCGTGTAGCCGGGGCCGCCTTCGCCGTCGCCCCGCGGATCGCCGTCCTGGACCACGAAGTCGGGCACGACCCTGTGCAGTTGCACTCCTCGGAAGTAGTTGCGGCGGACAAGCGCGATGAAGTTCGCGACCGTGCGCGGTGCGTCGAGGACTGCAAGCTCGAACTGGATGGTGCCTTTCGTCGTGTCGATGTAGGCCTGCGGGGAGTATTTCGGCGCGATCATCGCATCGAGCGCGTTCAGCTCTGGTGCCGACGGCGCCGGCGCCGGGCGCATCGCCGACACGTCGGCGTTGGGATCGAGCTTTCGCAGGTTCTCCGCGGCACGAACGCGAACCGCCCAGTCCTTGTCGTTGAGAGCGGCGGTGAGGATTGGCTTCGCCGTCGCCGGATCGAGCGTCGTCAGGGCATCAAGCGCGGCGGTGCGAGCCGCATACAGCCCATCGGCTTGCGCGCGCTTGACGGCGTCGGCCAGGGCGCCTGCGATATTGGGCGCCTTGATGCCTGCGAGCCCGCGTGCGGCCGCGGCTCGGACGATCGGATCATCCGCGGTGAGGCGGGCAGTCAGCACCTGCGCGGCGTTGGACGCACCGACCTTGGCCAACGCGTCCAGCACGGCGGGGATGACACGCTGATCTGCGTCAGTGAGCATCGCGGTGAGCGGGGCTTCGGCACGCTCGCGCGGCAGGTTGCCAAGCGTTGTCGCCAGCGATGCGCGCACCGACCAGTGATCGTCCGGCGGCAGGGTGGCAATCGAGCTGATGAACGTATCAACGTCCGTTTTCGACAGCGCGTTGAGCGCGGCCGCGCGCACGGATGGCCAGGGGGCCGATACCAGGTCGATGAGCAGGTCGATCGCGCCCGGATCGCGCAACGCGGCCAGTGCCGTGACAGCTTCGAGCTGCAGGTTCTGATCGACGCGCGGTGACGTGATCAGGCGTCGCATCGCCGCCGCGGCTTTGGCATCGCCGAGCTGCGCGACGGCGCGAACCGCCTGGATGCGAACCGCCAGCGGCGCCGAGGCATCCTCCGCTGCCGCCAGCAACGGCGCGGCGGCGCGAGGATCCTTCGCTGCGGCGAGTCCGCGCGCGGCAAATGCGCGCGTCAGCTGTCCCTCACCTGCGAACAACTCGAGCAACGTGGGCACGGCGCGGGCGTAGTTCACGCGCTGGAATGCATACGCGATCGGCCACCAGCGGCTGCGCGGCCGCCCATCACTGCCGAGGAATGCGCTCGCCAATCCGTCGTACGAGCCCAGCCGCACGAGGGCGTAGGCGCCAAGGCGCACCGCTTCGAC
>CAZBYY010000303.1:0-4388 GCA_964495855.1 uncultured Acidobacterium sp. | reverse complement strand
GGTCTCGCGCTGCTTGGCCATGACCTTGGGGTCCTTCTTGCCCATCGCCTTGCGAAGGACGTCGGACTGTCCCATGGTGACGCCGGCGAGCACGCTCGCCATGCGCATGACCTGTTCCTGGTAGGCGATGACGCCGTAGGTGTCGGCGAGGATCGGCTCGAGCGAGGCGAGCTCGTACTTGACCTCGCTGCGGCCCGCCTTGCGGTTGATGTAGTCGTCCACCATGCCGCCCTTGAGCGGGCCCGGCCGGTAGAGCGCGTTCATCGCGATCAGGTCTTCGAGGCGTTGCGGCTTGGCACGGCGCAGGATCTCGCGCATGCCGGAGCTTTCAAACTGGAAGATGCCGTAGGTCTGGCCGTCCTGGAACAACTGATACGTCCTGGCATCGTCCAGCGGCACGTTGTCGATGTCGAGGTCGAACCCTTCGGTGCGCTTGATCTCCGAGAGGGCGTCGTTGATCAGCGTCAGCGTGCTGAGGCCGAGGAAGTCCATCTTCAGGAGACCGACGCGCTCGACCTCCTTCATCGCCCATTGCGTGGTGATTTCGTCGCGGTTGCTCTTGTAGAGCGGCGCGTAGTCGCTGATCGGTCCGGGGGCGATGACGACGCCGGCCGCATGGACGCCGGCGTTGCGCGACACGCCTTCGAGCCGCTTGCCCATTTCGAGGACGTCGTTCACGCGCGGATCGTTCTTGGCCATCTCGCGCAGCACCGGATTTTCGGCGAGCGCTTTCTCGAGCGTCATGTCGAGCGCGGGCGGGATCTGCTTGGCGATCTTGTCGACGTCCGCGTACGGCATGTCCATGACGCGTCCGACGTCGCGGATCACGGCCTTGGCCTTCATCGTGCCGAACGTGATGATCTGCGAGACGTTCTCGCGACCGTATTTTTCGGTGACGTAGGCGATCACCTCGCCGCGCCGCCGCTCGCAGAAGTCGACGTCGATATCAGGCAGCGAGACGCGTTCGGGATTGAGGAAGCGCTCGAAGATGAGGTCGTAGCGCAGCGGATCGACGTCGGTGATGCGCAGCGCCCACGCCGCGAGGCTGCCGGCGGCGGAGCCGCGGCCGGGGCCGACCGGGATGCCGTGGTCGCGCGCGTATTTGATGAAGTCCCAGACGATCAAGAAGTAGCCCGGGTAGCCCATCTTCTTGATCATCGCGATCTCGTACGACAGCCGTTCGTCGTACTCGGCCAGCGTGTGGCGCAGCTTCCCTTCCGCTTCGAGCTGGCGCAGACGCTCCAGCCGCTGCGCGTAGCCGAGGCGCGTCACATGCTCGAAGTAATCGTCGATCGTGAAGCCGTCCGGCACGGCGAACTTCGGCAGGTGATTCTCGCCGGACGGGATCGTCACGTTGCAGCGCTCGGCGATCAGCAACGTGTTGCGCATCGCCTCGGGATAGTCGCCGAACACCTCGGCCATCTGCGCCGCCGACTTCAGGAAGAACTGGTCGCCGTGATACTTCAACCGCTGGCTGTCGTTGACCGACTTGCCCGTGCCGATGCACAGCAGGATGTCGTGCGGCTTGTGATCGCCGTGACGCAGGTAGTGCACGTCGTTGGTGACGACGAGCGGCATGTCGAGGTCTTTGGCGATCGGCAGCAGGCCATTGTTGACGATGCGCTGCTCGTCGATGCCCTGAAACTGCATCTCGAGGAAGAAGTTGCCCTTGCCGAGAATGTCGCGGTACTGGGCGGCAGCGGCGACGGCTTTCTTGTGCTGCTCGCTGCGGATCTCGGTGGCGACCTCGCCCTTCAGGCAGCTGCTCAATCCGATCAGGCCCTCGGCATGCTGCGCCAGGAGCTGCTTGTCGATGCGCGGCTTGTAATAAAACCCTTCGGTGTAACCGGACGACACCAGCTTGATCAGGTTCTTGTAGCCGACGGCGTTCTCGGCGAGGAGCACCAGGTGATTCGCCGTCTCGCCGGGCGTGCCGCTCTTGTCGCGCCGATCGCCGGGTGCGACGTAGACCTCACAGCCGAGAATCGGATTGATGCCGCGCTTTCTCGCCGCGTCGTGGAACACCACAGACGAAAACATGTTGCCGTGCTCGGTGACGGCGAGCGCCGGCATCTTCAGTTGCACTGCCTGGTCGAGCAGCTCGTCGATGCGGCAGGCGCCGTCGAGCAGCGAGAACTCGGTGTGCAGGTGAAGATGAACGAATTCCGGAGCCATCAGGGTCTCTTTCCGTTACTCCGCACCATCATTCCCACTCGATGGTGGATGGCGGCTTCGAGCTGATGTCGTAGACCACGCGATTGATGCCGCGGACCTCGTTGACGATGCGCGATGAGATGGCGGCGAGCAGCTCGTGCGGCAGTCGTGCCCAGTCGGCCGTCATGCCGTCGAGGCTCTCCACGGCACGCACCGCGACGGTGAACTCGTACGTCCGGGCATCACCCATCACGCCGACGCTCTGCACCGGCAGCAGGACGGCGAAGCTTTGCCAGACGCGCTCGTACCAGCCGGCCTTGCGGACTTCGTCCACGACGATCGCGTCGGCCTTCTGCAGGAGGGCGATCCGGTCGCGCGTGATCTCGCCGAGGATCCGCACGGCGAGGCCCGGTCCCGGGAACGGCTGACGGACGAGGAATTCCTTGTCGATGCCGAGGTCGCGCCCGACGGCGCGCACTTCGTCCTTGAACAGCTCGCGCAGCGGTTCGACGAGCCTGAACTTCATGCCCTCGGGAAGCCCACCGACGTTGTGATGGCTCTTGATGGTCGCCGACGGCCCGCGCACCGAGACCGATTCGATCACGTCCGGATAGAGCGTCCCCTGCGCGAGGAAGTCGAACTGTCCGAGCGCGGCGGCCTTGTCGTTGAAAATGTCGATGAAGGTCTTGCCGATGATCTTCCGCTTCTGCTCCGGATCGGTCACGCCGGCGAGCCGATCGAGGAAGGTCGCGCTGGCGTCGACGTGATGCACCGGCAGGTGGAGTTTCTTGTAGCGCTCGACGACCTGCTGCGCCTCGTTCAGCCGCAGCAGACCGTTGTCGACGAAGATGCACTGCAGCCGGTCACCAATGGCGCGATGAATCAGCGACGCGGCGACGGCCGAATCGACGCCGCCGGAGAGGCCGCACACCACGCGACCCTGCCCGACTTGCTCCTTGATGCGCGCGGTCGCCTCATCGATGAACGACTTGATGGTCCAGTCGCCGGTGCAGCCGCAGACGTCGAAGGCGAAGTTCCGCAGCAGTTCCTTGCCGCGATCGGTATGCGCCACCTCGGGATGGAACAGCAGCGCGTAGTAGCCCCGGTCGGGCGCTTCCATCACGGCGACCGGTGCGTTGCTGCTCGTGGCCGCGACGGCGAATCCCGGCGGCGCCGCGGCGACGAAATCCCCGTGGCTCGCCCACACCTTCAGTTCCGCGGGCATGCCGTTCAACAGGCGCGACTCGATCGCCGACTCGCGCTTCACGATGGCGTGGCCGAATTCGCGATGCGCCGACCGGCCGAGCTTCCCGCCGAGCATGTCCGTCATCAACTGCATGCCGTAGCAGATGCCGAGCGTTGGCACGCCCAGGTCGAGCACGGCGCGCTCGCAGCGCGGCGCACCTTCCTCGTCCACGCTGCTCGGTCCGCCGGACAGGATCACGCCAACCGGCTGCCTGGCCTTGATCGCCGCGACCGAGGTGTTGAACGGGAGGATTTCGCAATAGACCGACAGCTCGCGAAGGCGCCGAGCGATCAGCTGGGTGAATTGCGAGCCAAAGTCGAGGACGAGGATGGTTTGATGGGCCACTGGTTATCTGGTCGCGCTCCGCGACGATTCATTCCTCAGTCGCGTCCGCGCGACGGTTTTGCACAGGTGCGCAGGTAAGTCGTTATTATAGCGAAGGATGGCACAGTTCTTCGCGGTGTTGCTTGCGCTCTGGCAGGCGCCGGCCCCACCCGTCTCCGGCAACAGGACGCCGATCTCGCTCGATGCGCGCTGGGTCACCGCGTTCGAGACGCCGGCCGCGGCCGCGCCAGGCTTTGACGCGCAATCGGCGTACGTGCCGCTCAACGGCGGGCAGTTGGTGGCCGTCGACCTCGACCGCGGCACGATTCGCTGGAAGCTCGATCTCGATACCAAGTTCACGCCGGCCACCGGCGAAGACCTCGTGTTCACCGTCACCGGCGACGTCATCGAGGCTCGCGATGTCGCCAGCGGTGCGCTGCGCTGGCACACGTCGCTGCCGGGCGGTCCCGCGGCGCCGCTCTACTACGACACCGGTTGGCTGATCGCCTCAACGACGGCCGGAGATCTTGCCGCGTTTCGCGCATCGGACGGCACGCTCGTGTGGCGACGCGAACTGGGCGCGGTCCTGGTCGCGCGGCCGGCTCCCGCGCTGAAGGAGTTGTTCCTGCCGCTTGCCGACAACCGGTTGCTCGCCGTGCAACTC
>CAZBYY010000302.1:0-4396 GCA_964495855.1 uncultured Acidobacterium sp. | reverse complement strand
ATAGAGGAACCAGGATTGCTGGTTCCTCATCCGAGATTCCGCGAGCGGCTGTTCGTGCTGGAGCCGCTCGCCGAGATCGTGCCGGACTGGATCGATCCAGTGACCGGCTTGTCGATCAGTGTGCTGCTTCAGCGCCTGCGGGCTTCGCACCGCGCTTGAAGATTCCGCGCCAGCCCTCTTCGAAGAGCGTATACATCGCCGGCACGAACAGCAGCGTGATCATCGTCGACGTGATCAAGCCGCCGATGACGACGCGCGCCAGCGGCGCCTGGAGCTCGGCGCCTTCGCCGATGCCGATCGCCATCGGCACCAGGCCGAGGCCGGTGCAGATCGAGGTCATCAGAATCGGGCGGAGGCGGTGGCGGCCCGCGAGCTCGATCGCCTTGCGCAGTTCCATCTTGTCGCGGTGCCGCAGGGTGTTCGTGTAGTCGACCAGCAAGATCGCGTTGCTGACGACGATGCCGGCGAGCATGATGACGCCGATGTAGGCCTGCATGCTGAACGGCGTCTTGGTGATCATCAGCATGCCGACGACGCCGATCGCCGCCAGCGGGATCGAGAAGATGATGATGAACGGATCGCGCAGTGATTCGTACTGCGACGCCATGACCGTGTAGACCAGGACGATTGCGAGGATCAGCACGAGCTGCAGTTCGCGGAACGACTTGGCTTGTTCTTCGACCTCATTGCCGAATCCGACGGCGAAGTCCTTCGGCACCTTGATCTCGGGCAGGCGGGCCTGCACGTTGGCGACCGCTTCGCTGAGCGTGACTTCGGTTTCAGCGCTCACGCGCTGCACGCGCTCCTGGTTGGTGCGTTCAATCGACTGTGGGCCCGTGCCGCGGTCGATCACCATCAGGTTCTTCGCCGGCACCACCTGGCCGCCGGTTGCGCTGAGCAGCACGTCGCCGACTTCAGACACCTCTTCGCGGTCCGCCTGGCGCAGGCGGACGACGATCGGATACTCGTTGCCTGCTTCGCGGAACATCGCCGCCTGCGTGCCGGCCACGTTGGTGCGAATCGTGTTGGCGACGCCGGTGACCGTCAGGCCGAGGAGCGCCGCCTTGTCGCGATCGACGCGCACCGACAGCTCGGGACGTCCTTCCTGCTGCTGCAGGCGCGAGTCGGCGATGCCGGGTGTCGAGTCAAGCAGGGTCTTGAGGTCCTGCGCGATCTGCGTCGAGGTCTGAAGGTCGTGACCGAGGATCTGGACCGACAGGCGGCCGTCGCTGCCGCCGCCGCCCATGCCGCGCATCATGTTCTGCTGACCGCCGGACATGCGGGCGCGCACAATCACGCCCGGGATGCCCGACAGCTCGCGGCGGAGCTGCTGCGCGATCTGGTCGTTGCTGCGCTTGCGTTCGTCGCGCGGTACGAGGCGAACGTTGATGTTGGCGCGGTTGGTCGATCCGCCGCCGAAACCGCCGCCACCGCCGCCGCCGTTGGCCTGCGTGATGAGCATCGTCGCTTCGGGCACGAGCTGCTTGATCTTCTCTTCCAGACCGATCGCGACCGCCTCGGTCTTTTCGATGCGCGACCCGTTGGCCAGTTCGATGTCGACCGTGACCTCACCCTCGTCGGTCTGCGGCGAGAACTCGAAACCGATGCGCGGCAGCAGGATCACGGCGACGAAGAACAGGCCGAAGCCGACGGCAAACACCGTCGGGCGGTGCGCGAGCGCTTTGTGCAGCATGCGCGCGTAGAAGTCGTCCACCGCGTTCAGCCACCCATCGATCGTGCGGTTGAGACCCGCGGCAAAGCCCTGCTTGCCGTGAATCACGTGCGGCGGATCGAGCAGCCGCGAGCAGAGCACCGGCACGATCGTCACCGCGACGAGCAGCGACATCGCGAGCGAGAACGACACCACTGCGGCCAACTGGCCGAACATGATGCTCGACACGCCGGTCAGGAAGAGCATGGGTACGAACACCGCGATATGCGTCAGCGTCGAGGCGAGAATCGCCGACCACACCTCCTCGGAGCCGTCGATGGCCGCGGTCATGCGGTCCTTGCCCATCTCCAGGTGCCGGTAGGTGTTTTCGAGCACGACGATCGCCGCGTCGACGATCATGCCGATGCCGAGCGCGAGGCCGCCAAAGGTGAGCGTGTTGAGCGTGTAGCCGCCGAAGTAGAGCAGCGCGAACGTGCCGATCACCGACACCGGGATCGACGTGCAGATGATCATCGTCGACTTGAAGTCGCGCAGGAACAGGTAAATGATCATGATGACCAGCAGGCCGCCGAAGATTGCGTGTTCCTGCACGCTGCCGATAGCGCGGCGAATGAAGCGCGACTGGTCGTCGAGGACCTGCAGCTTCATGCCCTGGATTTCCTTGTTGATCTTCTCAACCTCGGCCTTGACGCCGTCGGCGACCTGGATGGTGTTGGTGCCCGACTGCTTCGACACCTGCATGCGGATGCCGTTGATGCCGTTGATGCGCATGAACGAGCGGCGATCCTCGGTCGAGTCCTTGACGTCCGCGATGTCGCGCAGGTAGACCGGCACGCCGTCGCGGGTCAGCACGACGATGTTCTTGATCTCGTCGACGCTCTTGAACTGCCCGGGGCTGCGGAGCAGGAGCGTGCGGTCCGCATCGTTGATTTCACCGAGGGGCAGATTCTGGTTTTCGGTGCGCAGGATCTGCACGACGCGATCGGGCGAGAGGTTCAGTGCCTGGATCTTCTCGCGCGAGAGATCGACGTGGATCTGGCGGCGCAGGCCGCCGTTGATCGTCACGGCGGCGACGCCGGGGGCGCGTTCGAGGCGGGGTGACAGGTCGTTCTGCGCGATCTCGCGCAGTGTCACCGGATCGAAGTCGCCTTGGACGCCGATGCCCATGATGGGCATCGCGTTGGAGTCGAACTTGAACACGGTGGGAGGATCAGCGTCCTCCGGAAGTCGGCCGCGGACGCGATCGAGTCGCGTGCGGACTTCGTCGGCCGCTTCGGCGAGATCCTTGCCCCACGCGAAGTTCAGGCGGATGTTGGCGTTGCCTTCGGAGGAGGTCGAGTCCACGCGCTCCAGACCGGCGACGGCGCTCACCGCCTGCTCGATCGGACGCGTGACGAGTTCTTCCATCTCGAGCGGCCCGACACCCGAGTAGTTGACACGCACCGTAATGGTGGGAATCTGCGTGTCGGGGTTCAGGTCGACGGGCAATCGACTCAGCGAAATGAAGCCGAGCAGAATGATCACGCCCGAGATCATGAACATCGTGACGGGGCGTTCGATGGCTAAGCGCGGAATACTCATGGGTAGTTACCGGTTACCAGTTGACAGTTGCCAGTTTAGTTGGCGGTTTTCAGTTTCAGTTTCAGTTCTGTGGGCCGCCGCGACCACCGCGACCGCCCTGGCCACCGGGGCCGCCTGATCCACCTTGTCCGCCCGCGGGTCCGCCGGGTCCACCTTGACCGCCCGGTCCTCCGGGGCCACGACCCTGGCCGCCCTGGAAATTGCCGCGGCCCTGCCCGCGGCCTGCCTGGCCTGCGTAGAGGAGCTGATCGTTGTTGCGGACCGCCGCCGCGCCGTTATTCACGAAGCGCGCGCCTTCCTTGATGCCGTCAAGAACCTCGATGGCTTCCGCGTTCTCGATGCCAAGCTTCAGCGGCACGAACATCGCGCGATCGTTGTCGTTCGGCACCCACACGCCGCGCTGGCTTGAATAATCGATCACTGCCGTCTTCGGAATCACGAGGGCGTTGTCGTGCTCTTCCACCGTCAGGTTGATGCGCGCGTACATGCCTGGCTTCAACTTGCCGTCGCCATTGGGGATCTCGACCTCCATCGTCGCAGTTCGCGTGGCGGGATCGAGGACGGGCGCCACGCGCGCAATCTTGCCGGTGAACTTCTCGCCGGGATACGCATCGACCTCGACGATCGCCACGTCGCCGGTGCTCACGACGCGCAGGTCCTTTTCGACGATGGCGGCGACGAGGCGGAGGCGCGAGATGACTACGACCGAGGCGATGGCGGTGTTGGTGTTGACCATCGCGCCCGGATCGACCGTTCGCTTGCCCACAAAGCCGTCGACAGGGGAGACCACCGAGGTGTTCTGGAGGTTGATGCGCAGTTCTTCAAGTCGGGCCGAGTTCTGGCTCAGCTGCGCCTTGGCGAGATCAACCTGGGCGAGCGCCGCCAGATATTTCGACTCGGCGTCATCGAGCGCCTGCTTGGCGAGCAGTTGCCGCTCGAACAGGTTCTTCGAACGGTCGAAATTCACTTCGGCGACCTTGAGATCCGCCTCGCGCTGGCGAATCGTCGCCTTCGATACCTGCTCGGCCGATTCGGCCTGCCGCACCTGTTCGACGATTTCGCGATCTTCGATCTTGGCCAGCACCTGGCCGCGCCTGACCTTGTCGCCGAGCTTCACGTTCACGTCGAGGAGTCGCCCGGCCG
>CAZBYY010000301.1:0-4403 GCA_964495855.1 uncultured Acidobacterium sp. | reverse complement strand
GCCGGGATCGCCTGCGCGTCGAAGGCCGTCGGCTTGCCGGCGATCGCTTCGACGGCGATGCGCGCCTCGTAGGTGGCCTTGTGCGCCAGCATCGGCTCGCCGGCGACGTCGCCGATGGCGAAGATCGTCGGCTCGGCGGTGCGCCGTTGGCCGTCGGTCTCGATGAAGCCCTTCGCATCGACCTTGACCGCGGTCTTGTCGAGGCCGTCGATTTTGGCGTTCGGCCGCCGGCCGATCGAGAACAGCACGTAGTCGTAGGTCGCGTCCTTCGGAGCGCCCTCGCCTTCGAAGGTCACCTTGATGCCGTCTTTCACTTCCGTGACCGACGTCACCTTGGTCGAGACCATCACCTTCTCGAACGTCTTCTCCACGCGCTGCGCCAGGAACTTGACGAGATCGCGATCCGCTCCAGGCAGCAGGCCCGGCGTCATTTCGACGACCGACACGCGCGTGCCAAGCGCTGCGTAAACGGAACCGAGTTCGAGACCGATGTAGCCGCCGCCGATCACCAGCAACGACTTCGGCACCTCGGGAAGATCGAGCGCGCCCGTTGAATCCATCACGCGAGGCGAGTCGATCCACAGCGACGGGATCTTCGTCGGCAGCGATCCCAGCGCGAGAATCATGTAGTCGACGTTGACGGTTTCTTCGCCGCCGGCCGTCTTCTTCACCTTGATCGTCTTCGGATCGACGATCGACGCCCAGCCCTGGATGTAGTTCACCTTGCGGAACTTCGCCACCTGGCCGGTGCCGCTTGTCAGCTTTTCGACGACGCGGTTCTTGTAGTCGCGGACCTTGTTGACGTCGATCTTCGGCTCGCTGAACTCGACGCCCCAGTCCTTCGCGTGCCGCGACTCGTCGATCACCTTGGCGACGTGCAGCAGCGCCTTCGACGGGATGCAGCCGCGATAGAGACACACGCCGCCGGGATTCTTCTCGTTGTCGATGAGGGTGACCTGCATGCCGAGGTCGGCGGCGTAAAACGCCGCGGCGTATCCGCCAGGTCCGGCTCCGATGACTGCGATGTGATGTGACATAAGGGACTAGGGATCAGGGACTGGGGATCAGGGATCGTGGGACGAGGGTTCTACAAGACCCACGTCCCAGGACCCGGGACCGCATTATCCGCGAAGCGTCAGCGCGAACGGATTCTCGAGCGCCTCGGCGACCCAGCGCAGGAAGCGAATCGCGTCTGCGCCGTCGATCAAGCGGTGATCGTAGCTGAGCGACAGCGGCAGCATCTGCCGCGGCTCGAACTCCTTGCCGTTCCACACCGGCTCGAACACGCCGCGCGAGATGCCGAGGATCGCGACCTCGGGCCAGTTGACGATCGGCGTGAACGCCGTGCCGCCAATGCCGCCCAGGTTTGAGATTGACATCGATCCGCCCGACATGTCGTCCAGCGTCAGCTTGCGTGCCTTCGCCTTGTCGGCCAGCTGCTGAATCTCCACTGATATTTGGATGAGATTTTTCTGGTCGACGTTACGGAGCACCGGGACGAGCAACCCGTTCTCGGTATCAACGGCGATGCCGACGTGGATGTACTTCTTGTAGACGATCGCTTCACCGGCCGCATCGACCGACGCGTTGAACTGCGGGAACACCTTGAGCGCGCTTGCCACGACCTTGGCGGCCACCGAGGTGACGGTCAGGTTGCCGCCGGCCTTCGCCACTTCCTCGCGATACTTCTTGCGCACCTGCTCGAGTGCCGTGATGTCGGCCTTGTCGAACTGCGTGACGTGCGGGATCGTGTTCCACGCGTGGCTGAGATGTTCCGACGTCTTGCGACGGATGCCGGACATCGCCTTGCGCTCGACCTCGCCCCACTTCGAGAAGTCAGGCAGCGCGGGGCCGATCACCGCCGGACGCGCGGAACCAGCCGCCGCCGCGGCCTGGCCGCTGCCGCCGATGCTGTGCATCACGCGCTTGGCGAATTCCTTGACGTCATCCTGCGTAATGCGCCCACCGGGCCCGGTGCCGGGCACCTGCGTGATGTCGACGCCGATCTCACGAGCGAGACGACGCACTGAAGGGGCCGCTGGCGCTGAGGTGAGTTGCGCCGTCGGCGCGGGTGCTGGAGCCGGCGGTGCCGGCGGCCGCGCAGCCGCAATGTTCGTGACCGACGCCTTCGGCCGCTCAGGCACCTGTGATGCAGGTGCCTCGGGTGCCGGGGATTCCACAGGTGCCTGAGGTGCCTCGGGTGCCTGAGGTGCCGGGGCGGCACTCGCACTCTTGGCACTGGAGGCGCCTGAGGCACCGTTGGCACCTTGAAGCGTCAGGACCGCCTGTCCGGGTTTTACTTTGTCACCGGCTTTTACTTTCACTTCGGTGACGGTACCGGCGACGTTCGACGGCACTTCGATCGTCGCCTTGTCCGTTTCGAGCTCGAGGACGGGCTGATCGACGGCGAGCGCATCGCCGGGCTTGACGAGAACCTTGAGGACGTCACCCTGGGCGACGCCGTCTCCTAAGTTTGGGATGATGAATTCAGACAACGCTGTTCCTCATCGGAGGCCGGCAACCGGGCGCCGCGAACCGACAGCATCGGCTCACGGCGTCCGGCGCCCGGCACCCGGATTTAGCTGATCGCCGGGTTGGGTTTCTCGGTCTCGATGCCGAGGTCGATGATCGCCTGCTGCACGACCTTGGCGTCAATCTGCTTCTCCTGCAGCAACGCATAGAGCGTCGCCACGACGATGAAGCGGGCATCCACTTCGAAGAAGTTGCGCAACGCGGCGCGCGAATCGCTGCGGCCGAACCCGTCGGTGCCGAGCGCCTGCAGCCGCTTCGGCAGCCACCGGTCGATCGAATCCGGCAGCACCTTCAGGTAATCGGATGCCGCCACGAACACGCCCGGCGCGTTCTTCGTCGCCTGCGTGACATACGGCACGCGCGGCTTGTCGGCCGGGTGCAGGCGGTTCCAGCGCTCGCACGCATGCCCATCCTTGTAGAGGTTGGTGTAGCTCGTGACGCTCCACACGTCGGCGCCCACGTCGTACTTCTCCTCGAGGATCTGCTGCGCCTTGAGCGTCTCGGTGAGGATCGTGCCGCTGCCGAACAACTGCGCGCGCAACTTTGCCTTCGGCTTGCTCGTCGGCTTGCAGACGTACATGCCCTTGATGATGCCCTCGCGCGAGCCTTCCGGCATCGGCGGGTGCTCGTAGTTCTCGTTCATCACGGTCAGGTAGTAGAAGACGTCTTCCTGGTCGTGATACATGCGCTTGATGCCGTCTTCGACGATCACGGCGAGCTCGTACGCGAAGGCCGGATCGTAGGTGAGACAGTTGGGTACCGGCAGCGCCTGCACGTGGCTCTGGCCATCTTCGTGCTGCAGGCCTTCGCCGTTCAGCGTGGTGCGGCCCGAGGTGCCGCCGACCACGAAGCCCTTCATGCGCATGTCGGCGCCGGCCCAGATCAAGTCGCCGACGCGTTGGAACCCGAACATCGAATAGAAGATGTAGAACGGGATGGTGTTGATGCCGTGCGTCGCATACGCGGTGCCCGCGGCGATGAACGACGACATCGAGCCGGCCTCGTTGATGCCCTCTTCGAGGATCTGCCCGTCCTGCGCTTCCTTGTAGTAGAGCAACGTGTCGCGATCAACGGGCTCATACAGCTGCCCGCTGTGCGCGTAGATGCCGACCTGGCGGAACAGCGCTTCCATGCCGAAGGTGCGCGCTTCATCGGGCACGATCGGCACGACCAGCTTGCCGATGTGCTCGTCGCGCAGCAGCTTCGAGAGCATGCGCACGAACACCATCGTCGTCGACGCCTTGCGGTTCTCGGTGCCCTTGTGGAATTCGTCGAACGTGTCGCCGAACTCGAGCGCCACCGGCGGCGCCTTCACCTGGCGCTTGGGCACGGGGCCGTGCAGCGCCTTGCGGCGCTCCTGCACGTACTTCATCTCCGCGCTGTCCGGCGCCGGACGATAGAACGGCGCCTTGGCGACTTCGTCATCCGAAATCGGGATGCCGAAGCGCGTGCGGAACGCCTTGATCTCGTCGTCGTTGAGCTTCTTCTGCTGGTGGGTGATGTTCTTGCCTTCGCCCGACTCGCCGACGCCGTAGCCCTTGATGGTGCGGGCGAGGACGAGGGTCGGCATGCCCTTGGTCTCGGTCGCGCGCTTGAACGCGTTGTAGACCTTGACCGGGTCGTGGCCGCCGAGCGTCAGGCGCTTGAGCTGCTCGTCCGACAGGTGCTTGACCATGTCGAGCAGCCGCGGATGCGCGCCCCAGAAATGCTTGCGGATGTAGGCGCCGGACTCGACGGTGTACTTCTGGTACTCGCCGTCGACGACTTCGCCCATGCGCTTCACGAGCAGGCCCTCGTGATCCTTTTCGAGCAGTTCGTCCCACTCGGTGCCCCAGATGCACTTGATCACGTTCCAGCCCGCGCCGCGGAAG
>CAZBYY010000300.1:0-4436 GCA_964495855.1 uncultured Acidobacterium sp. | reverse complement strand
GAGGTACCGACGTCGACGTAGTGCAGGCCGTCAGCGGCAAGCGCCTGCGCGCGCGCCATGTCGTCTTGATAATGCGAATTGCCGCCGTCGATCAGAATGTCGCCGCGCGACAGCAGCGGCCGCAGTTGCGCGATCACCGTGTCGACGACTGCCGCGGGCACCATCAGCCACACCGCCCGCGGGGTGCTGAGCTTGGCGACGAACTCCTCGAGGGAGGCGGCGCCGGTCGCGCCGTCCTTCACCATCGAGGCGACGGCATCAGCGGATCGATCGTAGACGACCGCCGTGTGACCATCGCGGATGAGGCGGCGCACCATGTTCGCGCCCATGCGCCCGAGACCGAGCATGCCGAGTTGCATGCCTTCAGGATAGCGTTAGTTCGAAAAGCCGGCGGGCCTTTCCTGGACGACGTTGAAGGCGCGCTCGAGCGCGACACCAACCCTGCCGATTAGACCATCGTCGAACAGCCGGCCCAGGAGCGTGATGCCGTGCGGCACGCGCCGCGGCGGATTGAAGGTCGGCACCGGATGTGCCGGATCCGGCGCCCAGTCACTGCGCGCTTCCGTCACGTTGACGAAACCGGCGCGCATCGTCAGCGATGGATGACCGGTGAAGTTGGTGATGGTGAGTTGTTCGTCACGCAGCGACGGCACGAGCAGCACGTCCACATCCCGGAACACACGTGCCATTTCGAGCGCGACTTTGCGGCGCAACCGGTCGGCCTGGACGAAATCCACGGCGGATATGAAACGTGCCTGTCGGAACAGGTTCGGCCATGCATCCTTCACCTGCGCCTTGAGTTCGCCGAGCTTGTGCGTCAGCGCGAGTTCCTCGAACGAAGCCGCGCCTTCGGCGAACAGGATCGGCATCAGCGATCCATACGGCCAATCGGGCAACGTGACGGGCACGAGGTCCATCTTCAGTTCGCGCATCTTTTCCATCGCCGCGCGATCGACGTCGGTCGCCGGGGCTTCCTTCATCCACCGGTCGATGTAGCCGACCTTGAGGCCGGCGACGGGCGCCGTCGCATCGAAGTCGAGATGGCTCGGCACGCTCGAGAGATCGCCGGAGTCGGCGCCGCTGATCGCCTGCAGCACGAGCATCGCGTCTTCGACGGATCGCGTCATCGGTCCGAGCTTGTCGAGCGACCAGCACAACGTCATCGCGCCGGTGCGCGGCACGCGTCCAAATGTCGGACGCAAGCCGGTCACGCCGCAGCGCATCGATGGGGAGACGATGCTGCCGCCGGTTTCGCTGCCGATCGAGAACGCCACAAGCGCAGCGGCCGTGGCCGCGCCGGGGCCGGCGCTCGATCCTGACGCGCCCTCCTCGATCACCCACGGATTCATCGTCTGCCCGCCGAACCAGATGTCGTTCAATGCGAGCGCGCCCAGCGACAGCTTGGCGATCAGCACGGCGCCGGCGTCGTTCAACCGGCGGACGACGGCGGAGTCGGCTGAAGGCACGCGGTTGCGAAACGGCTCAGCGCCGTACGTAGTCGCAATGCCGTTGGTATCGAGGAGATCTTTGACGCCGTAGGGAATGCCGTGGAGCGGGCCGCGGTACTTGCCGGCCGCGATCTCAGCGTCGGCCGCTTTGGCGCGAGCGAGGGCGTGGTCGCGCGTCACCGTGATCACGGCGCGGATCTTTCCATCGAGCCGCTCGATGCGCGACAGATAGATCTGCGTGAGCCGCTCGGATGTCAATTGCCGCGACTGAATCCATCGCGACAGCGCGGTGACCGGCGCGAACGCAATGCCATCGTCGGTCGTCGGCAACGGCGCGTTGTTGGCGGGCGACCGCACGAATCGGTCGACGTTCGGTGCGCTGATGCCTGGCAGCATCGGATTCCACAGCGTTGCCGGCGCGTCGGTATCCGCGAGCGCGACCGTGCGCGGGCCGGTGCGCCGCTCGAGGTATTGCGCCATCGACGTGCGCCACGATTCCGCCGCCTGCTGGCGCTCGGCCGGCGTCATCGTCACCTGCACGAGCTTCTCGGCCTCAGCGAACGTGTCGAGCGTGACCGCGGGCCCCGATCCCGGACCTGTCCCGAACGTCGGCGGCGCGCCGGCCGTCGGCGGCGCCGCCGATGCGTTCTGCGCCGCGGGTGACGATGCGGACTGGTTGCAGCCGGCACTTGCGATGAGAAAACCGAGCGGGGCTTTGATCAGAAACTGCCGGCGCGTGTTCATGGCGCCGACAGTATATGCGGGCCGTTAACCGACCACGACCGCGGTGCCGCTGACGCTGACCATCAGCATGCTCCCGTTGGCGCCGACGGTCTCGTAATCGACGTCGACACCGACGACCGCGTTTGCTCCGAGGGCAGCCGCATTGGCCGTCACCTCTTCGATCGCGATGTCACGCGCGCGGCGCAGCTCCTGTTCGTAGGAAAACGACCGGTTGCTGTTCCTCATCGGAAAAAGCGAAGGGTCGAACCTTACACCGCCAGCACCGCCGCTGCCCACTCTGCGGGCTTCTCGTCCGACTTGATCATCCGCGACAGGTCAACGACGACGTTGTTGCCGTCGCGCGTAATCGGCAACCGATCCATGTTGCGAGTGGCGCGGCCGTCGATGAACGTGCCCTCCGGCGTGTAACGCGAGTTGTGCTTCGAGCACTCGAACTTGCCGCTGCCCTGCTTCCACCTGAGGGCGGTGTTCTCGTGCGGGCAGGCGAGATTGAACGCGATCACCTTGCCCTGGTAGCGCACGAGGATGACCCCGCCGGAATTGTCGATCTTCACGCCATCGCCCGCCGGCAGCGGATACGACTTCTGCGACGACGCGATCGCCTCACCAGTGATGTCGGTCACCGGGTACATCGCGTCGGCGGCCGACAGCTCCGCGCCGACCATCGCGGCCAGCGCCGCACCGGAGATATATGAGAAGAATTCGCGCCGGGAGGCGCATCCTACGCGGCAATCGTGTGGCATCGAATCGTCCAGCGACATTTCATTGTGACCTGCCGAACCCGGCGCTGTCGCCTGCGGAGTGCAGCGTGACCGCGGGAGTCACGTCGCGAGGACACTTCGCCGAAGCGCGCCGCACCGAGGTTGCGTCGATGCGGCGACCAATGCAATTGGCGGGCCGGATCTATTTCCTGGCGGTCGGCTCGAAGCGGTAGACGAGATAACTGATCGGGCCATCGAGCTCGCTGAAGCTGTGCGGCGTGCCGGCAGGCACGATGATGATGTCGCCGGGCTTGACGCGCTGCGCCTCGCCGCCGATGCGCGTGCCGGTGTGGCTCATGCCGGCGTTGAACTTCGACAGGTCCGTTTCCTTGGGATCGCCCAATCGCCCGCCTGTCACCAAAGTGCCGGAGCCTGACAGGATGTAATACGTCTCCGTCACGTAGTCGTGAATCAGCGCGCTCGCCTCCGGCTTGACGCGATGCAGCGTGGCGACGGACGCCTTGCCGCCGGGCACCTCGCTCAGCTTCACGGGCTGATCGACGACGTTCTCGGTGATCTGTTTCTTGAGCACGGCCTCGTGTTCTTCCTTGCTGATGAACGTGGCCGGGAACGGCGCTTGTTGTTCAGCGGTGAGGGCGAGGAGGAGGGTCAGCAGCAGCATGACGGGGGACTCTATCAGGAAACCGGAAATGGGAAGTGGGAAATGGGAACCACTTCCCCTTTTCGGAATATGCGTACGAGGCGACGCTCGCTCGTCGCAAATAGTTCATCGGGGAATGGCCCGCGGCGAGAAACCGGCCGGAAATCGAGTGGCGCAACTCCTGCGTTGCGACAGGCATGCCTGTACGCTCGGTTGAAGATCTGGATCTGTGGAAAGAGTCGATGGCGCTCGCCGGAGAGATCTACGCTCTCGTGAAAACATTCACGCGAGACGAGCGGTTCGGGCTCGCCAGTCAATTGCGGAGAGCCGCCGTGTCCATTCCTTCAAACATCGCCGAGGGGTGGGGTTACGGACGTACCGGCCGCTATGTGCATCACCTGCGCATCGCGCGAGGCTCCGGACACGAGCTGGCGACACAGCTGCGCCTCGCAATCAGTCTAGGTATTGCGCCAGCCAATCAAATCCAGCCAGCGCTGGACCACGCAGTACGAGTGGGCAGAATGCTCAGCGCGCTGATCCGATCGCTGGAGCAACGACGATGACGAGGTCTATAATCTGCCGACTGCTCCCAATTCCCAATTCCCATTTCCTATTTCCCATTTCCTATTTCCCATTTCCTATTTCCCATTTCCAAAGGATTCCCCCCGTGAAACGCATCACTGTCCTCGGCACCCTGCTCCTCGGCGGCGCCCTCACCATCGCCGTTGCCGCACAGCAGCAGCAGCCGCCGCAGCCCTCCGTCGACAATCTCACGGTCGAGAAGGTCAAGGACAACCTGTGGATCATCCGCGGCGGCGGCGGCAACACGGCCGTCTACGCCACGTCCAGGGGCCTGACCATCGTCGACACCAAGAACCCGGG
>CAZBYY010000299.1:0-4458 GCA_964495855.1 uncultured Acidobacterium sp. | reverse complement strand
CGATTCACTTCAATCCCCGCAGCCGCGCGGAAGGCAAGAAGATCGGCTGGCGCGACGGCTTCCGCGCGATTCAGGTTCTCTTCAAATATCGCTTTTCGCGATGACCAGCCATCGCGACGGCTCCGCTGGACGCGCGCGCCTCGGCGCCGCGGCTTTGCTTGCGGCAATTGCAGCCATCGGCCTCGCCGTGTTTGGCTTCGTGCGCGGCACCTGGGCGGTGGGCGGATCGGACTCGTCATGCTACGGCCTGATGGCTGACGCGTTCGCGAAGGGCCGCCTCCAGCCATCAACGCCTCTGGTCAGCGCAGCGCCATGGCCCAACGCCGCCATCACGTTCGCGCCCGGCGGATTCATTCCGTCATCAATCACACCCGACGCCGCGTCGCCGATCTGCGCCCCAGGGATGCCCGTGCTGATGGCGCCACTTGCGGCGCTGTTTGGCAGCGACGCCATTTTCTGGCTGACGCCGATCGCCGCTGCGACGCTGGTGTGGTGCGCGTTCCTGATCGCGCGCCGATTTGCCGGCGGCCCGGCCGGCGTCACCGCAGCGATCCTGACCGCGACCAGTCCGATCGTGCTGTATCAATCGGTCCAGCCGATGAACGACATCCTGACGGCGGCGCTGTGGGTGCTCGCGATCGCCACGATCCGCCGCGGCGTCATTGCCGGGGTGTGCATGGGCCTCGCGATTCTCGTCCGGCCGAATCTTGCGCCGCTCGCGGTCGTGGTCGCGGCGCTGCCGCTTCTCGAGACTGATCGCGACGTGGGCGCACGCCGGCGACAGGCGCTCGCGGTAATCCTTGGCGCGCTGCCTGGCGTGCTCACCGTGCTGTTGCTGAATCGCGCGCTCTACGGCGGCATGCTCACGACGGGCTACGGGTCGGCCGCGCAGCTGTTCGGCGCGCAGTACGTGCGCGAGAATGCGGCCAACTACGGCCGTGCCTTCCTGCAAACGCAATATCTCGTGCCGGTGTTGGCGCTGCTGGCGCCGATCGTTCTTGAACGCACGCACCGTCTTCGCTCGATCGCGCTGATCGTGTTTGCCGTCGGCGTGACGGCCATCTACCTGCTGTATCGCCCGTTGCCGGAGTGGTGGTATCTCCGGTTTCTGATCCCGGCACTTGTCGTGATGTTCGTTCTCGCGAGCGCGGTGATGGTGCGACTCCTGTCGCGCATCGGCATGAGCGGACTCGTGCCGATCATCGCCGTGCTCCTCGGCATTCTCGGGACGCGTGTCGCCGGCGAACGCCAGGCGTACCAACTGCAGCGGATGGAAGGGCGGTATCGGCACAGCGGCGAGATCGTCCGCGACCGTCTCCCGCAGAACGCCGTCGTCATTACCGAGTGGGAGAGCGGCAGCATCCGGTTTCACGGCGGCCGCGAGGTCGTGCTGTGGCAATCGATGGATCCGGCGTGGCTGGATCGCGCAATCACGTGGCTGCGGTCACAGGGGCTGCAACCCTACCTGCTGTTCGAGCGCGGCGAGGAGCGGCCGTTCCGCGATCGGTTCCGCGGGCAGTCGGAGGTCGGCGCCCTCGACTGGCCGCCGCGATTCGACATCAACCGCCAGGTGCGCATCTACGATCCTGCCGATCGCGCGGCGTTTCTCGCCGGCGAATCGTACGTGACCGAGATCGTTCGATAGGCTGTCTGGCTACTGCCGCAGCAACCAGTCGCCGAAGAAAATGTAGGCGGCGTACACGGTGCCCTCGCCGATCATGATGCCAAGCAGGAACTTCTTGTAGTTGATCTTCAGCGAGCCGCACACATAACAGAGCACGTCGGTCGGCAGGAACAGGAAGAAGCTCCAGCCGATGATGATCGGCAGCTCGTAGCGGCCGAGGAGTTCCTTCAGCTTGCCGATCTGCGCCGGGTACTTCCGCTCGAACATTTCGTCCATGTGGAGCGCTTCAGCGAAGCCATAGCAGATCGACGACGAGATTGCGATGCAGGGCAGCGTCAGCGCGAGCATCACCCACGGATCGAAAAAAGGCATCGCGATCAGCAGCGGGAACGTCGCTGGCACGAGCGTGAAGGCGCGAAGGGAGCCGATCAGGAGATACGTGGCGCACGCCACCCAGAAGGACGTCGACAGCGCATCGCGCATCTCCGCCTGCACGGCCTCGCGCTTGAAAAAGTAGAGATACAGGGCGGCGACGGCCACCAGGACCCACAGAGCGAACAGGCTGTACCTGAGCGTCTTGCTGTGCAGCTCCTTCACATCGAGGATTCCTTGCGGGGCGATCGGCCACGACGGCTCAGGTGCACGCAGTCATTATTCCAGAAGACGCCGTCGTGTGCGGGCGCCGCATCGTATACTCCCGCCATGAAATACGTGTCTCTTCTTTGCGCCGGCTTCCTCGCGGCCTGTGGCGTTCACGCGGCCGAACAACCCGCCTCGGCGAAGCTGACGACCGAGCAGTTGATCGACATCAAGCATCCTTCCAGTCCCCAGTGGTCTCCGGACGGCAAGCGCGTGCTGTTCACGTGGGAGCGTGCGGGTGTTGCGAATCTCTACGTCGGCGACGGCACGGCGGCCCCGAAGGCGCTCACATCGTTCGACGGCGGCGCGATCAGCGCTGCGTTCTGGGGTGATGCCGACACGATCTACTTCGCGCGCGGCGGCGACCTGTGGCGCGTCGCGGTGACCGGATCAGGGCCGTCGGCCGTCTGGACGACACCTGCGGCCGAGAGCAATTTCGCCCTCTCGTCTGATGCACGCCGCATCGCCTTCGTGCGCGGCGGACGCACCGGCGCGGACCTCGTCGTGCGCAGTCTGGCGGATCAGAAAGAAACGATCGTCGCCCACGACGCCAACAGCATCGCGAATGTCGGTTGGTCGCCCGATGGAGGGCACATCAGCTATGCCGCCGGCGCCAGCTCGATTCGCCACGAGCAGACACCGGAGTACTCCGGCGCGAAGATCATCTACACGATCACCGAGCGGACGCCGTCGCAGGCGTACGTCGTGGCCGCCGCTGGTGGCACGCCCGTGAAGATCGGCACTCCTGGCGGCGGAGGACTGCGCTGGCTCGACAACGGGCATGTCGTGTTCGATCGCACCTCGGCGGACTTCAAGACGCGCACCAACTCGGTGGCCGACATCGCCACTGGTGCGGTGCGCACCGCCCGTGAGGACGTCGATGACAAGTTCTGGAGCATCACCGGTGATGCCGGGGCAGGGCTGCTGCCGTCACCAGACGGCAAGTGGCTCGCGGTGGTCAGCGATCGCGATGGCTGGGATCACATCTACGTGATGCCGGCAGCCGGTGGTGACGCGACGCAGATTACCAAAGGCAAGTACGAGGCGTGGCGGCCGACGTGGTCACCCGACAGCACGCGCATCGCGTTTGATGCCAATGAGCCGGATCGTCCAGGCACGCGGCACATCGGGATTGCGACGATTGGCGCCAATCCCGCGAGCGCGACGATCACGATGATCACGAGCGGCCGCGGCACGAACATCGCCCCGCAGTGGTCACCGGATGGATTGCGCATCGTGTATCAACACACCGATCCGCAGAACTCCGCCGATCTGTTTGTGGTGGCCGCCAAGGCGGGCGCGACACCGGTGCGCCTGTCGGATTCGATGCCCGCGTCGATCGATCGCTCTGCGCTCGTCGCGCCCGAATTCGTGCATTACCCAGGACCCGACGGCCAGCAGGTGCCGGGCTGGTTGTATGTGCCGAAGGGACTCGACCGCTCGCGCAAGCATCCGGCGATCGTGTGGATTCACGGCGACGGCGTGAACCAGAACTACGACGGCTGGCACGTGCAGAGAAATTACGCCGTGTATTCCAGCATTCACCAGTACCTGTTGCAACAGGGCTACGTCGTGTTCATGCCCGACTACCGCGGCAGCATCGGATACGGCAAGGCGTGGCGCCAGGCCGTCTACATGGACGTTGGCGGCAAGGATGCGAAGGACGCGTGGATGGCCGCCAATTACCTGAAGACGCTGCCGTACGTCGACATGGATCGCGTCGGCGTGTGGGGACTCAGCTACGGCGGCTTCTTCACCTTGATCGCCGTCACGGATCAGCCGACGTTGTTCCGCGCCGGCATCGATGTCGCGGGCGTCGTTGATTACGCGATGTATTACGAGGATCCGTATCACGGCGGCTGGACGGCGAGCCGCATCGGCACGCCGGATCAGAATCCGGCCGTCTACGCGCAGGCCTCACCGATCTCGCACATCGACCGGTTGCAGCGGCCGCTGCTGATCCTGCACGGCACGGCGGACGTGAACGTGCCGTACTTGCATTCGGTGCGGTTAATCGATGAAGCGCTCGCGAAGGGGAAGGGCGGACTGATTGACTTCATGGTCTACCCGGGTGAGTTCCACTACTTCACCCGCGCGCACGTGCTGCGCGATGCGTGGCAGCGCGTCGATCGCTTCTTCGCCCGTCACCTCAAGGGCGCGACGGTCGCGACCAACTGAATCTCGGCCGGCGCCAC
>CAZBYY010000298.1:0-4526 GCA_964495855.1 uncultured Acidobacterium sp. | reverse complement strand
GCAGCGCGGCCGAGAAAGCGGGCCTCAAGCGCGGCGACGTGATCCTGAGCTACCAGGGTCGCGCGGTCGTCGACACCAATGCGTTCCGCAACGAGATCGCGGCCACGCGTCCGGGCACGACGATCACGCTGAACGTGCTGCGCGAGGGCAAGCAGCGCGAGATGAAGGCGACGCTCGAGGAAAACGACGCGGCCCGGAACGCGCGGCGCGGCGGGCGCGACGATGGCGACGATGGCGGGCACGCGTCGGGCCGGTTCGGCATGTCGACTCAGCCGCTGACGCCGGACACTCGATCTGAATCGCGGCACTGAAGGTGTCGTGATCAGCGACGTCGATCCTTCGGGTGCGGCGGCATCTGCCGGCCTGAGGGAAGGCGACGTGATTCAGCAGGTGAACGGCAAGAGCGTGAAGACGCCTGAGGAGGTCCGCTCGGCGCTCACCGCGACCGGCGAACGACCTGCGGTCCTGCTGATCGCGCGCGGCAACAACACGATCTTCGTCCCGCTCCGCGGCAAGTAAGTCAACCTGCTTCACTTTCGTTACCGAATTACGCGCCGCGTAATTACGGAATATGTAAAAGTGAAGCAGGTTCCTTTTGCGGCTGGACAAGCGGCTCAAAGCCGATCACCCCGACCTCTCCTGGAGACAAGTCAGAGAGGCGATTGAAAAAGGGCAAGTGACGATCGATGGCCGGGTCGAACGAGACCCGGCCTTTGACGTGTACACCGGCGCGGCCATCGACCTGAATCGCAACCGGCCGGCGCAATCGCGCATCCGCGCCTCGTTCGACATCCTGCACGAAGACGACGAGGTCATCGTGCTCAACAAGCCGGCCGGCCTGTTGTCGATCCCGTCCAGTCCTGACGCCGGCCCGTCCGAAGACACGGTGCTGCACCGCGTCCGCGCGTACATGCAACTCAAACGCGGCCGCAAGACCTACGTCGGCATGCTGCATCGACTCGATCGCGATACGTCAGGCTCGCTCGCCGTCGCGCTGAGCAAAGACGCGCACGCTGCGGGGCGTGACCTGTTCAAGCACCATCGATTCGAGCGCCGCTACCTCGCGCTCGTGCAGGGCATACCCGATCCGCCAACCGGCACGATCGAGGCACGCATCTCGTCCGGTTATCGCGACGGCCGCAGGAAGCTCGTCGGACCCGAGGCGCCCGGCCTCGATGCACGGACCGATTACGCGATCCGCGAACGGTTGAAAGATGCCGCGCTGCTAGAATTGCAGCTGCACACCGGACGGCAACACCAGATTCGCCTGCACCTGCAGACACTCGGACATCCGCTGGTCGGCGAGCGTGTGTATGTCGATGAGACCGGCCGTGCGGGCCGCCGGTTGCCGGTTGCCGGGCGTAACATGCTGCATGCTTGGAAGCTCGCCTTCCCGCACCCGATCAGCGGCGCACGCATCGCGGTCGAGGCGCCACTGCCGGCCGATTTCATTCGCATGATGAAGAACCTCGCCCTCGTCCTCGTCCTCTCGCTGTGTTCGCTGCCGGCGTTCGCGCAAACCACCGTGTCCTCTCCGGATGGTCGCAAGCAGGTCATCGCAGCCGAAGCGAAGGCGCCGATCGTGATCGACGGCGCGCTCGATGAAGAAGTCTGGTTGCGTGCGATCCCGGCGACGGATTTCATCCAGGCCGATCCGCTCGAAGGGCAAGCGGCCAGCGAACGCACGGACGTTCGTGTCGCTTATGACGCCGAGTATCTCTACGTGGGCGCCATCTGCCACGACAGCGATCCCCGCGGCATCGTCGTCAACGAGATGCGCAAGGATTTCCCCGGCCTCGACCAGGATACGTTCCAGGTGCTGCTCGACACGTTTGCCGACCGGCGCAGCGGATTCGTGTTCGCGACCAACGCCGTCGGCGCCAAGGCCGACACGCAAATCGCCAGCGAGGGACGCGAGATCAACACCAACTGGGACGCGGTGTGGTGGGTGCAGGCGCGACGCACGGCGGACGGGTGGACGGCGGAATTCAAGATCCCCTTCAAGACGCTCCGCTTCGCCGCCGGCGACCACGCGTGGGGCATCAACTTTTCGCGCCGCATCCGCCGGAAGAACGAGATCAGCTACTGGTCGCCTGTCTCACGCGCCTACACGATCTACCGTGCCTCTTCGGAAGGTGACTTGGAAGGCCTGCCAGCACTCGCGCAGGGCCGGAACCTTCGCATCAAGCCGTTCGTCACCGCCGGCGGCGTGCGCGCGGTCGGCCACGACACGTTCGATCGAGACCTGTCAGTCGGCGTGGACGTGAAGGCCGGCATCACGCCGTCGCTGACGTTCGACGCCACCGTCAACCCGGACTTCGCTCAGGCCGAGGCGGACGAGCAGCAGGTCAACCTGACGCAGTTCAGCCTCTTCTTTCCCGAGAAGCGCGAGTTCTTCCTCGAAAACTCCGGCATCTTCTACATCGGCGACATCCCGCGCAACAAGCGCGCGTCGAGCCGCTTCAGCCCGCCCGAAGAGGACGTGTTGCTGTTCTTCAGCCGCCGCATCGGTCTCTCGGACGCCGGCGAGCAGCTGCCGCTGTACGGCGGCGCCAGGCTCAGCGGCCGCGCGGGCGCGTACGGCATCGGCGTGATGACGATGCAAAGCGAAGCGGTGGACGGCAAACCGGCGACGAACTACACGGTCGCGCGCGTGCGTCGCGACGTGCTCAAGAGCTCGGACATCGGCGCGATCCTGTTGTCGCGCCAACCATCGGGATCGAGCAACGATTTCAATCGCGTGGCCGGCTTCGATGCGAACTTCCGGTTCTTCAAGGGCTTCAGCATCAATTCCTTCGGCGCCAAGTCGGATTCGCCCAACGCGCGAGGTGACGAGACGGCCGGCAAGATCGCGATCGGCTGGGAAGACAGCCTCAAGCGCCTCGGCGCCTCGGTCATGAAGATCGGCGAGGGTTTCAAGGACGACATCGGCTTCGTCCGCCGCAGCGGCGTGACGCGCTACTTCTACGACATCGCCTTCCTGCCCCAGCCGGCAGCGATGCGCAAGCGCGGCATCCGCCAGCTGCAGCCGCATTCACGCGCGTTCATCTACAACGACCCCACCGGCACGCTGGTCAGCCGCACGATCCACATCGCCAACCAGACGACGTTCAACGACGGCTCGTTCACCGAGTATGCGTTCGAACCGCGCGAGGAGATGATCACCAAGCCATTCGCAATCGCGCCCGGCGTCTCGATTCCCGCGGGCCGCTACGACTGGAAGCAGCACGTTCTGCTCTTCGAAGGCGATCACAGCCGGGCGCTGTCCGGATCGATCCGCTACACCTTCGGCGACTTCTGGAGCGGCACCCAAAAGACGACGCAGCTGAGCATCCTGTACCGTCCCACCTATCGGCTGGTCTTCGACATGGGCATGCAGGTGAGCAAGATCGACCTGCAGCTGCCGAAGAAGGCCTTCACGACGACGCTCACCACGCTTCGAACCGGCTACGCCTTCAGCACGAACATGTTCCTGGATACGCTGCTGCAGTACCGCACCGACGTGAAGCAGTTCGCCGCCAACGTGCGCTTCAACCTGATTCACCGCCCGCTCAGCGACTTCTTCATCGTCTACAACGAGTCGCAATACACCGACACCACGCAGACCGCGGGACGAGGCCTGGTGGTGAAATACACCCAGATGTTCAGCTTTTGACCTAGAATCCGGCCATGAAGAAAGCCCTGGCCGGACTCCTTTTTCTGGCGGTGATTGCCGCCACCTTCACCACATCCTCCGCGCAATCCAAGCCCTTCACCGTCGTCGAGACGACCATCCCCGAGATGCAGAAGGCGATGAAGGACGGGCGCGTCACGTCGCGGCAGATCGTCGAGCAGTACCTGCAGCGCATTGCGCTCTACAACAGTTTCATCAATGCCGTCATCACCGTGAATCCGAAGGCGCTCGAAGAAGCCGATCGCCTCGATCGCGAGCGCAAGGCCGGCAAGGTCCGCGGACCGCTGCACGGCATTCCGATCGCGCTGAAGGACAACGTGCTGACGACGGACCTTCGCACGACCGGCGGGGCGATCGCATTCGAGAACCTGATGCCGCCGTACGACGCGACGCTGACGAAGAACCTGCGCGAGGCCGGCGCGATCATCCTCGCCAAGACCACGCTGACGGAGCTTGCGAACTTCGTCGCCGCCGGCATGCCCGGCAACTACAACGCGGTGCAGGGCTACGCGATGAACCCGTACGATCCGCGACGCGACCCGCGCGCGGCGACCGCCGACGGACGGCCGGTGCTGAACACGGGGGGATCGAGTTCGGGCGGCGGCACGGCCGCCAACTTCTGGGCGGCCAATGTCGGCACCGAAACATCCGGGTCGATCCTGAGCCCGTCGAACCAGAACATGCTCGTCGGCATCAAGCCGACCGTCGGCCGCATCAGCCGCTACGGCGGGATTCCCATCACCGCCGACCAGGACACGGCCGGGCCGATGGCGAAGAGCGTGACCGATGCCGCGATCTTCCTCGGCGCGCTCGAAAGCGCCCGCGCTGACCTGCGCGCACGCTGGCGCGCGCA
>CAZBYY010000297.1:0-4531 GCA_964495855.1 uncultured Acidobacterium sp. | reverse complement strand
CAGCGACGCAAGCACCAGCGAGTAGAGCATTACGTCGAACGAGTCGAGCATCCATCCTGCGGATGCGGCGACAAACGCCCGGCGCGCGCGCACGTCCGCGGCCCGCCACCATCCAAACAGGCCTGCGTCGTCAACAAGGGGGCGGCTGTCGGCCATGAGCGGCGATTATGTGTCGAAGCGCCACCACGATGTAAACTCCCGCCGATGCGTCCGACAGCGGGAGACCGCCTCGGCCCGTACGAAATCATCGGCGAGATCGGCGCCGGCGGCATGGGCGAAGTGTTCCGCGCCCGGGACTCACGCCTGCATCGCGACGTCGCGATCAAGGTCCTTCACCAGGACGCCGCGACGGATGCCCAGCGCGTGCGGCGGTTCGAAATCGAAGCGCGCGCCGCCGGCGCGCTCAATCACCCGAACATCCTCACGTTGTTCGACGTCGGCGAGCACCTCGGCTCACCCTACGTGGTCACCGAACTGCTCGACGGGCAGGACCTGCGGCATCGCCTCCAGGCCGGTCCGATGCCGGTGGCCGAAGCCGTCGACATGGCTGCGCAAACGGCGCGAGGGCTCGCGGCCGCACACGACAAGGGCATCGTCCATCGCGACCTGAAGCCCGAGAACCTGTTTGTCGTCTCCGGCGGGCGCGTCAAGATTCTCGACTTCGGCATCGCGAAGCTGATCGCGACAGACGATGGCGCGACACAAACGGCGATGCCGGTGACGGAAACAGGACAGACGCTCGGCACGGCGGGATACATGGCGCCCGAGCAGGTCAGGGGCGAAGACGTCAGTCCGGCGACGGACCTGTTCGCGCTCGGCACGGTCCTCTACGAAATGCTGACCGGCACACGCGCATTCGCCGGCGCAACGCGCGTCGATACCTTGCATGCGATCTTGCGCGACGAGCCCGCCGAGATTCCGGCGTCGGTGGGCGTGCCGCCGGCGGTCGACCGGATCCTGCGTCGCTGCCTCGCCAAGCGCCCTGAGAATCGTTTTCACTCGGCGCACGACCTGGCGTTCGCACTCGAAAACCTCACTGCGCCCGCATCAATCATCGCCCAACGATCAACGACCCGATCCTGGCAGTTCGCGCGGACTGCGGGCCTCGTGGCCGGCGGTGCGATCATCGCCGTCGCCATCGCCACCGTGTGGCAGAAACCCGAACGAGTGGCGCCGACCTTCACGCCGGTGACCGCGCGGCGCCAGAGCGTGGGCTTCGCGCGATTCACGCCAGACCCGCAGACGATCGTCTACGACGCCACGCAGCAAGAAGGTGCGCACGAGCTGTTCTCGGCGCGGGTGGGTTCCTCCGACGCGCGCGCGTATGGCCTCCAGGCGAGCGTGCTTGCCGTGTCGAAGTCCGGCGAGCTGGCACTGCTTGTCAAAGACCCGATCGGGCGTGCCCGCACGCTGGCTCGTCTGCCACTTGAAGGGGGGAGCCCCAGGGAGGTCGCCGCAGACGTCCTCGGCGCGTCCTGGTCGCCGAGCGGCGAACTCGCGGTGCATCGTGTCGTCAATGGCGTTCACCGGTTCGAATTTCCGATAGGAAGGGTTCGTGCCGAATCGGCTGTCGGACTGGGGCCATTCTTCTCTCCTTCGGGTGACTGGCTCGCGTTCCTGATGCCGGACAACAGCCAGCCGACGCTGCAATTACTCGACGTGTCTCGCTCCGATCCGCCACGCGTCGTGCTTCATTTCAAGTCGGCGCCGAGCGGCGTGTGCTGGGGTGCGAACGGAAACGAGTTGTTCTACATGTACGCAGACGGGCTGGTCAGCGAACTGCGCGGGGTCACGACCAGCGGCCACGATCGCCTGCTCTTGAGATTGCCGGGGCAGTATGTGCTCCAGGATTGCCGCAGCGACGGCGCTGTCCTCGTCGAGCGGATGAACACGTCAGGCGAAATCGCTGCGATCACCCCGGAGAGTGCCGACCCCGTCGATCTGTCGTTGCTGAATGATGCGCTCGTCACGGATGTGTCGCGAGACGGCCGGCTGATCCTCTTCGCGGGCGGCGCGTCGGGCGCGTACCTGCGAGGGACCAACGTGCGGCAGGCGCCTGTCAAACTCGGAGACGGGCTGCCGTTGAACCTCTCGCCCGACGGCCTGTGGGCGTTGGTGGAAGGTTCCGGCGAACATGTCTTGCTGCCAACCGGCGCCGGCCAGCCGCGTCACTTGACCTCAAAGCCGCTCATAAAGGCGTTCCCCCCGGAAATCCTGAGGCGAAGCTCGTTCTGGATGCCCGACAGCAAGCACATTGTTTTTGCCGCGTCGGACGGCCAAACCCCGAACCGATGCTTCATGCAAAGTATCGACGGCGACGAACCGCCGCGGGCGATCACGCCGACGGGCGTTACCTTCTGCACATCACCATCGCCGGACGGACGCCGGTTCTTCATCAACCGCACGACGGTGTTCGATCTCGATCGCGGCGAGCAGCGGACGCTTCCAGGACTGACAAATGCCGGCGAACCGGTGACGTGGAACGACGACGGATCCGCGATCTTCGTGACCGAAGCAGTGTCGCCGAGCGTGAGCCGCATCGTCCGCGTGGATCAGCCGTCTGGACGACGAACGGCCATCCGCGAGCTTCGGGCCGCAGGCCCGATCGGCGGCGCCGCCGGCGGCATCGCCACGGTGCGCATGTCGGCCGACGCCAGGACGATCGCCTACACCGTCAATCGGTACTTCTCCGAGCTGATGGTGATCGAAGGGCTAAAGTAGGCGCAGTGCGTCCTGGTCATCCGATGCGACGTCGCGCTGCCTGGGTCATTGTGTCGCTCCTTGCGACCGGGTGCGGACGGCAGGCATCCCCAACGTCAACCCCGGAGGTGCCGGCGTCTGCCACGGCGCGCTTCAAGGGCGAGGTATGGGCGGACAACTGGTTTTCGTTCTACCTCGGCGAAACCAAGATCGCTGAGGACTCAGTCCCGATTACGACCGAGCGATCGTTCAACGCCGAAACCTTCTCCTTCAACGCCACTTACCCGCTCGACTCGAATTTCGTCATCCGCGACTACATCAAGAACGACACCGGCCTCGAGTACATCGGTAAGTCACGACAACAGATTGGCGACGGCGGCTTCATCATGCAGATCACCGACACGTGGTCGAACCGTGTGGTCGCGGTTTCCGGTACCGCGTTCAAATGCCTCGTGATCCAGAAGGCGCCGCTCAACCCAAGTTGCGAGAAAGACCCGAATCCGTCCGCCACCTGCCAATCGAGGGTCGATCCGGAACCCACGGGATGGAAGGCCTCGGACTACGACGTGAGCCGCTGGGAGAACGCCACGATTTATACCGCCGCACAGGTCGGCCCGAAACAAGGCTACGCGACGATTGCGTGGGACGCGTCCGCCAAGCTCATTTGGACATCGGACCTGAAGCTGGACAACACGTTGCTCTGCAAGCTTCGCGTCGTCGCTCCGTGACGCTCGTGCGGCCGTCATCACGCGGCGCACGCACGACGTGATGCGGAAGGGTCGCGTGGTGTCGGCCTGATAGAGCTGCAGGAAACTGAGCACGTCGGACGTCGATCGCGCGCACCAACCTTTGGTGTGGTCATGGGTCTGGTCTCGACGGGTGGCGCGTGCGAGGAACGACGCGCTGTCGCCACGTCCCTTTACGGCGCCGAACCGAACAAGGGTAGAATCGCGTCGGAGGCGCGACGCTCATGGCGATATGCCGCGACTGCGGTGGGGAGATGGCGGCCGGGGCGCTGCAGTCGGCGGTCCGGGTGTCGTTCAGGCCTGCCGAGTCCAGGTTCCTCACCTTGCAAACCGGCGACGTCATGACGAAGGCGATGATGTGCCCTGACTGCGGCGCGATCGAAATCGTCGGCGACGTCGCGAAGTTGCGCCGCCTGCTTGGCGAATCAGTCGCCTCCCCGTCAGTGCGGCCTGCCGCCAACGAACGCGACGACGGCGATCAGCGTTAGGCTTGCCGGCGCATCGGGCGCCGAAGGCGGGTAGACTGGCCGCGTGACCATCACGTTCATCGTCAACGGCGAGAAGCATTCGGTCGACGTCGAGGCAGACACGCCGCTGCTGTGGGTACTGCGCGACACGCTGGGCCTGACCGGCACCAAGTTCGGTTGCGGCATCTCGTTCTGCGGCGCCTGCACCGTGCACGTGAACGGCAAGGCCGAGCGGTCGTGCAGCGTGCCAGTATCGGCCGTAGATGGCGCGACGATTACCACCATCGAGGGACTCGCCATCGGCGGTGCATTGACGCGGGTGCAGCAGGCCTGGCTCGATCAACAAGTGCCGCAGTGTGGCTACTGCCAGTCCGGCATGATCATGGCGGTGGCGGCGCTCCTTGCCGAGAAGCCGCGCGCCACGAATGCCGAGATCGATGAAGCGATCACGAACATCTGCCGGTGCGGCACATTCGCACGCGTGCGCAAGGCCATTCACACGCTGACCGGCGAAGGAGGCGCGTAATGGGCAAGTGGACCCGTCGCGCGTTCATCGGTACCGGCGCGCTCGCCGGCGGCGGATTTGTGCTCGGCGTCACCGGCGCGATCTTCGCGCCA
>CAZBYY010000296.1:0-4540 GCA_964495855.1 uncultured Acidobacterium sp. | reverse complement strand
GCCCCTGGAGCGGGCAGGGCAAGGTGGATCCTGCCGACGGCGGATGGAGCAACGTCCTCGCGCCGAGTGCGATCGCGTTTGCGGACGACTACCCACAGCCGATCGCGATGTCTGCGGACGATATCTCTGCGTTGACACGCGCATTCGCCGACGCGGCGACCCGTGCGAAGAGTTCGGGCTTCAAGGTGATCGAACTTCATGCCGCGCATGGCTACCTGCTTCACGAGTTCCTGTCGCCGCTCAGCAACACCCGCACCGATCAGTACGGTGGCTCGTTCGACAATCGCACGCGAATCGTTCGTGAGGTGGTGAGCGCCATCCGAGGCGTCTGGCCCGAATCGTTGCCGTTGTTCATGCGGATCTCGTCGACCGACTGGGTTGAGGGCGGCTGGGATGTCGAGCAGTCGATCGAACTGGCGAAACAGGCACGAGCGCTCGGCGTTGATCTGATCGATTGCTCGTCAGGCGGCAACGCCGCGCATGCCCGCATCCCGATCGGTCCGGGCTACCAGACGGCGTTTGCCGAGCGGATTCGCCGCGAAGCCGGGGTGCTCACCGGATCGGTCGGGTTGATCACCACCGCCACGCAGGCCGAGCACATCATCGTCAGCGGGCAGGCCGACGCCGTGCTGATCGCGCGCGAGATGTTGCGCGATCCGTACTTCCCGATCCGGGCGGCCCGCGAACTGGGCCAGGAGATCACCTGGCCGGCCCAGTACTTGCGCGCGGGGCCACAGGGTGCGAAGCCCCGGCCGCCGATCGTGTAGCAAGCACCAGGGCCCGTTTACAACGGTTCCAAAGAACAGTGCCCTTGGAACCGCTGGAACGGTGGAATACCTGGAAGCTCAAAAGCTCATTTGCATGCCGAAGCGAACGTAGCGGCCGTCCATGATCGACGTCGGCGTCAGCCAGGCGTTGGTTGCGGGGTTGCTGCTGTAGGCCTGGTTCACGGTGAGCGCCGTTCCGGCATTGGTCGTGTTGAAGATGTCGACGAATCCCTGGAAGCGGCGCGTCCCGACGCGGAAGCTTCGCGCCACGCGGAGGTCGAGCTGCTTCTTGTAGTCGAGGAACACCGTGAACGGCTCGACCAGGTTGACGTTGATCGTGGTGCCGCCGGCGGTGCTGCCGATGATCGGCTGTCCTGCGATCGCGGGCGTCACGGTGTAGTTGGCGGCGACGCTGGGGCCCGGGAGCGCGATGAACGAGCCGCTCAGTTGGATCTGGTACGGCAGCTCGTAGGCGGCATTCAGTTTGAAGGTCGTGCGGAAGGGCGGCACGACATCGCAAAAGCGCGCCGTGTTCGGGTTGTCCCGTTCGTCGCACGTGAGGACGGCACGTTTATCGGTGGTGACGCCGCCGAACATCACGAGCTTGTCGCGACGCAGGTTGGCGCTCAGCTCGACGCCGTTGTAGACCGTGCTGTTGATGCTGGAGTAGGTGCGGAGATTGTCCGTGGGCACGCCGACCTTCGTGGGGTTCAGCGTGTACATCGGGATCGACTTGCCCGAGAGCGGCAGCCGCGGATCGGTCGGCGTCGTGATACCGAAGGGCGCCCAGTCGGTGACCGCGAGATTGAGGTTGTCGGTGACGTCGAGGTTGCTGAACACGCGCCGGTAGTAACCGGCGGAGATCGAGACGCGCTCCATCAGCTGGTGCTGGATCGAGGCGTTGTATTCCCAGTTGTAGCCGCGCTGCAGGTTGGGATCGGGGCGACTGGTGATCTGGCCGAAGTTCGTGGTGCCGCCGATGACTTCCGCAAACTGGATCTGCCCGGCCGCGTCGTAGATGGACTTGTTGCCGTCGAGGTCCACCCACGCGCGCGTCTGCGTGCTGTAGTTCATCGGGTTGAACGTCTGCGCGAAGCCTGCGGCCGCCGCGGCGACATACTTGCCCGCGCTGACCTTGACCGCCGTCTTGCCCGTGCCGAACAGGTCATACGCGGCGGCGAGGCGGACCGAGCCGTTGTTCCAGTTCGGCACGTTCGGAATCTCGGCGAAGTTGCGCGCCTGGATCCAGATGCCGACCGGCGCCGATTGCGCAGGCACGCTGGCGTTGAACACGTCGTAACGTGCACCGAGGTTCAACGTCAAGCGGTCGAGCCGCCACGAGTCCTGCACGAAGAAGCCGAGGTCCTTGTTGACCTTCTGCGTCAGCGTGGTCGGGCCGTTGGTCACCGCGACGGCGATGGGGCACGGCAGCGTGGTGCAGGGCACCGGATTGGTGGCGCTCGCCGGCAGGCCGAGCAGGCTCGCATTGGCGACGAGCGTGTTGATCTGGGCGTTGGAGGAGAACGACCGCGCGTTGGAGCCCCATTGCCAGGTGACGCCGGTCTTGAACGAGTGCGACCCGGTGACGTAACTGGCTGACGCGCCGCCGCTGTACGACTTGGTCCAGCTGGTGTAGGGCGGAATGGTGTTGCCGCACGCGACCGACAGCCGGTTGGTCGTCTGCTCCAGGATCGGCAGGTCGCGCGGGCCGACCGACTTGCGGCACTGCTGTTCGTAATACTGCGTGTAGTACGACATGCCCGCTTCGAGCAACAGCTTGTTGGTGGTCGTCTGCGTCCACTTGATCTGCGGCACCCAGCCAATGCCGTAGGCGTCCGTCGAGGCCTCGGGCGTCGTCAGCGGCGCGGTGTTGAAGCCGTTGTAGTCCTCGCCGTTGAACTGGCGATCGAGGTAGAAGCGGATCTTGTCGCGGCTGCTGGCCTGATAGGTGAGGCGGGTGACCGCGCTGTAGTTGCCCTGGGCCTGCCGGAAGGCGCGGCTGCCGTCAGCGAACGACGAACTCGGCACGTAGGTCTTGTTGTCTTCGTACTTGTAGGTGAAATAGAACCAGAGCTTGTCTTTCTTGATCGGTCCGCCGACCGACGGATTGACCTGCCAGGTGTAGGCGATGCCGGGCTTCGGAATCGCCGTGGGCCCGCTCTTCATCGCGTCCGTGCGGTTGTCGGCCTGCAGGCCGCTGCCCGCGCCGTAGGCGAAAAAGGTGCCGCTGAACTTGTTGCCGCCGTCTTTTGGCGTGCTGTTGATGCGCAGGCCGCCGCTCTGCATCTCCGCCGACTCAGCGCCGGTCGTGAAGGTGACTTCTTCGATCGCCGCGTCGTTCATGTAGAAGCCGCTGAACTGGCCGCTGCCGCACAGGTTGTTGACGCGCATGCCGTCGATGGCGATGGTCATGTCGGATGCATTCGAGCCATGCACGGTCATGTTGTATTGCCCGAGCGTGTTGTAGGTGACCGTGGTCCCGGGCAGCAGCAGCGCACGCGACGGCGTGTTGCGGTTCGCGGTCGGGATCGCATCGAGAATGTCCCGGTCGACGACGAACTGTCCGGTGGTGTTGGTGACGTCGACCGTCGGCGTGCCTGAGACGGTGATGGTTTCTTCGAGCGCGCCGACTTGCATTTCGACGCTCACTGGAGCGGCGAAGCGGCCCTGGATGATGATGCCTTCGCGCCGCACCGTCTTGAAGCCGGTCAGCGAGAAGCTGACCGTGTAGGTGCCCGGAGGCAAGTCGATGATGGTGTAGAGTCCCGACGCGTCCGATACCGCGCTGCGCGTCTTCTCGATCAACGCCGGACTGGCGGCTTCAACCGTCACACCGGGCAGCACCGCGCCGCTCGTGTCCTTCACTGAACCGGTAATGCTGCCTTGCGCGCGGGCCGCAAGGGGGGATGCTACGAGGATGGCGCCAGCCACGAGACAGAGCAGGAGCGTCTTACGCATCAATTCCTCCAGAAGGGAACGACAAGACACGCAACGAGCGTTCGCTTAGCGCCGGGGAAGGTAGCATCCGGCCGTCAATTGGTCAATGGCGAATCTCGCCGTGGCGGAGCGGCCGTACGAGGAGCGTCAGGATGAAGCCCACCGCCAGCAGGGCGGCCAGCACCTGCAGCGGCGTGTCGTAAATGTGGAGACGATCGGCGCCGGGCGCGAGCCCGGCCTTCGCCCGATTCGACAGCTCGGTGATGATGACCGGACCCGCCACCGCGGCGCAGCTCCACGCCGTCAACACCGCGCCGTGAATGGCGCCGACATTCTCCGCGCCAAAGAGATCGGCGAGAAACGCGGGGATCGTGGCGAACCCGCCGCCGTACATCGTGAACACGGTGAACAACGCCAGCTCGAACGCGATCCAGTTGCCGCTCGAGGCCAGCTGCGGGATCAGCAGGAAGATGAAGAACTGCGCGACGAAGAAGATCGTGTAGGTCGTGCGCCGACCGATGTAATCCGACGCCGACGCCCAGGCGAAGCGGCCCGACGCGTTGAAGACGCTGATCAGCGACACGAGCGCCGCGGCCTCGACGGGCGTGCGGTGGAACATGTCCTGCGCCATCGGCGACGCCTGCGCGAGGATGCCGATGCCGGCGGTGACGTTGATGAACAGGATCGCCCACAGCAGGGCGAACGGCATCGTCTTGATCGCCTGGTTGCGCGTCACGCTGACATCCGTGATCATCGCGTTGCGCGTCGCCGGTGGGGTCCAGCCCTCCGGTATCCATCCGTCGGGAGGCAGGCGCAATAGCCGCGAGCCGATCAGC
>CAZBYY010000295.1:0-4581 GCA_964495855.1 uncultured Acidobacterium sp. | reverse complement strand
CTTGGTGATCACCGCGATCTGGATGTCGTAGACGTTCATCTGATTCTTCTTGATCAGATGCCCGAGCAGGTCGAGCGGGCCTTCGAAGGCCTGCAGCTTGATCTTGATCGCCTCGAGCTGCGATTCGAAGACCTCTTCTGGCGCGGCCGGCGGCGGCGGAGTGCCGTCCGGATTCTCAGGTGTCTCGGCCATCAGTATTTCAGCTTCACGGCCTCGCGGACGCGCTCCATCGTCTGGTGCGCCACGGCCTGCGCCTTCTTCGAGCCGTCCATCAGGACCTCGCGAATGTATCCCGGCCTGGCGAGCGCCTGTGCGCGGCGTTGACGAATCGGATCGAGCATCGCGTTGATCGCCGCGGCGAGCTTGGTCTTGACCTCGACGTCGCCGACCTTGCCGGCGCGGTAGCGCGTCTTCAGATCCTCGACTTCGTCGCGGTTCGGATTGAAGGCATCGTGATACATGAACACGGGGTTGCCTTCGACCGTGCCCGGAATGTCGGCGCGCACGCGCTTGGGGTCCGTGTACATCTGACGGACCTTGTTCTGCACCGTCTTGGCATCGTCTGACAGGTCGATGGTGTTGTTGTAGCTCTTGCTCATCTTCCGGTTGTCGAGGCCGGGGAGACGCGGCGTTGGCGTGAGGATCTGCTGCGGCTCGATGAGCGCGGCCGCGGGATAGAAGTTATTGAAGCGGCGCACGACCTCGCGCGTCAGTTCGAGGTGCGGGACCTGGTCCTCGCCCACCGGCACCCAGTGGGCGTCGTAGACGGCAATGTCCGCCGCCTGGAGCAGCGGGTAGCCGAGGAACCCGATGCTCGACAGGTCACGATCGCTCAGTTGCTCGACCTGCTCCTTGTAGGTCGGCACGCGCTCGAGCCACGGAATCGGCGTCACCATCTGCAGCAGCAGGTAGAGCTCGGCGTGCTCGGACACGAGCGACTGGATGAAGAACGTGCTCTTCTCCGGGTCGAGGCCGCAGCCGATCCAGTCGGCGACGTTGTCGAAGGTGTTGGCGACGATCTCGCTCGTATCCGCGTAATGCGTCGTCAGGGCATGCCAGTCGACCACGCAGTGGTAGGAGTCGTACTTGTCCTGCAGCGTGACCCAGTTCTGCAGCGCACCCACCAGGTGACCGAGGTGCAGTTTTCCCGTCGGGCGCATTCCCGACAGCACACGTTGCTTGTTCACGGCAGTCTCAACAGCACACGGAAAATGGCGAAGGCGACCGGCCCCAGGAGCGTGCCCAGCAAACCGGTCAACATCAAAGCATACAGAATCAGGAACCCGTATGGGCGGAGTTGTTCGACGAGCCGGGCGCCGCGATACGGGAGCACGCCCATCAGCACGTTGCCGCCGTCGAGGGGCGGCACGGGAATCATGTTGAACACGGCGAGCAACACGTTCAACTGGATGAACTCGAGCACCAGCGTGCCCAGTGGACTCAGCACCGCTCGGGCGGCAATGTCGCCTGGCGCCGCCTTGGGCAGCACCGCAAACACGATCGCGCCGATCACCGCCAAGATGATGTTGCTTGCCGGGCCGGCCGCGGCGACGATCGCGAAATCCCGCTTGGGATGGCGGAGGTGCCGCGTATCAACCGGCACGGGCTTCGCCCAGCCGATCAGCGGCACGCCGGTCATGATCGCAATCAAGGGGAACAGCAGCGTGCCGATGGGATCGACATGCACCGCAGGATTGCGCGACAGGCGGCCGAGATGCCGCGCCGTCGGATCGCCCAGGCGGTCGGCCGCAAACGCGTGCGCCGCCTCGTGCACCGACAACGAGGCGATCAGCACGATGATCTCGATCAGGACTTGGGTGAAATCGATGCCGGCCAGACTCAAAATGCTATCACGGTAAAGACTGGTGCCAAGGGTGCCAAGGGTTCCAAAGGTTCCACCGGTTGGGTTCCGGGTTCCTGGTGCCGCGTACCCGGTTCCAAGATGTCAACGAAGCGATTGAGCGATGCTCCGGACCGTGTCGAGCAAGTGCTCAACGTCGGCGGGCGTCGTCCGGTAGTTCACGATACAGGCGCGCAAGGCGAAGCGATCGCCAAGCTTCGTATTGGAGAGGTACGAATCACCACCGCGCTGCACTTCGAGCATGACGCGCTTGTTGAACTCGTCGTCGCCATGCCTGTAGCGGAAGCAGACAATACTCAGCGGCACCGGTGCCAGGAGTTCGAAGTCGTCACTACGAACGATCAGATCCGCAAGATGGCGAGCCGCTTCGATGTTGCGGTCGATCGCGTCCTGGACCGCGCGGGAGCCGTGACTCTTCAACAGGAACCACAACTTGAGCGCCCGGAAGCGGCGCGACAACTCGGGGCTGTGATCCCAGTACGCAAACTCTGACATGTCGCCGTCAGCGACGACGTCGATGTAGTCGGCCGAGACGGCAAAGGCCTCCCGCAACGACGCCTGTGCCCGCACGAGGAGACAACCGGCATCGAGCGGCGCACACAGCCACTTGTGCGGATCCAGCGACAACGAATCCACGCGCGACAGCGCGCCCATCGCGCCGTCCACGTACGGCGATCGCGCCGCGAGCGCGCCGTATGAGCCGTCGACGTGGAGCCAGAGATCGTGGCGATCCGCCGCGCAGATATCCGCGATCGCGTCGAGTGAGTCAATCGCGCCGGTGTTCACATCGCCCGCCGTCGCCACCACACAGACCGGGAGACACCCGGCATCTTTGTCCGCGAGAATCTGTCGCTCCAAGGATGCGGGGTTCATCCGGTATTGGTCGTCGACCGGAATCTGGACAATCGCATCGCGGCCCACCCCCAGCATCGCCGCCGCCTTCGTAATCGACATGTGCGTCATCATCGACGCGTAGATGCGTGGTTTGCCTGGAAGCGCCGCTACGCCAAGGCGGTTGATGTCCACCGACGCGCTGTTGCGAAGCGCGATCGCGATGGCCGAGAAATTCGCGAACGAACCGCCACTGAGCAGGATGCCGCTGCCGCCCGGATCGAATCCCACCATCGTCTTCAGCCAGTCAACGACCTGATGCTCGATCGTCGTCGCCGAGGGTGCCGATCGCCATGACGTGACGTTCTGGTTCAGCGCCGACGCCAGGAAATCCCCGATCACGCCGGCAAAACTCGCGGCCGATTGCACGTACCCGTACATGCGCGGGTGGCCGTTATGACGACTGCCGTCGACGATGGAGGCGAACTCTTCGAATACGTCGTCAGGACTTTCAGCCGCGATCGGCAACGGAGCGCGAAGCTGGGCCGAAAGATCGCGCTCGCTGATCGCCGGGTAGACCGGAAGATGCGATTGCTGCGCGAAATATTTCAGCACCCAGTCAAGAGCGGCACGACCGAGTTCCTCACGCTCCCGCGGTGACAGCTCCAGATCGCTCATGGATTCGCCGCGAAGTGGGCAATGACCGCGTCGGCCGCCTTGGCGCCGACCACGCGGGCGAGTTCTTCGCGGGTCGCCCGTCGCACGCCGGACAGGCTGCCAAACGCCGTCAAGAGCGTCTTCCGCCGCCGCAGCCCGATGCCGGGCACGACGTCCAGCTCGGATTGCAGATCGCGCTTCTTCCGCGATTGCCGGTGAAAGGTGATCGCAAAGCGGTGCGCTTCATCGCGAATGCGCTGCAGCAGGCGAAGCGCGTTGCCATGCGGGTCGAGCGCCAGCGGATCGGCGCTATCGCGCGTGAAGACCAGCTCCTCTTTCTTCGCGAGGCCGATGGCGACGAGGTTCGAGAGGCCGACGATTTCGAGCGCCTGATAGGCGGACTGCAGCTGACCCTTGCCGCCGTCGATCACAATGAGGTCAGGGAACGGCCCGCCGTTTTCGAGCACCTTTGCATAGCGGCGCCGCACGACCTGCTCCATCGCCGCGAAATCGTCGAGGAACTTCCCCGATCCCTGATCCCCGATCCCTGATCCCTGCTTGATCTTGAACTTGCGGTATTCCGACGGGCGCATGCGGCCTTCTTCGCAGACCACCATCGACGCCACCGTCTCGCTGCCCTGGATCGTCGAGATGTCAAAGCAATCGATCCGGCGCGGCAGCTTGGGCAATCGCAACACCGCCTGCAACTGCTCGAGCGCTTCGTAGTTGGCCGTCTGGTTCTGATCAAAACGGGTCCGGTACGACAGGGCGGCATTGCGATGCGCCAGCTCCATCATGCCCTTCTTGTCGCCGCGCTGCGGCACCACGATGCGAACCTTGCGCGACGCCTTGTGCGCCAGCCACTCCTCGAGCAGCGGCGCTTCGTTCAGCGGCAACGGGACGTGGATCTCCGGCGGCGGATCCTGCTCCGAGTAGTACTGCTGAATCGCCGCTTCAACGACATCCGCATCCGACTCCCCGGATTCCGCCGCGTCCCACACGAACTCAACCCGCTCGATCACGCGGCCGCCGCGGACGATGAAGATGTGGACGACGGCGCCGCTGGCCCCGGTCTGGACGCCGACGACGTCACGGTCACCCAGCTCGGCGGACGCCATCTTCTGGTGCCGCTCGAGCAGCGTTTCGACCGTGCGCATCGCATCGCGGTGCTGCGCCGCCTCTTCGAAGCGCTCGTGTTCGGCGGCGTCGAGCATCCGGCCCCTGAGCTGCTC
>CAZBYY010000294.1:0-4606 GCA_964495855.1 uncultured Acidobacterium sp. | reverse complement strand
CCGGGCAGCGCAGCTTCAGCGTCGAGTTTGCGGAGTACCGGCAGTACCTGCCCGGCGACGACCTCGCGACGCTCGACTGGAAGGTATTCGCGCGGTCGGACAAGCACTTCATCAAGAAGTTCGAGGACGAAACCAACCTGACGTGCCAGATGCTGATCGACGTCAGCAAGTCGATGGGCTACGCGTCTGGCGAGGTGACCAAGCTGCAATACGCGTCGTTCCTGACCGGCGCCCTCGCGTACCTGATGCACCGGCAGCGCGATGCGTTCGGACTGATCGCCTTCGACGACACGATCTCCGCGCTCGTGCCGGCAAGCGGCCGCTCCAGCCACTTGCGCGCCGTGCTGCTCGCGCTTGAACGTTTGCAGCTTGGCGGATCGACGAACGTGGCCAAGCCGCTCAACGACCTGGCATCCACGATGAGAAAACGAGGGATGGTGGTGCTGGTGTCGGACCTGCTCGATGATCCCGCGCAGGTGCTCGACGGGCTCAAGCACTTCCGTTATCGCGGCACCGACGTGATCGTGTTCCACATCCTCGATCCGTTTGAGTTGAAGTTTCCCTTTGAGCACGCGGCGCGCTTCCGCGACATGGAAACCAGCGAAGAAGTGATGGCCGTCCCTGGCGCGGTGCGAGAGAACTACCTCGAACGCGTGCAGGCGCTGATTGCGTTCTACCGGCGCGAGCTGCAGCTCGCCGGCATCGACTACTGCCTGCTCGATACGTCGCAACCGCTCGAACTCGGGTTGATGTCGTACCTGATGACCCGGCGGCGGGTCCTCTGACACGCGTGCGCTGATGGCTGGATTGTCGTTCCTGTCGCCGTTATTCCTGATCGGTGCGCTGGCCGCGGCGATTCCAGTGCTGCTGCACCTCTTCCACCGCAAGACCGACGTCGTCGTCGACTTCCCGTCGGTGCGACTGTTGACGCGCGTGCCCGTGCAGCAACATCGTCGCCGGCAACTGCGCGAGCTGATCCTGCTGGCGCTTCGCGTGGCAGCGTTGGTCCTGCTCGCGTTGTCGTTTGCGCGGCCGTACTTCGCCGGCGCGGCTGCCTCTGACGCGGCGCCGTTGACCGTGATCGCGGTCGATACCTCGATGAGCATGACGGCGCCGGGGCAGTTCGATCGCGCGCGTGCCGCGGCGACTCAAGCCGCCACCTCAGCGCCTTCGTCGGACGCGCTGGCGTTGATCGCGTTCTCTGACTCTGCCACCGTCGTCGTATCGCCAACGACGGATCGGGGCGCGGTGACGTCCGCGATCGCCCAATTGACGCCCGGATCGGGCGGGACGCGATATCGCACGGCGTTGGCCCGAGCAAACGAGATCATCGGCACGCGCGACGCTCGCGTCGCGATCGTCACCGACTTGCAGCAAGCCGGGTGGGAGTCGAACGACGATGGCGGCGTGGCGGATGGGGTGAGGGTGGACGTGATCAGCGTGGCGCCGCCGGTTGCGAACCTGGCGGTGAGCGCGGCTGCGCAGCGCGATCGTCGTGTCTCCGCAACCATTCAGAGTTATTCGAACGCTGATGCAATGACGACGGTGCATCTCGTTGCCGGCGGTAAGGAACTGGCGAAGGCCGATGTGACGCTGGCGCCGATGGGATCCGCCACGGTGGAACTGAACGCGGCCGTGCCCCCGAATGTCGCGGCCGAAGTGCGTATCGATGACGCCGCCGGCTACCAGGGCGACAACGTCGCGCGCGTGAATGTCGAAAGTGCCGCGGCTGTACCCGTGATGGTCGTGGTCGCTGATCCGACGGGATCGACCGGCGGCCTCTACCTGGAGCGCGCGCTGAACGTCGCGCGTGATGGAGAGTTCGACGTGCGCGTCCGCGACGGGCGAGAGGTTGCGAAGCTGGCTGCGGCGGACATGTCGCGGCTCGGCGCGGTGTTCATCGCCGGCACCCGCACGCTCGATCGCAACGGCCGCGATCGCATCCGCACGTACCTCGACGGCGGCGGACAGGTCTTGCTCGCGATCGGTCCGGATGTCGATGTCGGGACGCTCGCCGATGTGATCGGGACGAAGCTGGCGCTGTCGGATCGTCCCATCAAGACGCCGGGCGCAACGATGATCGCCAGCGACAGCCGGCATCCGATCTTCCGTCCGTTTCTGAGCCCCTCGGGCGCGCTGGGTGACGTCCAGGTGAACCAGTACTGGCGTCTCAACGATCAACGTGAGCGAACCGTGCTCGCGCGGTTTTCGGGCGGCGATCCTGCGCTGGCCGAGCAGCAGGTGGGGAAGGGCCGATTGCTGATCTTTACGTCGGATCTCGACAACGAGTGGAGCCGCTTTCCGCTCAACCCGGCGTTTGTCCCGTTTGCGATCGAGACGGCACGCTACCTCACGCATGCGGAGACGAGCCCGCGGGCGAGCGAGGTGCGGTCGAACGAATCCAACCCGGCGGCGACGAGCGTGGAAGCGTTCACGGCCGCGATCGAACGCGTGAGCCGGGTGGCCGCCGCTGGTGGACGAAGCGTGGCGCGCGATGCGGAAGATCGACAGAAATGGTGGCAGGTCGGGATCGTGGTGATGCTCGTCGCGCTTGCAGGCGAAGCACTTATCGGACGCCGTACAACGTAAGATGATTCATGGCTGACCGGGCAGCCGAACTTCACGCCATTCTGGCGACCGTGCGCGCGCGATGGACGCGGCGGGCGGTGCTGCGCTCGTGGGCGCTTGGCGCGACCGCGGCGGCGGCGATCCTTGCGGTCGGCCTGCTCGCGATCTGGCTGCTCGCCCAGCAGGGTGTTCCCCTCGTCATCGTCGTCGCAGTCGCCGGCATCGTCGCTGGCGTGTCGTTGTCGTTCGCGCTGATGCCGTTGCGGCGACAGCCGTCCGACCGGCAGATCGCGCGCTTCATCGAAGAGCAGGCCGGCGATCTCGATGAGGTGATCGTGACGGCCGTGGACAAGAGTGCCTCGAGCTCGGGGCCGGTTGTCGACTTGATCGTCAGCCACGCGATCCGCGCGGCGCAGCGAGTCGATCTCCCTTCGCTCGTCCCGCAGGACACGATGCGGCGCGCCACGATCGGCGCCGCGGCCGGCACGGTCGCGTTCCTCGTTGCGTTCGCGTTCTTTGCGCCATCCGCATCACGAGCGATCAACGTGGTCGGGTCGTACGTATTTCCCGCGCGGTACGCGATCGACGTGCGGCCGGGATCGATCAAAGTGAGGGAAGGGCAGCCGGTCACGATCACTGCGCGGATCGCGGGCATCGACGGCGGCCTGGTGCCGGCGATCACGGTTGGCAGCGGCGAGACGGCGCGATCGGCGCCGATGTCGCCAGGCTCGACCCTGGATGAGTTCACGATCACGCTGAACAACATCACGCGCTCGTTCCCGTATCAGGTGTCGGCAGGCTCCGTGCATTCGTCGACCTTCAATATCGACGTCATTCGCCCGGTCCGCGTCTCGCGCATCGACGTCACCTACGACTACGCGCCGGGGCTGGGTCTGCAGCCGCACACCGAACAGGATGGCGGGGACGTGTTCGCGCCTGCCGGAACGAAGGTGCACCTCACAATCACCACAGACAAGGCGGTGTCGAGCGGACAGTTGGCGCTCAACGACGGCCAGGTGGTCGCGCTGACCGGTCACAACGAGGTGATGAGCGGGGATCTCACGATTGCGAAGGACGGTTCGTATCGTGTCGCGTTGAAGGACGTCGATGGACTGACGAACGACGGCACCGAGTATTTCATCCGCATGCTCGATGATCGTCCTCCGGAAGTCCGCATTCTCCGCCCTGCGGGCGACAAGCAGGTGTCGCCGCTCGAAGAAGTGGTCATCGAGGCACGTGCGGATGACGACTACGGCGTGAAGTCGCTCGAACTCGTCGTCAAGGCGGCGGCGGGGAAGGAAAGGGTTGTGCCCATCGCCCCGGGCGCCCAGGGCACGCCGCTGATCACCGGCAGTCACACGGTGTTTCTCGAAGATCTCAACGTCAAGCCGGGCGACGTGATCACGTATTACGCGCGGGCGACGGATGTGGGGCGCGGCCGCCGATCGACCGAATCGCGCAGCGACATCTTCTTCCTCGAAGTGAAGCCGTACGAAGAAGAGTTCGTCGCCTCGGCGAGCCAGGGCTCCGGCGGCATGCAGGATCAGCAGACCGGACTCGAAGAGCTGATCGCGCAGCAGAAAGACATCATGGCGGCGACGTGGAAGCTCGATGCGCGCGCGCGCCGCGGCGGTGCGGGCGCGCAATCAGCGAGCGACATCAAAGCTGTCGCGCAGGCGCAGAGCCGGCTGCAGGGCAAGACGTCCGAAGTGGCCGCCGAGATCGGCGCGCAGTTGCAGGCGCAACGGCGCCGCCTTGGGTTCAACCAGGGACGAACGCTGACGAGGCCGGGCGATGAACCGCTGCCCAATGCCATTGATGCGATGGGTCGCGCGGCTGGAGAGCTCGACAAGCTGCGCGTGTCGCAGGCGCTCCCCCACGAGGAGAACGCGCTTGCCCAGTTGTTGAAGGCGGCCGCGGAGATCCGTCGGCGCCAGGTCGCAATGCAGCAGGCAAACGGCGGTGGCGGGAACGGCAACCGGCAGCAGCCCGACTTGTCCACGCTGTTCGACCAGGAACTGCGCAAGCGCCTGGTCGA
>CAZBYY010000293.1:0-4616 GCA_964495855.1 uncultured Acidobacterium sp. | reverse complement strand
GATCTTGACGTTCGTCGGGATGCCGGCCGCGACGCTGACCGAATCGAGTTCGGTCGTGCGGAAGCCCTGGAGCTCCGCGCTGATCGAGTATTTGCCGCTCTGAATGTTCGGCGCGCGGAACGTGCCGTCGGTGCCGGTGACCAGGCTGATGACCTGCCCGGTGCCGAGGTTCTTCACGGTGACGTTGACGCCGGGCATGGCGGCATTGTCGGAATCCACCACCGTTCCCGAAATCGTCGAGAAGATGCTGCCTTGCGCAAACGCGGACACGCCGCTGCTGACCATGAGGCACATCGCCAGCAACCAAGTCCCTACTGAACGTGTAAAGCGGTCCATCATCGTCTCCTCAAGAAAAGTGCAACACCACAACAACAACGTCTGGATTGTGGTCCCGCAGCCGTGGCTCGTCAACCTGAAATGGCTGTTCGTCCCGCCGCACCGGGCGCCCGGCCCGGAGCGGTAGGGATGAGGCACAAAGCCCCGTTAGAGGTGGGACTGCAGCGGTTCGTGCATCCGCCGGCCGTGCGTCAGCGTCATCAAGACGACGTCCGATGTCACCGGCGCGCGGCGGAAGGCATCGACGCCGATCGCATCGGCGATGGCGTTCAACACCGCGCCGAAGCCGGCCCCGACCGGCGGTTCGCCAACGCCGCGGGCGCCCACCGGGGTCTCCGGATCCGCCATGTCCAGCGCCGTCGAATGCATCTGTGGAATGTCGAGGATCGTGAGCGGCTTGTTGTAATGGAACCGGCGGGCGAGCGACAGCCCGTAGTGCGGATCGTAGACCAGCTTCTGGAAGAGGGCGTGCGCGATGCCGAGACAGCATCCGCCGTTGATTTGCGCCACGAGGCTGCGTGGGTTCACCACCGTCCCCACGTCGCCGACCGCATTGAAGGCCACGAGACGGACCTGGCCGGTTTCGACGTCGACTTCAACTTCCGCGAATCCCGCGACGAACGAATAGCTGTCGCCGTCGTGTCGATACGTGTCTTTGGCGACACCCATCAGCCCGAGGCCGACGTGCTTGGCCGCCGACGCCTTGGTAAACGGGTTGATGTCATCGGGCAGCTCGTGCCCGTCGAACTTGCCGCCGAGCGCGATGGCACGCTGAGCGGCTTGGGCGTAGCTGAGGCCGCGTGACGGATTGATCTTGTGAAACACGCGCTCGTTGCCGACCGTGTAGTCGTCGGCGGATCCGCCGAGGTCCTTCGCCGCGATCTCGAGCAGCTTGCGTTTGGCGTCTGACGCGCCGGCATGATTCGCCCGTGTCATCGCGTGCGTCGTCTGGCTGCCGACAGACAGGCACGTCCAGGGCAGGCCCTTGCTCGTATCGCCCCAATTGACGACCACCTTGTCCCACGGCATGGCGAGCACGTCGGCCGCGACGCGTGCGAGGTCGATCACCGAATGCGTGCCGAGATTGCCGACGCCTGATTGCACGTAGAGCTTGCCGTCGGGCCGGATCGTCATCAGTCCGTCGTAGCCCGTCGATCCCGATCCGTGCGGGCCGATCGCTACGCCGACGCCGGTGACCTTTGATCCGCGGCGCTGCCCGGACCGCGAGACGCGCTCCTGCCAGTTGAACTCTGCGGCACCGCGATCGAGCGCGTCCTTGACGAAGGCACTCGTGACGTACCGCCGGCGGCCCTGCGGATCCGGCGGGCCATACACCGCTTTGCCTTCCGGAGAATTCAGGCGGCGGATCGCGACCTGGTCGATCCCGAGTTGCTTGGCCGCTTTCGTGATCACGCCTTCGCAGATGCCGTTGGCCTGCATCGGCCCCGGCGATCGCTGCTGCGTGCGCGGCGGCGTGTTGGTGAGCACGTTCACCGCGCGCCATCGCATCGCGGCCGGCTGGTAGATCAGCGACGCCGCCAGGCCGGCCGAACGATGATCGCCCATGGGCCCGTACGGGCCGCTGTCCTGCACGATAAACAGGTCGATCGCGAGGATGCGGCCGTCTTTCGCAAAGCCCGCTTTCACGCGGCCCACCATGTTGGTGCGCGCGCGGCCAATGTAGCTTTCTTCCTCCCGGCTGATGCGCATCATCACCGGCGCGTTGGCCTTCTTCGACAACAACGCGGGGATCGCCATCGACACCGCGCCGCCACCTTTGCTGCCGAAGCCGCCGCCGGTGTACTCGCAGATCAGGATCACGTCTTCAGGCTTGATGCCGACCCACCGCGCCACGGCATCGACCGTCCGCACGACGCTCTGCGTGGAACAGTGAAGGTGCAGCTTGCCGTTTTGCCAGAACGCCATCGCGCTCCGCGTTTCCAGCGGATGATGACCCGTCGACGGCACGACGAAGGATTCGTCGACCACCAGCGCGGCATTCTTGAATTGCACGTCGAGATCGCCGTACGCCCATTCTTCCGACGCCTTGCCCGTCGGCATGCGACCCTCCGCCGCTTCGGCGAAGTCGGCGTCGGTCCACTTCAGTTCCTGCACCGTGGGCCGCGGCGGCTGGCCGGCGGGCGGCCCCCAGACATTGCCGTCGGTGCGGGCATTCGGTGCACCAGGCCGCAAGCTTTCGATGGGATCGACGACGTGGGGCAGGGGCTCGAGGTCGAGATGAATCAGTTCGATCGCCTGAGCGGCGATCTCCTCGCTCGTCGCCGCGACGGCGAGAATCGGCTCGCCGGCATACAACGGTTCTCGCGTCAGGCAGTGTTCAGTCGTGCCGCCCAGTTGCGGCACGTCGTCCGGCAGCAGGATGGCCTTGACGCCTGGCAGCGCCATCGCGCGGGAGGTGTCGATGCCGCGCACGCGGGCATGGGGCCGCTCGCTGAGCATCAGCTTGCAGAACAGCATGCCGTCGGCGCGGAAGTCTTCGGCATACCTGGCGCGGCCGGTGACCTTTGCGACGATGTCCGGCGTGACGTAATTGCTGCCAACGAGACGCTCTGCCATGCGCCCTCCCCGTAGCGCGCATTATACGGGGTAACATCTTCAGGCAGTGTCCCGCTCGCGGTTCTCCGCCCTCAACATCGCCGTCGCCATCATCGGATGCGCGCTGCTCGCCTTCACGGTCCAGCGGGCCGGCGGCTGGGCTGCCATCGTGGACGGCATCGCGAGCATCGGCTGGTGGTTCGTGGCGGTGATGGCGCTCGGCGCCTTTCGCATGGCGTGCCGTACGCGCGCGTGGATGATGTGCGCGAATGAGCCTGAGTTGCGTTTCAGGCATGCGTTTGGCGCCTGGCTCGTCTCGGACGCCATGGGCAACCTCACCCCGCTTGGACTGCTCGCGAGCGAGCCGACGAAAGTGCTGATGGTGCGCACGCGCATTTCGACGGTCAGCAGCATTGCGTCGGTGACGATCGAGAACGTGTTCTACACCGTGTCCGTGTGCGCGGTGCTGCTGGCCGGCACGTGGCTGTTCCTGCAGCGGGCAGATGTGCCGGATGGCCTCGAGCGCATCGCTGAGTTCATCGTGATCGCCGTGGCGGTCACCGCCGTCGCCGGCATCTGGGCCGCGCGCACGCGCCCAGCGATCCTGTCGAGATTTGCGCCGGTCATCTCCAAGTTGGCCGGGCAGGCGCATGCCCCGGCGGATGCGATTCGCGACATCGAGGCGCAGATCTACGCCGTGCCGCGCTGGCCAGCCGGCCGACTGCTGCAGGTTTCCGTGTGGGAGATCGCCTTCCACGCAGGCGCCGTCGCCGAAGTCTGGCTGGTGTTGCGCCTGTTGGCTCCCCAGGTCACGGTGGTCGACGCGTTTCTACTGGAGAGCGCGGGCCGATTCGTTACCGTGGCCTTCAAATTTGTTCCGTACCGCCTGGGCATCGACGAAGCCGGATCCGGAGCGGTCGCCGCCGCCGTCGGTCTGTCACCGGCCACCGGCGTGACCCTCGCACTGGTCCGCCGCCTCCGTATCGTCATCCTCAACGCCGTCGGTCTGCTGCCGCTCCTCAACAAACCACGCTGACCGCAGGCGTAGAATGGCGCCATGCGATCACTCCGACTCCTGGCGGTGCTCCTCTCGCTGGTGTGGATGGCGGATGCGTCGGCGCAGCAAGCGACCACCGTCGATCCGAGCCTGTATTCCGGCATGCGCTGGCGCAATGTCGGACCGGCGCGCGGAGGCCGGTCCATCGCGGTCGAGGGTTCAGACGCCCGCCCGAACGAGTACTGGTTCGGCGCGACCGGCGGCGGCGCATGGAAGAGCACCGACGGCGGGACGACGTGGAATCCGATGACCGACGGCAAGATCACCACGTCGTCGATCGGCGCGATTGGCGTGTGCCCGTCGAATCCTGACGTCGTCTACATCGGCAGCGGGGAAGCGGACATCCGCGGCAACATCATGATGGGCGACGGCGCCTATCGCACCTCCGATGGCGGCAAGACCTGGAGCACCGCGGGATTGAAGGACTCGCAGATCATCGCGAAGATCCGCATCCATCCGGCCAACAACTGCGACACCGCGTTGGCCGCGGTCCTCGGCCACGGCTTCGGCACCAACGACGAACGCGGCGTGTTCAAGACCACCGACGGCGGCAAGACGTGGAAGCGCACGCTGTTCCGCGACAACAAGACCGGCGCAGTCGAACTTGTCTACGATCCGAAGAACGCCAACGTCGTTTACACCTCGTTGTGGGAATCCAGCCGATCGC
>CAZBYY010000292.1:0-4616 GCA_964495855.1 uncultured Acidobacterium sp. | reverse complement strand
GAAGATCCTGCCGCTGTTTGTCACCAACCTGATGGACAACATCCAGGTGCCGCTCTACGGCGACGGTGGCAACGTCCGTGACTGGCTGCACGTGCTCGATCATTGCCGCGGCATCGACCTGATCATGCACACGGGCGAGAACGGCGAGGTCTACAACATCGGCGGCGGCAATGAAGTGCGCAATGTCGATCTGACGCACATGATCCTGAAGCTGTGCGGCAAGGGCCCCGAGCTGATCAAGCCCGTGCAGGACCGCAAGGGTCACGATCGCCGCTACAGCCTCAGCACCGCGAAGCTCGAGAAGATGGGATGGAAGCCGCAGGTGCCGTTCGAGGACGGACTCCGCGAAACGGTGGCGTGGTATCAGGCCAATGAGTGGTGGTGGCGCCCGATCAAGGAGCGCGATCCGAACTACAAGGCCTACATGGAAGCCCAGTACGGCAAGCGCTAGATGGGCTGCGTGCTCGTCACCGGCGCGGCCGGTTTTGTCGGCAGCCACCTGATCGAGCTGCTCGAGCAGGGGCCTGACCAGGTCGTCGCGTGGTTGCGGCCCGGTACCGAGCCGCTCCTGAGCGGTACGCGCGTGATCTGGCATTCGGTCGAGCTGCACGATCGCGCCGCCGTCGCGGACGCGGTTGCCGCCTTCACACCTTCAGAGATTTATCACCTCGCCGGCGTTCCGCACATCGGCGACTCGTGGTCGCACGTGCACGAGACGTTTGCGGGCAACGTGCTCGGCACGCATCACCTCTTCGACGCATTGCGGGATGCCGGCCTGAAGCCGCGCGTCGTGATCACCAGTTCCGCGTTCGTGTACGCGCCGTCGAATTCAGCCATCACCGAGCGCGACACGATCAGGCCGAACAGCCCGTACGGCACCAGCAAGGTGGCGCAGGAAATGCTCGCGATGCGCGCGTGGGAGGACGATGGGATCCCGGCGGTGATCGCGCGATCCTTCAATCACGTGGGCCCGAGGCAGGCGCCGTCCTTCGTCGCATCGAGCATCGCCAAGCAGATTGCCGAGATCGAAAAGGGACTGAAGCCCGCCAAGCTCGTGATGGGCAACCTCGACTCGCAGCGCGACATCATGGACGTGCGCGACACAGTGCGCGCGTATCACGCGATGATGCATCGCGCCACGCCGGGTGCGGCCTACAACGTGTGCTCGGGCACCCCTGTGCCGATCAAGCACCTGGTCGAGCTGATGGGATCCAAAGCGCGCGTGCCGATCGACATCGAGATCGATCCGTCCAGGTTCCGAAAGAACGACACGCCCGTCGTACTGGGCGATCATGGCCTCCTGACACAGGACACCGGGTGGACGCCGCAGATCCCCCTCGCACAGACGATCGACGACCTGCTGAATTACTGGCGCGCGCTCGTCTAGCTTGACTGGCGAATAAAAAGCGAAAACAATGGCCCTGACGCACGTTTGTCATGGCCACGCACCAACTGCTCTTCGACCTCGGCCAGCCCCCAACCAGTCGCGACATCGCCAGGCTCGTGAAGGACGGCGGTGTATCCGCGCTTCCGGATGCCCGGCGCCGCGGTGATGCGGTGACCTACCAGGAGATCCGCTGTCGCTCGGCCCTGAACAAGGTGAAGGGCAAGGCGTACATGCAGTGGAGCCTCAACCCGTATCGCGGCTGCACGCACGGCTGCCACTACTGCTTCGCGCGGCGGTATCACGCTCACCTGGAATTGGGCGGCGGCGATCAGTTTGCCAGCGTCATCTTCGTCAAGACCAACTTCGTCGAGGTGCTGCGGCGCGAGCTCGACCGGCCCACGTGGAAAAAGGAAAGCATCGGCTTCGGCACGGCCACCGATCCGTATCAGCCGATTGAAGGCACGTACAAGATCTCGCGCGGGGTGATCCAGGCGCTGGCCGATGCCTCGACGCCGGTGGGCATCGTGACCAAGGGACCAATGGTCGTGCGCGACATCGACGTGCTGCAGGAGTTATCAAAGGTCGCGACGTGCCGCGTGCACATGAGCGTACCGACTGTTGATGAGGACGCATGGGAAAAGCTTGAGCCTGGCGTGGCGCATCCGGCTCAGCGGCTGCGAGCGGTACGGGAGCTCGTTGACGCCGGCATCGATTGCGGCGTGTTGATGGCGCCGATCGTGCCCGGCTTCACAACGCATCCCTCGAAGATCGAGCGCACGGTCAAGGCGATCGCCGATTCCGGTGCGACGTCCGTCGGCGCGATGGTGATGCACATGGACGGCGGCACCAGGGAACATTTCATGGCCCTGCTGCAGCGCGAGTATCCGGATCTGGTTCCGATGTACGGCGAGCTCTACGCCGGCCGCTATGTGAAGAAGGATTACGAGAAGCGCGTGCAGGAAGTGGTGTCGCTCATGAAGCAGCGCTACGGCGCGCCCTCGCGATCACGCGCTCGGGCCGCACAGGGCCGCTAGCACGCCGGCTATCGTCGCCGCTCGCGGCACCAGCGCATCGATCTCGACGTGCTCGTGCACGGCGTGAGCGCCATCGCCGATTGCGCCGAAGCCGTCGAGCGTCGGGACACCCAATGCCGCGGTGAAGTTGCCATCCCATCCACCGCCGGCGCTGCCTTCATCGAGCGTGATGCCGACGCCGGCAGCAGCGCGCCTGGCGATCTCGAACAGGCGGACGACGTCGGCCGTACGCTCCAGCGGCGGGCGATCGAATCCGCCTGTCACTTCCAGACGCGCACCGGCTATCTGCGGCTGCAGCGATCGCATCGCCATCGTGACGCGGTCGGCATCGGCGCGCGTGACGGCGCGCGCATCAATCGTCGCCCGCGCTTCTGCGGGGACGACGTTGGCACGCGTGCCGCCGTTCACGACGCCGACGGTGAGCGTGACGCCATTGGCAGGGTCCTGCAAGCCGTCGATGGCGATGATCTGCCGCGCCAGCTCGCGAATCGCGCTGATGCCCTTGCCGGGATCAAGCCCCGCGTGCGCGGACACGCCGCGGGCGATCAGCTCGAACTGGCCGACGCCCTTGCGGCTCGTCTTCAGCGCGCCGCCTGGCAACGAAGGCTCGAGGACGAGGACCGCCGAGCTCTTTGCCGCCTCCGCTTCGATGATCGCGCGTGATGTGCCGCTGCCGATCTCTTCGTCGGTGGTCCACAGCATCACGATCGCGGTGTCGGCGAGGTCGCTCTGCTCACGCACCGCGCGCGTGGCGAGCGCCCCGAGCGCGATGCCCGCTTTCATGTCGAACACGCCTGGGCCGTAGAGGCGTCCGCTCTCACGCTTGAGCGGCATCCGCGCCAGCTGACCGATCGGCCAGACCGTGTCGAAGTGTCCGAGGAGTAGCACCTGTTTCGCGCCCGACCCGAATCGCACGCGCAGGTGATCGCCCGCCGCCGCTGAACCTCCGGCGGGCAAGCGCGTGACGATCCCTCCGATGGCCTCGAGTCGCGACGCCAACTCTCTACCGCAGCGGTTGACGGCGGCCGGGTCGTCGCTCGGCGACTCAATGGCGACCAAGGCCTCGATGAAGTCGAGCAACCACGGCTCGTTCGAACGGCAATACTCGATCAAAATGAACCTGCTTCATTTTTACGCAAAACGTAAAAGTGAAGCAGGTTCATAATGGAGGGTGTGAAGACGATGACGCTGGCCGCAGCGGTAGTTGGGATGGCGATGAGTGCCGCGGTTGCGGCGCAGACACCGCAGCCGTTTCCGCGGCCGAATCAGCGCCCGGCGCAACCGCCACCCGCTGCACCAGCGCCGTCCGCACCGGCTCCCGCGTCGCCAGCGCCTCAGGCGTCTGTGCCGCAGGCACCGGCGAAATCGGCGCAAGATTCCGCACCGACCGAAGCCATGTTGGGGGCGCCGATTTATCCGTCGGCCGTCTACCTCACGTCATACGAAGCCGGGCGCGGGCAGCGTTTCTACATTTTCGGCGCCACCGTTCCTTACGCGGAGCTGGTCAACTACTACAAGACCGTGCTCAAGACGAAGGGCGACGAGCTCTACGAGGCGCCGCCGACCCACCAGTTCGAGACCGCGAAGTTCCGCGACGAGTCGATGGCGTTTGCGCCCAGCGTGACGATCAAGGATTTCACGTACGGCGGATCGGCCGGGTATCCCAATCCGAAGAAGGATGCGACGCCGGCACGATTCCCGACGGTTATTCAGATCGTGCCGGCGCCGAAGTAAGGTGCCGGTGCCAGGTGCCGCGTGCCGGTGCCGGTGCCGCAGTTACTGTTTGACGTAGATTTCCCCGGCCTTACGAAACTCAACCGACTTCTCTTCCATCCCCTTCGCGGCTTCCGCGCGCACCTGCTGCGTGAGCTCCATGCTGCAGAACTTTGGTCCGCACATCGAGCAGAAGTGCGCGACCTTCGCGCCGTCGGCCGGCAGCGTCTCGTCGTGATACGCCCGCGCCGTCACGGGATCCATCGACAGGTTGAACTGATCCTCCCATCGGAAATCGAATCGCGCTTTCGACAGTGCATCGTCCCACACCCGCGCCCGCGGATGGCCCTTGGCGAGGTCCGCCGCGTGGGCGGCGATCTTGTAGGCGATCACGCCGGCCTTCACATCGTCTCGATTCGGCAACCCGAGAGGTTCGTTGGGCGTGACGTAGCACAGCATCGCGGTGCCGTATCAGCCGAGCA
>CAZBYY010000291.1:0-4620 GCA_964495855.1 uncultured Acidobacterium sp. | reverse complement strand
GACGGTCTCCACCGTGGCGCCGGCCGTGCCGAGCACCGTGGCATGCTGCACGCCCGAGACCTCGCGAACGTTCGCCGGGATCTCAACACCCAGATCGGTGCGGCGGAAGCGGATGCCGGTGTCGGCGGCCGCCGGCTTGAGGGTGAGGGTCACCTTCTGGCCGGAGTGCAACCCGATGCCCGCGCACGAGATCTGACGTTTAAGGGTTCGCTGTGCGTCCATTCGCTCTTCGCGTGTGCTCACCGCTAAAGCAAACCCGATGCCCGGAATCCCGTTTTTGGGCAAATCAGATAAGTCCTGCCGCTGCAACACTTACACAAAATTTCACACCTGCACATGCCGATTGGCTGTGTTTATACAGCCACAGAGGCAATAGCCCGAACTGTGGCTTTTTTGCCTCAAGGGGTCCGAGCCCCTACTTTTTCGCCGGCCCGAACAGCACGCGACCGGGGCGCGCCGGCGTCATTTTGCCGCCTTCGAACGCGACCTGGCCATTCACGATCACCATCGTCACGCCCTCGGCGTAACTATGCGGTTTCTCGAACGTGGCCGTGTCGCGCACGGTTGCGGCGTCGAAGATCGCGACGTCCGCTTTGAGTCCCTGGCGCAACACACCGCGATCGGTCAGCCCCAGTCGTTGCGCCGGCATCGCCGACATTTTCTGCACCGCGGTTTCAAGCGTGATCACTTTCTTGTCTCGCGCGTACAGGCCGAGCACGCGCGCGAAGGTGCCATAGCTGCGCGGATGCGGTGCCGATCGGCCGAACACGACCACCTCGCCGTCCGACGCGATCATCGTTGCCGGGTGCTGGAGGATGCGCTGCAGATCCTCTTCGCTGATCGCATGGAAGATCCCGCCGCAGCCGCCCTGCTCGACGATCCACATCGCCGTCTCCGCGGCGTTTTCGATCGTCGGCGGCAGGCCCCTGCCCTGCGTCACCTGGCCGAGGTCCTTGCCGTCGAGCGTGGGATCGAACTCGCATCGCGACAGCTGCACGTTCTTCGGGTCGCCGCCGCCGCGCTCGTCGCGGATGATGGCGACGGTTTCCGCCTTGATCTTCGCGCGCACGGACGGATCGCCCTTGAGCCGCTTGACCATCGCGTCGCGGCCGCCCTCCTGCGCCCAGGCGGGAAACAGTGCCGCACTGACGCTCGTCGCCGAGGCCGTGTAGGGATACTGGTCGATCGTGGCGTCGACACCGCGAGCGCGCGCCTCGTCGATCATTTTCAGCGTGTCGATCGAAGCGCCCCAGTACTTCTTGCCGATAATCTTGTGGTGCGTGACCTGCGTCGGCAGGCCGCCTTTCTCGCCGATCGCGATCGTCTCGCGCACGCTGTCACGCACGGCCTTGGTTTCCTCGCGCATGTGCGAGATGTAGATGCCGCCCATCTGGCCGGCCACCTTGGCCAGCTCGATGACTTCTTCGGTCGGCGTGAACGTGCCCGGCACGTAAAACAGCCCTGAGCTCAGGCCGAACGCGCCTTGCTCCATGCCCTGCCGCACCAACCCGCGCATCTTGTCGATCTCTGCCGGCGTGGCCTTGCGATCGAAATCGCCGATCACCGCTTCACGGATCGATCCCTGCCCGATGAACAGGGCGAAGTTGGGCGTGGTGTGCAGCGCCGCAACCTTCTCCAGGAACGGTCCGACCGGCAGCGGCGAGCTGCCATCAGGCCCCTCGATCAACGTCGTCACACCCTGCCGCACGTAGTTGTCGGCGGTCGGCACCTCGAAGATGCCGCGGCGCGCATGCGTGTGGATGTCGATGAAGCCTGGCGCAACCACGAGGCCGCTGACGTCGACGACGCGCCTGGCCGGCGCGTCGATCGAAGGCGCAATGCGCGCGATCGTGTCGCCGATGATGGCGAGGTCGGCCTTGTACCAGGGGCTCGCGGTGCCGTCGACGATGCGTCCGCCCTTCAGGATCAGGTCGTACTGCGGCGTCTGGCTTGCCCTGAGCACCGTGGAAGGGCCCGACAGGAGCACCGGCGCGATCAGGAAGGCAAGCAGTAGGGCTTTCTTCATGCGGCGAAGCTTAACAGGCCCTCGGGGCATCGGGCCATCACTTGAGCATCTCGGCGAGGAACTGCCCCGTTGCCGAGTTCTTCGATTTCGCAACCTGTTCCGGCGTGCCCTGCGCGACGACCTTGCCGCCGCCGTCGCCACCCTCCGGGCCAAGGTCGATGATCCAGTCCGCGGACTTGATCACGTCGAGGTTGTGCTCGATCACGAGCACCGTGTTGCCTTGATCGACCAGACGCATCAACACCTCGAGGAGCTTGCGAACGTCCTCGAAGTGGAGTCCCGTCGTCGGCTCGTCGAGAATGTAGAGCGTGCGGCCGGTGCCGCGCTTCGACAGCTCGCGTGACAGCTTCACGCGCTGCGCCTCTCCGCCGCTCAGCGTCGTCGCCGATTGCCCGAGCGTGATGTAGCCGAGGCCGACGCTCTGCAGGGTGCGCAGCTTGGTGGCGATCGGCGGGAAATTCTCCAGCAGCGGCAGCGCCTGGTCCACGGTGAGGTCGAGCACGTCGGCGATCGACTTGCCCCGGTACTTGATCTCGAGCGTCTCGCGATTGTAGCGGCGGCCCTTGCACTGCTCGCACGTGACGTAGACGTTCGGCAGGAAGTGCATCTCGATGGCGATCACGCCGTCGCCCTGGCACGCCTCGCAGCGTCCGCCCTTCACGTTGAACGAAAAGCGTCCCGGCTTGAAACCGCGCGTGCGCGCTTCCGGCACCATCGCGAACAGTTCGCGAATGAACGTGAACAGGCTGGTATAGGTCGCGGGATTCGACCGTGGCGTGCGGCCGATCGGCGACTGATCGATCTCGATCACCTTGTCGATCAGGTTGATGCCTTCGATTGCGTCATGCGCGCCCGGTTCGTCGGCGGCGCGGTAGAACTCCTTCGCGAGCGCGCGATACAGGATGTCGTTGACCAGCGTGCTCTTGCCGGAGCCGCTCACGCCGGTCACGGCCACGAGCCGCCCCAGCGGGATCTTCACGTCCACGTGCTTGAGGTTGTTGGCGCGCGCGCCCTTGATGACGATCTCGCCTTTCGCATCCTTGCGTCGCGTCTTCGGCGTGTCGATCGCGCTCTGGCCGCCAAGGTACGCACCCGTCAGCGAGCCATGGCCATTGCCGATCAGCTCCGACGGCGGTCCCTGGAAGATCAACTGTCCGCCGAGGTCGCCGGCGCCCGGGCCGAGATCGACGACGTAATCAGCGGCGCGGATCGTCTCTTCGTCGTGCTCGACGACGACGACGGTGTTGCCGAGATCGCGCAGCCGTCCGAGCGTGGTGAGCAGCTTGCGATTGTCGCGCTGGTGCAGGCCGATGGACGGCTCGTCGAGCACGTACAGCACGCCGGTCAGGTTCGAGCCGATCTGCGTTGCGAGGCGAATGCGCTGACCCTCGCCGCCCGACAGCGTGGCGGCCGATCGCGCGAGCGTGAGGTAGCCGACGCCGACATCGTTCAGGAAGCGAAGCCGATCGCGGATCTCCTTGAGGATGCGCGTCGCGATGATCGCTTCGCGGTCCTTGAGCTCCAGCGCGTCGAACAGGACGAGCGCTTCCGAGATCGGCAACGTGACGTAATCACCGATCGTCTTGCCCTTCACGGTGACGACGAGGCTTTCTTGTCGCAGACGCTGGCCATGGCACACCGGGCAGTCGCGCAGCGCGCGGTAAGGATCGAGCTCCTCCTGCTCCGTCCACGAGCCTTCCTCGAATCGCCGGCGCAGGTTCGGGATCACACCCTCGAAGTCCTTGCCGAACGGATCTGGCGCGCTGGTCTTGCCTTTGATCGCCTTCTTCGCCTTTGCGACGATTGCCTTGGCCGCGCTCGCCTCGCCGTCGCGCTCCGCCGCGGCATCACGTCCGGGACCCGACAGAATCAGGTCGCGATGCTTCTTCGGCAGCTTCCCAAACGGCGCCTTCGCGTCGATGCCGAAGTAGGCCGCGATCTTCGCGACCGCCTCCTTGGCGGCCGCGCCTTTTCCCCACGGCGCAATCGCACCATCGGCCAGCGACAGCGATTCATCCGGGACGATGCGCGCCGGATCGAAATCCCACGTCGCGCCGAGCCCCTGGCATGCCTGGCAGGCGCCGTGCGGCGAGTTGAAGGAAAACGCGCGCGGCGACATTTCGGGCACGCTGATGCCGCACACCACGCACGCCAGCTTGCGCGAGAAGAGGCGATCGCCCTGGTCGAGCGAATTGATCACCACCACATCCTCGGCCAGCTGCAGCGCCACTTCGACCGACTCGGCGAGCCGCCGCTCGATGCCGCTGCGAACGATCAGCCGGTCGACGACGATCTCGATGTTGTGGTTGCGGCGGCGGTCAAGCGTGATGTCTTCTTCGAGCGATCGCAGCTGGCCATCGATACGCGCTTTAGTGAAGCCGCGCGTGCGCAGCGCCTGCAGTTCCTTCTTGAATTCGCCTTTGCGGCCGCGGACGATCGGCGCCATCACGTTGATGCGCGTGTCCTGCGGATACGTCATCACCAGGTCGACGATGCGATCGATCGACTGCGATGCGATCTCGCGTCCGCAATTCGGGCAGTGCGGCACGCCGACGTTGGCGAACAGCAGGCGCAGGTAATCGTAGATCTCGGTC
>CAZBYY010000290.1:0-4661 GCA_964495855.1 uncultured Acidobacterium sp. | reverse complement strand
CTGCCCTTGAGGATGATGCTGATCAAGTCGCACATCTCCTGCGCCACTTCGAGCGTGTGCGTGCTCATCAGGATGGCGACACCGTGCTCAGCCATTCGGCGAAAGACGTCCTTGATCAGTCGCGCGCCGCGCGGGTCGAGGCCGACCATCGGCTCGTCAACGAGCACCGCCTTCGGGCGATGAAAAAACGCCGCACTCATCACAAGACGCTGCTTCATGCCGTGCGAGAAGCTTTCGACGAGCTCGTTCTGCCATCGCGCGAGCTCGAAGATCTCCAGCATCTCGCGCACGCGCGGCTCGATCTCTGACTCGCGCATGCCGTAGAGCCCACCATGAAAGCGCAGGAATTCGCCGGCGGTCAGCTTTTCGTAAATGAACGGCCGATCGGGAATGAAGCCGAGCGCCGCTTTCGCGGCCTCGGGCTCCTTCTCGAGATCGTGGCCGTTGACGATGATGCGGCCGGAGGTGGGCTTGAGGAGTCCCGCGATGATGCGGATGCTCGTCGTCTTGCCCGCGCCGTTCGGTCCGAGGAATCCGTGAATCTGCCCCGGCTCGACGTTGAGCGACACGCCGTCGACGGCCGTGAAGGCGCCGTACTTCTTGACGAGGTTCTCCACCGCGATCATCGCGCCGCCCCCGGGCACGGCGCGGCCCAGCAGCCGCACATCTGGCGCTGCGGCAGGTCGATCGTGAGCGGCCGTGTATCCGTGACCTGCCGGCCGACGAGAATCGGCGTCGAATTCGGCGTCACGTCGAGATCGGTGATCGTCATCTCCAACTTGCCGATCAGCGGCAGGATCGCGGCTTGCTTGTCCAACCCGCCGCGTGCGAGCCGCAGGTGCGTCGCGTCCGCCGGAAACTGGTTGAACGTCGGATCGACCGGCAGCCACAGCCCGCGCTGAGGGCCCTCGTCGACGTACACCTCGGGCCAGGCGTGGTAGTAGAAGGCGCCACGCACGTAGACCAGGCCGACGTTGATGCGCGCCGGGATGCCGAGCGACCGCGCCAGCGCGACGAACAGCGCGGTGTGTTCGTTGCAATCTCCCACTCGCGTGCGCAGCACTTCCAGTGCGGATGGCAGGCTGACCGTCGGCCGCTTCTCGATGAGTTGATTCACTTCGCGGGTGAGCCGCTCGGCGCGCGTGCGCGTATCGGTGGCGTCGCCGATCATCCGCTTCGCTTCGGCACGAATCTCCGGCGCATCGCTTTCGATGAACGGCTCGGCGCGCAGGTACTGATCGAGATCGGACGGCCGGGACGACGCGGTCAGCGTTCGCGGATCGATCAGCTCGATCTCGTCGCCAACGAGCCGCTGCGATCCGCCATCGACATCGGCCGTGGCGACCGTCGCGCCGGTCAGGCGCAGGCGGAGTCTCGTCACGTCGCGTGACTCGACGATCCGCGTCCGCGCCGGCAGCCGCGGCACGATCGACGCGGCTTCCAGCATGTCCTGCTGCATCTGGTTGCTGACCGACAACGCCGTCGCCTGCTCCTGCGATTCGAGGACCGTGATGAGTCCCATCGGGCTCTCTTCGCGCACGATCTCGCCGGTGTCCGTGATCCACGCCGTCGTCGTCAAGCCGCTGAACGTCAGCTGCACCTTGAACGCCGGCAGCGGCCGCCGGTTGCCGGTGGTGATGACCTCGCGGGCGCCGACGGCGATCGTGACGGGTGCGTTCTTCATCGACGCCGGGTCGAACACCATCCACTGCCTCGTCGTGCCGGCCACGAGTCCTTCGTTGGCAAGACGACGACCGACGCTCAACATCAGCGCGGGCGGCTCGGGGAGGCGACGCGTTTCCGATCGCGTGCCGGAGGCGCTGCCGATCTCGAGCGACAGATCGAGGCCGTTCAGTTGCCCCTTGATCGACATCGGGCCGGTGCCGGGGTCGAGCGAAAAGTCGAACGAGCGCAGCTGAAACCCGCGATCGACGCGCGCGGTTGTCTTCAGGATCGCCGCGGTGTGCGCGCCGAGCAGCGAAAACTGCAGCCGCCCGTCTTCCTGCAACTCGAAGCCATCATCCCTGGCCTGGACCTGGCTGACGGTGAACCCGATTTTCTCGCCGCGGTAATACACGCCGCGCCATTGCGCGGTAGATCCGTAGCGCGCCAGGTCGGTGGCGAGGTTTCGGGATGAGGCCTGCAGGTACGATCGGTTGATCACCAGCGCCATCATCGCCACCCACGCCGCGAGCGCGAGGAGCGACAGCGGACGGGTGACGGTTCGCGGGAGCGGGCGAATCAGTTGAATCGACAAACGGGTGCGTATCCTGCCCGGTTACACGCTGTCGCGCTGGTCCAGTTCGAGCACCGTCTTCAATAAGACGTCGGCGCCGCGCGCGCAGTCGTCCCATGTCGTCAATTCTTTCGGCGAGTGGCTGATGCCGCCGATGCTCGGGACGAAGATCATGCCCATGGGCGCGAGCTTCGCGATCTGCTGCGCGTCGTGGCCCGCGCCACTCGGCAGCTTCGTCGTCTGCAGGCTGGCCGCTGCGGCCGCGCGGCCGATCGCGTCCTGCACGCCGCTCGTCGCCATCGCCGGCGCATTCGTGCTGGCCAGCCTGAAGGTGATCGTCGTGCCGGTCTCGGTCGCAATCGCCGCCGCGCGCGTCTTGATCGCCTCGCCCATCTCGCGCAGCACGCCTTCGGAGAGGTCGCGGAACTCGACGCTCAGCATGGCCTTGCCCGGAATCACGTTCGGAGAGTTCGGCTCGATTTCGATGCGGCCAACTGTGCCGACCTGCCGGCCCTGCCGGCGCGATGCGATCTCGCGCACCGCCAGCGTCAACTCAGACGCCGCGACCATCGCATCATGACGCTCGTTCATCGGCGTCGTGCCCGCGTGGTTCACCTGCCCGTCGATCACCACGTCATAACGGTGAATGGCGACGATGCCTTCGACGATGCCGATGGGAATCTTGGCCTTGTCGAGCGTGCCGCCCTGCTCGATGTGCAGTTCGACGTACGAATGCCACGTGCCCTTGGCCTTCACGGCCGTCTCGATCTCAGCGGGCCGGCCGGCAATCCGGCGGATCGCGTCGCTGCGCTTCATCCCGTTCCACACCGCATCCATGTCGCCGGGCTGAAGGTCGCCGGCGACGATACGGCTCGCGGCGGTGGCGACGCCGAACGCGGTGCTCTCCTCGTGCGCCCACACGACCATTTCGATCGGGTGGCGCGTCTGCATCTTCGCCGCCTGCACCGCCTGGATGACTTCCATCGCGGCAAACACGCCGAGGTCGCCGTCGAAGTTGCCGCCGGTCGGCACCGAGTCGATGTGCGATCCGAAGAGGATGGCCGGTTGATTCGGCTGGCCGCCGAAGCGCGCGAAGATGTTGCCCGCTGCATCGATGCGCGGCACGACATCCATGCCCTTGATCTCGTCGATCACCCACGCGCGCGCGGTGAGGTCGGCAGTGGAATAGGCGACGCGATTCACGCCGTCGGCGAACGTCCCGCCCGGCTTGCGGCCGTGAAAGCTCAGTCGCTCGAGACGATTGCGCAACCGCGCCGCATCAATCGCCGGCCGCGCCTGCAGAAACCGCAAGGCATACGCAGGCCGGGCCAATGTCGAGGCCCCGGCCATCGAGAGAAATGAACGACGAGTAATCATCCGCTACTGCTTCTCGCGCTCGGCGATCGTGCCCCAGAAGCCGATCATCATCTCTTCCCAGGTCTGGTCGCCCCAGCGCACGTCCTTGGTCGGGTCGGGATTGAACTTGTTCTGCGCGGAGTTGTCGTAGTGCGCGATCACGTCGATGCGCGTGCCCTTCGGCAGCCGCTTCGCTTCCTTCAGTTGATACGTGATCTGCCAGTTGAAATCCCATTTCGGCACCGACAGCAGCGTTTCGGTGCGGCCGTCGGGATAGGTCGCAATGTAGGTCATGTCCTTGCCGCGCACGTGCATGTGCGGCGTCAGCGAGGTGATGATCGTGTCCTGCTGCAACACGCGCGAGCCCTTCACCTCATGATTCGCCGCGCCGGCGGGAATCACAAACGCCGGCTGAATGATGGCGCCGCCGCGCGCCACCATCGACGGCGGCTCTTTCAAAAAGCGGACGCCGACGACCGTCTTGTCGGTGGCGGCCTGCCCGTTCGTCGTGTAGTGCATCTGCAGGATGATGTCGCTATTGGCGCTCAGCAGGCGGCCGACGCCCGGATCGAACACCACGCCGGGCTTGTTCGGCGTCACGCCGCCGATGTTGCCGGGCCCGAGCACGCCGGCCTGGTTGATGCGCTGTCCCGCCGGTTGCGTGTAGGCAATCACGTGATGCACGTTGGCGCGCGCCTGCGGCTTGATCTCGATGGCGGCGATCCACTTGTCTTCCTTCAGATTCGTCGGGATGCGGAGGTACTGGTAGTCGATCTCGCCGGACGCCGGAATTTGAAAGGCCTCCGGCATCTCGAAGACCGCATCAGGCGTGCCGATCGTCCATCCGTCCGCCATCTCCGGCAACTTCGGCATGTCGGCGTCGTCGCCCTTCGGCGCGCCGCCGTCGACCCACGCGAGGATCGTGGCGATTTCCTTGTCACTCAGTCGCGGATCGTTCTTGAACACGCCGTGCGCCGGATCGGCGCCCCACGGCGGCATGGTCCGCGCCGCGACGCGCGTGCGGATCGCTTTCGCCCACGGACGAGCGTCGTCGTACTTCACAAGCGAC
>CAZBYY010000289.1:0-4669 GCA_964495855.1 uncultured Acidobacterium sp. | reverse complement strand
CGCACCACATGTTCGTCGGCGAGACCGGCATCGCGCGCATTCTCGAACGCTCCTGCCAGTTACTGAAGGAAGCGGGCTTCTCCGGCGACGTGCGAAAGCTCGGCGGCATCGACATTCCGCTGGTGCAGAAGTTCGTCAACTTCTGGTTCAGCCAGAGCCTCGACCTGCACGGCAGCGAGGTGTCGAGCAACGCCGCGGCCTACTTCTCGAACGGTCTCAAGGGACGCGCTGAGGAAGACAAGTGCGACGACGACCATGTGCTGGCAGCGAACCTCTACATGCTCGACGTGCTCGACGACAGCGGCAGGATCATCCGCAAGGAAGTGCCGATGCGCAACGCGCTCAACGAAGTGCTGCGCGACTGGTATGTGGCCGACTGCCAGGCGGGCGTCGATCGCTGGAACAAGCGCGTCCTCGAAGAGCACGGCATGTCGGATCGCATCGCCCTGCCGTCGCGCAAGTTCAATCGCCGCGTCGGCGTGTATGCCGGCCGCCACTTCGATCCGTTCGGCAATCCGTTGACGAACGAGGAGTGGGAGCGCCGCAAGTACGAGTGGCTGCCGTCGCCGGAGGACAAGAAGTTCCTGCACAGCATCCAGGCGCAGCCGGTCTACAAGCCGGGTCAGTTCGCCAACTACATCGCGCCGCCGCAGCGCGGCATCAACCGTCAGCCGATCGACTTCGAGTACGTCCGCACGGAAGCGTAAGTCGTCGCGATCGCGAAAAGGTGAGGGGCAGTGGACGTTAGAACGGTTGCGGTGCTGGGTGCCGGCACCATGGGGCACGGGATCGCCCACGCGGCGATGACCGCCGGCTACGACACGGTGATGTACGACATCAGCGACGCGGCCGTGAACAAGGGCCGCGGCGCAATCGACGCCGTCATCAACAAAGGCGTCGAACTCGGCAAGGTGAGCGCGGAGGACGCGTCCGCGCTGCGTTCGCGGCTGCGAGTCACGACCTCGGTGGCCGACGCCGTCCGCGCCGCCGACATCGTCATCGAAGCCGCGCCGGAGAAGATCGACCTCAAGCTGGCCCTCTTCAAGGAGGTCGAGGCCGCAGCGCCCGCGCATGCGGTGATTGCGTCTAATACCTCCGCGCTGAGCATCACCGAAATGGCGGCGGTGCTGGCCAATCCCGGCCGCATGGGCGGGATGCACTTCTTCAATCCGGTCCATCGCATGAAGCTGATCGAGGTCGTCAAGGCGCTCGATACCACGCCGGAGACGATCGCCGTGATGGAAGACGTCTCACGCAAGATGGGCAAGGAGACGGTGCTCGTCAAGGAATCGCCCGGCTTCGTCACCAGCCGCATCAACGCGATGATCGGCAACGAAGCGTTCTACATGCTGCAGGAAGGCGTGGCGTCGGCGCGTGACATCGATAAGGCGCTGAAGCTTGGGCTCAATCACCCGATGGGGCCGTTCGAACTCGTCGATCTCGTGGGACTGGATACGCGGCTGAGCATCCTGCAGTACTTGCATCGGACGCTCGGCGACAAGTTCGAGCCGTGCCCACTGCTCGAGCAGCATGTGAAGGACGGACGCCTTGGCCGGAAGGCCGGCAAAGGCGTCTACGACTACTGAAGCGACCGCTGTTACTGGATGATCACGCGGCCCTGGAGGCCCGTGTTCGACGGCTGGTTGTGATCGTGAAAGCCGCACGTCCGTGCGGTATTCAAATTCCCTGACACGCGCTGCTGTCCGGCCGACAGGAAGCCCCACTGGTTGAGCTCAGGGCACTGGCTGTGCTCCGGATGCGGGTCCGACGCCATGTCGTGCGGTGACGAGTGGTTGTTGACCATCGTCACTCGGCCGCCGCGCGTGATCGTGACCGACGACGGCGTGACGCGACCATCGGCGCCGATCGTGATCGTCGCCGAGTCCGTCGGCGTACTGGTCGTGGGCGGCGTCGTCGTGGTCGGCGGTGTCGTCGTTGTGGTGGCCGGAGGCGTGGTCGTTGTCGTCGTCGGGCTCGTGGGCGACGCCGCGGTGGAGCCGCCGCTGTTCCCGCCGCCGCACGCCGATGCCGCGGCCGCGACGATGATCGCCGCGGCCATCCCACGCCACAGTGCTGTGTGCATCAGTAAAACTTCCTCGAGATATTAAACCCCATGTACCAGTCCTTTGTCCCGCCGCGGGCGACCTGGGCCAGGGTCGTACCAACGCCGTTCGAGAAGTTCAGCTGGAACACGTGGCCGCCGGCCTGCTGCTCGATGCCGAAGCTGACGTGATGCTTGCCGTCCTTGAAGCCGCTCACGCGGGGCGCCGTTTCGGCGACCAGGTAGGTGTGGCCATGGACGTTGACGCGGCCGCCGATGCCGACGAGCACCGTGTCGTTGTTGTCGACGAGCTGCTTGGGCTGCGGGTTCGTGTTGTTGATCCACGCCGGCTGCACGTAGAGCGCGGCACGGTGGCCGACTTCACGAGAGAACACGGCCGACACGGCAGGTGAGTAGCTGTCCTTGAAGTTGTTCGTGCCGTCGACGTTGGCGACGACGCTGACACCGACCGGGAACTTGTTCTGCGAAAGGACCTCGTACTGGCCGAAGAACTGGATGGTGCGGTTCGAGGTCCGGTAAAAGCCGATCTGGCCGCCCTTGATGAGGCCATAGCGGAACTCGAGACCGATCTGCGCGCCCGAGTCGAGGCCGAACAGGTCGGCGGCGAGATCGCCGAAGCTGCCGTCGCCGAGCGGACGGCCGAAGCGGTGCGTCACGCGGAACGCCATCTTGTGTTCGGGCAGCCGCAGGTTGGTGGGCAGCGTCAGCAGCGTGAAATCCGGCTGCGCCGGGTTCGGATCCATGTCCGGGTCGTCCTTCGTTTGTGCCGCGGCGTTCGATGACGCGTTGGCCGCGGTGGAGGACGTTTGCGCGGCCGCCGCCACCGAAGTGGCGAGCAGCAGTGTTGCCGCGAGTGAAAACAGTCGGTTTGGCGCGTTCACAGCAGTCTCCTCAGAAGATCAATCGTTCTTGGCGCCGAGTGCGATCCAGCGCCGGATGATGCTCATTTGTCCCGCGGTCAGGTACGGGCCGCCCGTGCGCGGCATGCGCTGTCCAACAATGTCACTGCGGCCTTCCAGCTTCTGGACCAGGTAGCTGTCGTCGGGATTGCCGGGGATCACGCGAATGGCGCCGGGCTTGCGGTTGCTCACCACGTTCACCAGTTCGTTGTACGTCGTCGCCCCGCCCAGCGTCAGGCCCGATGCCGGTGTGGCGCCACTGTGGCACTGCGTGCACGCGGCGCGGCCGGCCGAATCCGTGGCGCTGAAGATGTCGCGCTGGATGCTGCTGAACGTCGGCTGCAGGTTCGGCGACGGGCCGGCCACGTCACTGAGCTTTTCATCACACGCGCTGGCGGTGAATCCGAGCGCGATCACGAACACGATCGAACTGACTCTCATTTGACCTTCCTGAAATGAAGTGAGGGGCGAACGTTCTACTTGGCAACCACGACGAGGGTGCCCTTCATGTCCTCGTGACCCTTGCCGCAGTACTCCGAGCACAACACCGGATATTCACCGGCGGCAGAGGCGACGAATTCGATCGTGACGGGCTCGCCGCCACGCGGAATGCGCTTGTTGACCTTGAACTTCTTGATCTCGATGCCGTGCACGCCGTCGGCAGACGTGACCACGAGACGGACCGTCTCGCCCTCTGTCACCTCGATGCGGGCAGGCTCGAAGCTGAATCGCTTGGCCACCACTTCGATGGTGCGGGGTTCGCCCTGAGTGCCAGAGGGCCCGCCCTGAGCGAGAGTTCGGCCGGCAACGCCGTTCGAACTCGAGTCGAAAGGCGCAGAAGCCGCGGCGAGGTCCTGCTGAAGAGGCATTGCTACCGTCCCCAACAGGAGCGCCGTCCCCGCCGCGGCAACTGAATGTTTGAATGCGGTAAATCGAACGAACACGCGATCCTCCTTTGAGCAAGCTCCATGCCGTCATTTTTGGGCCGGAATTGTGCAGTCCTGTGGTGGCGCATCACGGCAGACGTAACTGCTTACGTCCGCCGTAAGGCTTAGGACTCGATGCGGTACTTGGCGAGGTAGTGGCTCAAGGCGCGCTGGCTGATGCCCATCAACTCCGCCGCGTCCTTCTTGACCCCGCGCGCCTGTTCGAGCGCGCGCCGCATCGTTTCGCGCTCCGCCCATTCCAGATTCTGGTGCAGCTTCAAGGAGGGCACGCCGGCAGCGGCCGGCGTGGCGGTCGCGCTCATCAGCCACACCGTGCGGCTCGTGAGCATCGGCGTGGTCGCCAGCACCACCGCGCGCTCCATCGTGTTTTCGAGTTCGCGCACGTTGCCGGGCCAGTCGTAGCGCGTCAGCTCCGTCATCACCTTGTCTTCGACGCCGTTGATCGTCTTGCCGCTTTGCTCGGCGAACTTGCGCACGAAATGGTCGACCAGCAGTGGGATGTCTTCGCGGCGCTCTCGCAGGGGCGGCATGCCGATCGGGATGACATTGAGGCGATAGAACAGGTCTTCGAGGAACGTGCCCTCGGTGACCATCTGCCGCAAGTCCCGATTCGTGGCGGCGATGACGCGCACGTCGACGCGTTGGGTGCGTTCGGCGCCGAGGGGTTCGAACTCGCGATCCTGGAGGACCCGAAGCAGCTTCGCCTGAACGGACAGCGAGATCGTGCCGATCTCGTCGAGGAAGATCGTGCCGCCGTCGGC
>CAZBYY010000288.1:0-4671 GCA_964495855.1 uncultured Acidobacterium sp. | reverse complement strand
GTTCTCGCTGCCGGCATCGACGTACTTCGGGAAGGCCGACTGCTTCGGGCTGTTGCCCGGGCCCGCCGCCGAGAACGGATAGTTGTTGCTGTTGTAGACCCAGCCGTTCTTCGGATTGACGACGTTCGGCGATTCGTCGAAGGACAGCACGCCGTTCCATTCGGTCTTGGGATTGCTGCCGTCAACCGGCTTGGTCCAGTCGAACGAATCATCGCGCTTCGGGATGAAGTTCGAGTGGAAGTACGCGATGTCGCCGTCGGTGTTCGCATACAGCGTGTTGTTCGACGAGTTGGTGTGGATGTCCATCACCTTCTTGTAGTCGGCGAGGCCACGCGCCTTGGTGCGGCCGTACGACTGCATCAACGCCTTCATCGGCTCTTCCATCAGGCGCACGGCGACCCACTTGCCGTCGACGGAGCGCACGACGGGTCCAAAATGCGTGCGGTAGGTGGTGAACTCGCGCTGCTGCATCCCCTTGTCGGTCTTGTAGGGAACGACGATCTTCTTGGCGACGAGCGGGCGATCCTCGCTGCCGAACTTGTAGGTATAGCTGCCGTCGGCCTTCTTCGTCACCGTCTCGAGATACTCGTCGATGTTGTCGACGCTGCTCGACGTGTGCATCCAGCCGTTCTTGTCGTTGAAACCCTGGTAGATGAAGAACTGGCCCCAGGTAAGCGCGCCGTACGCATTCAAGCCTTCCTCGCTCACCATCTGCGCTTCTTCGCGGAAGAAGAACGAGGTGTGGGGATTGATGTAGAGCATCGCCTTGCCTGACGCGGTGTTCATGCCCGAGACGGCGACGCCATTCGATCCCGACGGCTCCGCCGGCGGCGCGAGCGGATCGAAATCATCAAGCTTCGCGGTCTGCTTGGTGCCGGGCTCCGCTGATCCGTAGAACGCCTCGAGCTGCGACAGGCTGACCTTTTCGATGTCGCCGCCGATGCTGCCCTCGCTGAACGTGAGCGCCATCCATGGCTCGAACTTGGTGATGACGCGCGGCTTCACGTCCTTGTGCGTCGCCAGGTAGAAGTTGAGGCCGTCAGCCCAGCCGTCCATCAGCGCCTTCAAGTCCGCGGGGCTCTTGGCGTAGATCGCCTGCATGTCTTTCGGATCGATGAACAGCTTCATGCGCAGGTCGCGCCAGATTTCCTTCTCGCCCTCGGCTTCCGCAAGCCGGCCCTGCGAGTTGATGAAGTTGGTCTCGACGCGGTTGAAATCGTCTTCCGCCTGCGCGTACATCAGCCCGAACACGACGTCGGCGTCGGTCTTGGCGTAGACGTGGGGCACGCCCCAGTCGTCGCGAATGATCGTGACGCCCTCGGCGCGCTTCTTCCACGCGGCCAGCTGCGGATCGTCCGGCTGGGTTGAGGGCGGAGCGGTGCATGCGGACAGAGCAAGGGCGACGAGAACGATCAGCTTCTTCATGCGGGGATTATAAGGTGCCTAGGGTGCCTAGGGTGCCTAAGGTGCCTAGGGTGCCGGGGGCGTACGGGGCCGGGGGCCTAGAATCGGACGCCGGCGCCGAGCGTCAGGCGCAGCGCGCCGCCGACGAAGTCTTCGTTACGCACCTGGCGACTGGCAGTCAGCGCCGGGCCCGGATACTTCAGGAAGCGGCTCGTGGCATCGAGGCGAAAGAATGTTTTCGCGGTCGCATCGACCTCGACTCCGCCCCCGATCTCGTAGGCCGGGAGCGTCTGCCCACCTGCCAGCGTGCAATTGAGCGGTGGCGGGTAGATCGCGATGCACGCAAACGCCTTCGGCGTCGCGCCGATCTTCAGGAATCCCGCTGCAGCCCGCGCAAACGGGCGCACCCGGGCGATGCGCGGGCCCGCCGACACCCCGAACAGGCCCTCGACACGCGAGCCGCTGAACGCCGCAACGGTGTCGGGAGGAAATTTCGACGGATACCACGTCGCGTCCGCATCGAGGCCAATGATCGCGGTCGGCGCAAACGTGATTCGGCCGCCAACACCAACATCCTGGCCGTCGAACTCGCTCCACCGCGCGCTCGAAACGTGCGCAGATGCCGTAACGTGCTGGGCTGACGCGACCGTGGCCCACAAGCTCAACAAGACTGCGAATCCGATGCGAATCATGGCTGCTCGCAAATGTAGCAGGTTCGTTTAGCCGGTCAGGGACCAGAAGGGTCCCGTGAAGCCGGCGGCGGACAGCAGGTCCTGCGACAGCTCACGCGGCCGCGGCTGCCAATCCGGGGACAATCGCCCGTCGTACCAGTGCCGTGCCAGTTGCCACAAATTCGCCGCCGGCATGATCGCGCCGATCGGCGTCTCCTCGTGCGCCGACCACGCCTGCACGTGTTCTTCAGACCTGAAGAACCGGATCGTCGCTCACGTGAAGCCGATGTTGTCCCACCACTTCGCGGCCGGCACGAGAAAATGCACGACTCCATGCGCGTCGACGAGCGTCCGCTGCTCGACGCGATGCACGATCGGTCCCTCACAATCCGGACACGTCGTCGCCAGCACCGCGTCGCAGCGCATCAGGTGCACGATGCCGAACGCATCCCACGCGCAGGGCGCGTGCCAGGTGTGCGCCTCGGCGAGGACGTGGAACGGCGTCGGCCTGGCCGAAAACGGCGGCGCCATCCAGACCTCGCGGGAGTGAGGATCGAGAACGATCGCGCGCGCGGCGTGCAGACGCTCGAACGAATCGGCGATCTGCTCGTGGGGAATGTGAAGCTTGGAAGAGAGCGTTGCCGAGAGCGGAACGCCGCCCTCGGCAAACGTGGTGTAGATGGCGAGTCGAACGCGCGCGTCGATCTCGGCGAGCATTTACGCTCGAGCGGTCGAGCGGCGGCGCATCTCCGAGAACTTGCGCACCGCGCGGTCGAAGCGATCTTGCAGCGGCTTGCGCTGGTCCGGCGCGAGCGGGCCAAGACGCGCCCAGGCGGCCTGCGCGCTGCGCACTTCCTGCTCGGCGGCCCGCTGACGCGCATCCTCAGCCTGGCGCGCGGCGCCGGCGCCCATCGTGTTGGCGGCAAGCGCTTCGCGCCATTGACGCGCGAGCAATTCGGCGGGCGACAGGTTCTTCGCCGGCTCCGCCGCCTCGGTCGGCAACAGCTTCTCGACCTTGGCAATCAGCTTCTCCATCTTGCCCTTGGTCTGCTCAGGATCGAGGTCGGTGCCCTTGAAGCCGTCCGGCCATCGCGTGACGAGGTGATAAAGCGCCGTGTTGACGCGTTCGGCGAGCGGCGCCAGCGTGTGCCGCGGCAACTCGGGCCCTTGCACCCAGCGCGCGCGCGCCGCCTGCACCTTGGCATACAGATCCTCGGGCTGCGGCACGTCGGCCGCATCGGCGGCGGGCACCAGCGCTTCAAGCTCGACCACCGCGCCTTCACGATCGACGAGCTTCGTCTGCAGCGCGGCCTGATCGCGGTTCTTGAACCGCTCGAAGAACAGGTCGCAGGCGCCGCGGAATTCGTTCCAGATCGCGTCGGACTTGCTCTTCTTGACCGGCCCGATCGTCTTCCACTCGACCTGCAGCTTCTTGATGCGCGACGCGGCCTGTTCCCATTCGGTCGATTCGGCGAGCTGCTTGGCTTCGGCGACGAGCGCTTCCTTGCGCTTCAGGTTCTCGGTCCAATCCTGCTTGCGCTGCTTCAGATCTTCCTGTCGACGCGTGAAGAACTTGTCGCAGGCGGCGCGGAAGCGTTCCCACACCGCTTTCTCGTTACCGCGTGTCACCGGGCCGATCGCTTTCCACTCGGCCTGCAGCGCCTTCATCGCATCGGCCGTCTTCACCCAGTCGGTCGAATCGGCCATCGACTCGGCACGCACGCACAACGCTTCCTTCTTCTTCAGGTTCTCGACACGCTCGGCGGCCTGCTGCGAGAAGAAGTCCTTGCACTTGTCGTAGACCTGTTCCTGGGCCGTCTTGAAGCGCGTCCACAGCGTTTCCGCCTGTGAGCGCGGCGCGGCGGCCACCGGCTTCCACCGTTCCTGCAAGGCGCGCATCTCGTTCGACGCCTTTTCCGGATCGGTCTCGGCCAGCGGAATGAGCGCCTCCATCTTGCTGGCGAGCTCTTCCTGCACCTGGACGTTCGCCCAGCGCTTCCACTCTTCGGCCTCGCGCAGTTCCTGGATGCGCGGCGTGAGCGCGGTGCGCACCGCCTGCAGGCGCACCATCAGGTCCTCGCGATCCTGCTTGGTCGGCAGCGGCCCCATCGTCCCGACGGCCAGCTTCACTTCCTTCATCAACTGATCGGTCTGCTTGAGCGTGAGGCTCTCGGCGGCGGCGCGCGTCTCGAGTTTCTGCACGACTGCCTGCAGCCGATGGAGGTTGTCGATCTGCTGCTGCCCCTTGGCCTCGCGATGCTTCTGCTCTTCGGCCTCGAACTTCTGCGCCACCGCGTCGTACCGCGCGCGCAGGTCCGGGTCGATCTCGACGTCGCGCGCAATCGCCTGCCACTGCTTGCGCAGCGAGTACCACTGGCTGCGAACGTCGTCGTAGTTCTGTGTCGCCAGTGCTTCGATCTCGGGGACCAGGGTCGGCAACCGCTCGGCGGATTGCTTCGCCTGCTGGCGGCGTTCGTGACGCCGTTCGGCGGCGCGGCCGGCTTCGGCGAAGCGGCGCTCGAATTCAGCCGCCCACGCGTCGGGCATCGCCGGCATGGCGGCCTGGCGCCGCCGGCGTCCGGCCTGAGCCCGGGCC
>CAZBYY010000287.1:0-4726 GCA_964495855.1 uncultured Acidobacterium sp. | reverse complement strand
CAACTGGGCCTACCTGCCCGCGTTCGCCGAGCGGCGCATGGCGTACGGCCTGCCGATCTCGATGGTGCCGCTTGCCAAATACGAGCAGGCGTCGAGCGAGATCCAGAAACTGTTCGAGGAAGACGCCATGGCGGCGTACGAGCGCGCCAAACGCGCGAAGGTCCACTACGTCCTCATCGGCCCGCCGGAACGCACCGCGCATCCGGGCGTCGAGCAGCGCTTCGATTCACTGCCGAATCAGTTTGCGCTGGTGTTCAAGAACGCCACGATCTCGATCTACGAAGTCCGGTGATCCCGGTGCGCGTCACTTCTTACAGAACGCCATCAGGTGCCAGCCGAGCGGACGCACCCATGCCCGAGGCAGCGCGTTGAACGCCCCCACGAACATGGTGTTGAACGCCACACCCTTCCACCCCTTGTGCAGGCGCGACTTCACCGGGAATCGCTCCGGCACGATCTGCACGGTCTTGAAGGGCGTGAGCAACTCGCGAAATTCGCCGATCGAGTACTTCTTCAATACCGGCGCATCCTCATGTTCGAGCGCGACCTTCATGACCTTGGATAACGCGTTGAGCCACGAGATCCGGTTGTAGACCATGAAGATGCCCGTGCCGCCGGGCTTCAGCATGCGGTGGCATTCGCGGACGAGCTGCGCCGCGTTGGCGGTGTACTGAATGACGCCGTGCGCGTAGGCGACGTCAAAGCTCGCATCCGGATACGGCAATGACTCGCCGTTGCCGACGCGCAGTTCCTCGGCGGCCAGATCGTGGAGCTCAAAGTTTTTCCGTGCAAGGTCGATCGCCGTCTGGGACAAATCCACGCCCGTGACGCGCGCGCCGCCCGCCGCGAAGCGCACGAGATCGGTGCCGATCCCGCACCCCACTTCGATCAGGCGCTGCCCGCGAAACGAGGCAAAGTCGACGAGCTGCGGAAGGTAGTGGAGCTTGTCGAAACGGTACTCGTCGAGATCGTCGAAAAAGGCCTTGGAGCCGACCGGCTGGTCGGTCATTTCGAGATCGTGAATACGGTGGTTCCAGTACGTCTGAATCTCTTCGATCACAAGCTCCTATCGTACAATGACGGACTGCATGCAGCGCGATCTCCGCCGCCTGGCGGATCAAAAATTCGACGTGATTGTCGTCGGCGCCGGGTTTTACGGCGTGACGGCCGCGTGGGATGCTGCACAGCGCGGGCTCTCGGTGGCCATCGTCGACAAGGACGATTTTGGCGCCGCAACCTCGTTCAACAACCTGAAGACGCTGCACGGCGGCTTGCGGTCGCTCCAGGCCTTCGACTTCAAGCAGATGCGGCTGTTCATCCGGGAGCGGCGCGCGATTGCCCGCATCCTGCCGCACCTGGTCCGTCCGCTGCCGTTCGTTGTCCCGACGACACGCAACCCGCGCCGCAGCGCGCTGGTGATGAGGATCGCGCTCGCCATCAGCGACGCAGTCGCGCGCGACCGCAACCGGGGTCTCGTCGATCCCGGCACGCATCTCCCCGACGGCCACCTCGTGTCGAGAGACGAGGCGCTGCGCATCAACCCGGTCATCGCGCCTGAGGGTGTGACGGGCGGCGCCGTCTGGTACGACTACCAGATGCTCAGCACCGATCGCGTGACGTTGTCCTTCCTGTTGTCGGCGGTGGACGCCGGAGCGACGGCGGCGAACTATCTCGAGGTGAAGCGGTTCCTGCAGCAGGACGGGCGCGTCACCGGCGTCCGCGTTGAAGATCGGCTGACCAACGAGGCGTTCGCCATTCGCGCCTCGGTCGTGATCAATGCCGGCGGACCATGGGCGGCGAAATTGCTCGAAGGCTTGCCCGCAAAGCACCAGGGCACTCCGCCGCCGCGCCTGTCGCGGGCCATGAATCTGGTGACCCGCAAGGTGGTCAATGATCACGCTTGCGGAGGCCTCGCCAACGGTCGATACCTCTTCCTGGTGCCCTGGCGGGACGTCTCGATTCTCGGGACCAGCCACGACGCCCACGAGGGGACGGCTGATCAGTTGAAGGTCTCCAGATGGGATCTGGAAGCCTTCCTGAAGGATGGGCGCGAAGCGTTCCCCCATGCGGGCCTGACGACGGCCGACGTCCGGCTGGTGCATCGCGGCTTGCTGCCCATGACCTCGGGCCAGGGCACCCACGTCAAGCTGCTGCGCGAAAGCCAGGTCGTCGATCATTCCCGGCACGGGTTGCCGGGGCTCATCTCGATGTTCGGCGTTCGTTACACGACGGCCCGTTTTACCGCCGAACAGGCGGTGGATGCCGCATTCCGGAATCTCGGACACAACACCCCTCCCCCGTGCCGCACCGCCGAAACGCCGCTCCAGGGCGGCAGCATCAACCGCATGGACAGCTTCCTCAAGGCGGTCATGCTGCGCGACGTCGACGGGATTCCCTCGGAAACGCTGAAGCGAATTGCAACGACCTACGGCACGGGCTACGACCGCGTCCTGCAAATTGCCCGTGACGCGCCGGACCTGGCCCGCCCGATCGGCCGGGCCTGCGACGTCCTCGGAGCCGAAATCCTCTACGCCGCACGCCAGGAAATGGCCATGAAACTGGGCGATGCACTCATTCGCCGCACCGAAGCGGGGGCCGCCGGCCACCCCGGGTCGGACGCCGTGGAGCGGGCCGCCGACATCATGGCGCAGGTGCACGGGTGGGATGAGTGGCGTACTCGCAACGAGGTCGGCGAAGTGGAAGCGTTCTTCCGCCTTCCCAGGGAGTGACCGGCGGGCGCCTGAGGCCACAAACGGCAAAGGCCGCGGCACTTTCCAGAGGGGAAACGGCCATCCGAACGCATTTTTCAGAGGGAAAATTTGCGAATTAGTGGTAATCTCCCTCTGCACGCTGCCGCGAGCGGCAGCGAAATAGGAGATCAGATGGCCAAGACTGCGAAGAAGAAAGCCGCGAAGCCGCGTAAAGCCAACGCCGCGTTCATGAAGCCCGTTACGCCGAGCGCGCAGCTGGCGGAGGTCGTCGGCTCGAAGCCGATGCCGCGTACCGAGGTCACCAAGAAGCTGTGGGCCTACATCAAGAAGAACGGCCTGCAGGACAAGAAGAACAAGCGGATGATCAACTCGGACGAGAACCTGCGGGTGATCTTCAAGAAGCCCACGGTCAACATGTTCGAGATGACGAAGCTGGTCAGCAAGCACCTGTCGTAACCGACAGACCGCTTGTGGCGTTCAGGGCGCACGGATCTTCCGTGCGCCTTTTTCTTTTGAGGGACTCGTGCGCGAGTGTCTTGGCTAGCGCAGATGCTCTGCGGCCCAGCGTTCGAAGACCATCAACGGGAACAGCGTGTGGGCGTGGTTCTCTTTGCCCTCCACGTGGTCATCCATCAGTTGCTGGACCACGCCCGGATCGAACAAGCCGCGGCGAGCGACGCGATCTGGGGCCAGCAAGTCGCGCATCAGCGGCTGCAGCTCTCGACGCAGCCAGTTCTTCATCGGAATGCTGAAGCCCTCCTTCTTGCGGTTGAGGATCGACGACGGCAGCAGGTCGGCCATCGCCTTCTTCAGGATCCACTTGCGCTCGCCGTTGCGGATCTTCAGATGGCCGGGCATCGAAAATGCGAGCTCCATCACGTCGCCATCGAGAAACGGCGCGCGCGTTTCAAGCGACGTCGCCATGCTCATTCGATCGACCTTCACCAGGATGTCGTCGGCGAGGTACAGGCTCAAGTCCGCATACAACTGCCGATTCAGCACATCGTCCTGGCTGAACCGCCCGAGGGCCTCGCGGACCGGTGCGTAGACATCAGTGGAGGCAAGCGCCTCGCGAAGGCCGGCCGCGTAAAGTCGCGCCTTGTCGCGCGCACCGAGATAGACCATCCATCGGTAATGCCCGAGGTCCGACGGCGCGGTCGCCGCACCGGCGCTGAAGCGCTTCACCTTGTTGACGAGGCCTTTCTTCTTTTCGGTCGGCGGAAGCGCCGATGCCACGCCAGCCAGCGCCGGCATCAGGGCGTCGCCCATCCATCCAAGTTTCGCAGCCAAAGCCTGCGCCTGGTAGGCATCGTATCCGCCAAACAACTCGTCGCCACCGTCTCCGGACAGCACGACCTTGACGTGCTCGCGCGCCAGCTCCGACACGCTGAAGGTCGGGAACAAGGACACGTCGGCGAACGGCTCGTCGAGGTGAACGATCAGCCGCTCGAACATGTCGCCGAGGTCCGGGGATGCCTGGCGTTCGCGGTGGTCCGTCTTGAACAGCGTCGCCACCTCCCTCGCATACGGCAGCTCGTTGTAGGTGCCGTCCGAGAAGCCGATGCTGAACGTGTTGACCGCCTGCCGGGACGCAAGGCTCATCAACCCGACAATCGAACTGGAGTCAATGCCACCGGACAGAAACGCGCCCAGAGGCACATCGGCCATGAGCTGGCGCTGGACGGCCGTGGCAAGCGCGCCGCGCAACGCAGCGGCCGCCTCGGCATCGTCCCAATTTCGGAGTTCGACTTCGGCGGCATCCCAATAGCGATGCAACGACACGTCGCCGTCGTTGTACTTCAGGAAATGGGCCGGGGGGATCTTGTGCACGCCCTGCAACAGCGTGCGCGGCGCCAGGATGTATTCGTAGGTGAGGAACTGATCGAGCGACACCGGGTCGAGCTCGCGGGCGACATCAGGTCGAACGAGCAGGGCCTTCACTTCCGATGCCAGCAGCAGGCCTCGTGGCGTCTGCGTCCAGTACAACGGCTTCTCGCCCGCACGATCACGTGCCG
>CAZBYY010000286.1:0-4741 GCA_964495855.1 uncultured Acidobacterium sp. | reverse complement strand
GAACCGTCGCTTAACGGATCAGCTCCGGCGAACGCCGCGAAAGCGGCCCGTGGCCTTCCAGAACGTCACCGTCAACGAAGACTTCTTCCAGGGACATTTTCCAGGCAAGCCGCTGCTGCCCGCGGTCCTGATGATCGAGGCGCTCACGCAGGCGGCGACCGTGCTGCTGCTCGATCGCGGCGAGGCGTCGGGCGGCACCGTGGTGACCCTTCGCGGCGTCGACGGCGCCAAGTTTCGCAAGCACGTCATCCCCGGTGATCAACTGAAGCTCGTCGTGACGCTTGGCGCCGCGAGCGGGCCGCTCGTCAAGGCGGCGGCGCTCGCCGAAGTCGACGGCCAGGTCGTCGTCGAGGCCAAACTGCTGCTGGCGGTGACGCCCGCGGCGACGATCGATGCGCTGGCGCGCGTGCATCCGAGTGCCGTGATCGGTGCCGGCACCACCGTCGCGCCCTTTGCGGTGATCGGGCCGAACGTCCGCATCGGCCGCAACTGCAAGATCGGCGCATCGGCGGTGATCGAAGGCCACACCACGATCGGCGACGACAACGACATCTTCCCGTACGCGTCGATCGGTCTCGCGCCGCAGGACCTGAAATATCGCGGCGAGCCGACGCGGCTCGAGATCGGCTCGGGCAACATCTTCCGCGAGTTCGTGACGATTCATCGCGGCACGGTGGGCGGCGGCGGCGTGACGACGATCGGCGACCGCAACCTGTTCATGAACTACGTGCACGTGGCGCACGATTGCCACGTCGGCCACCAGACGATCTTCGGGCCGCATGCGACGCTCGGTGGGCACGTCACGATCGCGGATTTCGTGAACGTCAGCGCCGGCTCGGCGGTGCACCAGTTCTGCCGCGTTGGCGCGTATGCGTTCATCGGAGGCTATTCGGTGATCACCAAGGATGCGTTGCCGTACGGCCGCACCGTGGGTAGCCGTCCGGCTCGCGTGTTCGGGCTGAACCTGATCGGCCTCAAGCGCCGGGGCTTTGCCGACGACAGCCTGAAGAAGCTCCGCTCGGCGTATCGCTACTTGATGCAGTCGAAGCTGAACACGTCGCAGGCCATCGCCCGGATCGAGCAGGATGCGTCGTTGAAATGTCCCGAGGTCGAAAACCTGGTCGACTTCATCCGGACCGCGTCTCGCGGCGTCATCTTGCGGCGCAGCGGCAAAAAAGAAGACGGTTCCGAAGAATAGGTTCCGCACGCAGGTTCATGACCAAGGTGCATGACGAAGGTTCGCGCCCGTGACGCTGGGACTCATCGCCGGTAACGGCCGGTTCCCGTTCCTGTGTCTCGACGCGGCCCGATCGCTCGGCCACGACGTGGTCGTGTTCGCGATCCGCGAGGAAGCGTTCACGGAGATCGAAGAGGCGGCGGCCAAGGCGCACGCGCCGGTGCACTGGATTTCGATCGGCGAGCTCGGCAAGTTCCTCCAGTTGCTCAAGGACACTCACGTCACGCAGGCGCTCATGGCAGGGCAGGTGAAGCACGTCAAGATCTTCGGAGGATTCGTCCCCGACATGACGGCGCTGTCGCTGCTGACGCGCGTCAAGGGCATGAACACCGACGCGCTGATCGGCGCCGTCGCGGACCTGCTGCGCGAACACGGCGTGGAGTTGATCAATTCCGCCGCGTTGCTGGAGCCGCTGCTGGCCGGCGCCGGGCAGTTGAGCGAGCGCGCGCCGAGCGAGCAGGAGCAGAAAGATCTCGAATTCGGCTACCTAATGGCCGACACGATTGCCGGCCACGACATCGGACAGACGATCGCGGTCAAGCATCGCGCCGTCGTGGCCGTTGAAGCGATGGAAGGCACCGACGAGACGATCGCGCGCGCCGGGCACCTCGCGGGCGATGGCGTGACGATCATCAAGGTGGCCAAGCCCAATCAGGACATGCGGTTTGACGTGCCGATCGTGGGACTGGCCACGATTCAGGCGATGCGCCGGGCCGGCGCCAAGTGTCTGTCCGTTGATGCCGGCCGCACGCTGATTTTCGATCGCGATGCGTTTTTCGCGTCGGCCAACGAAGCGGGCATCGCGATCGTCGGCCGGCCGAAGGCGGTGCAGCACTAATGCGCGCTGCCGTGATCGGAGTCGGCCATCTCGGCAAGCACCACGCACGGATTATCGCGTCGCTCCCGGGCGTGACGCTGGCCGGCGTTGTCGATACCGACAGGGCGCGGGCCGGGCAGATCGCCGCCGACTACGGCACGACGGCGTTTGCCACTGCTGCGGAGATCGCCGGACTCGATGTCGCGGTGATCGCGGTGCCCACGGAAAGCCACGCCGCGATTGCGGGCCCGCTGATTGATGCCGGCGTGCACGTGCTGATCGAGAAGCCGATCGCCCAGACCGTCGAAGAAGCGGATGCGTTGATCGCGGCGGCCGCGCGATCCGGAACGGTGCTGGCTGTCGGGCACAGCGAGCGATTCAATCCGGCAGTGGTCGCGGCGCGCCCGTCGATCAAGGATCCGCGCTTCATCGAGGTGCACCGGCTGGGAACGATGCCAGGCCGCAGCCTCGATATCGATGTCGTGCTCGACTTGATGATTCACGACCTCGACCTCATCTTGAGCGTGGTCCCCAGCGAGGTCGAGAGCGTCGAGGCGGTCGGCGTGCCGGTGTTGACGCCGAAAGTCGACATTGCCAATGCGCGCCTCCGGTTCAAGAATGGATGTATCGCCAACCTGACGGCGAGCCGCATCAGCCGGGACCAGGTGCGGAAGATTCGCTTCTTCGAGCGGCAGCGGTACATTTCGATCGACACCGCGTCGAAGGAAGTTGAGATGTACCAGCTCGTGCCGCAGCCGGGCTCGCAGCCTGCCATCGGCGGCGGCAAGCAGGCGGTGACGGGCGACGAACCGCTCAAGAGCGAGCTCGAGGATTTTGTCGCGGCGGTCCGCGACCGGCGCGCGCCCGCTGTGACCGGCAAGCAGGGAAGAGACGCGCTCGCCCTCGCGGTTCGAATCGTGGAGTTGATGCGACAGTGATGATCAATGCAGCAATCGCGGAACGTGCGAAGGCGGGCGAGATCCTGACCGCGGCGGAGCTCGACGAGCTCGCCACCGTCGATCTGCTCACGCTCGGGATGTTGGCCGACGAGGTCAGGCGCGCCCGCTTCGGCGATGCCGTGACGTTTACCCGTGTGCTCGATCTCTCGTCTGGCGCTGATGCGGCGGGCGTTTCGGGCGTCGAGATCCGGATCGCGAAGTTGCCTGGCACGCTGGACGAGGCGGAAGCCGTGGTTGCCGAAGCCCGCGTGCTCGCCGGCCCGCAGCGCTTGACCGCCTTCTCTCTGGCCGACATCGTCGACCGCCATTGGGGTGAGCTGGCGAAGGTGCTGGCCCGGCTCAAGCACGCCGGCTTGAATGCGATTGCGGAATGTCCGGTGGATCGGATCGCCGATGTCTCGGTGATCCAGGCGGCAGAAGCTGCGGGTGTGCCGGTCCGAGTGCTGTCGCTGCAGAAGCCGGTGACCACGTCGCGGACCGACTACATCCTGACCGTGCGGGCGATCCTGCAGGCGGTGCCTTCGATCCACGCCGTCGCACCGCTGCCTCGAGAGCAATCGATCGCCGTCCCGACGACCGGCTACGACGACGTGCGGTCGGTGGCGCTGTCGCGACTGGGCTTGCCAGGCGTGAAGAACATCCAGGTGGACTGGGCGCAGTATGGGCCCAAGCTCGCGCAGGTCGCGCTGACGTTCGGCGCGAACGATCTCGATCGCGTGTCGACAGACGATGATGCATCACTGGGGCGGCGCCGAACGTCTGTTGAGGACGTCAAGCGCAACATCGTCGCGGCAGGCTTCACGCCCGTTGAGGCCGCGGCCGCGGTCTAGGGTTCCAACGCACGTTCATGACTCCTCTTCGTCTCGGTGCGGTGTCGTACCTGAATACGAAGCCGCTCGTGTACGGCCTCGACGCCAATCGCGAGCAGTTCGACCTGCGCTTCGACGTGCCGGCGCGGTGCGCCGCGTTGTTGCACGACAACGAGGTCGATCTCGGCCTCATTCCCGCCATCGAGTACCTGCGCGGTGACTACGCGATCGTGCCGGACGTAGCGATCGCGTCGGATGGCGACGTGGCCACGGTCGCCGTGTTTACGAGGAAGCCGATGGCCGATGTGCGGTCGCTCGCGCTCGACGTGAGTTCTCGTACGTCGGTCGCGCTGACGCGGGTGTTGTGCGCGCATCACTGGAACATTGCGCCGGCCTTTGTAGCCGCGGAGCCGGATCTGGAGGCAATGCTCAAGCGCGCGGATGCGGCGTTGGTGATTGGCGATCCCGCATTCGAGATCGATCCCCTCGAACGCGGCGTGACGAAGGTCGATCTCGGCGGCGAGTGGAAGGCGATGACCGGCCTGCCGTTCGTCTACGCAATGTGGGTCGGCCGTCCTGGCGTGGCATCGCCGCGCGATTGCCGTGCGCTGCAGCAGGCGCGCGACCGGGGCGCTGAGAACCTGGGCGTGATTGCGAAGGATGTCAGCGCAGGCGACGCCGTCCGCGAAGGGCGGTCGCTCGCGTATCTGCGTGATAATCTGAGGTACGGCCTCGGCGAGGCGGAGCAAGCGGGGCTCAGGCGATTTCACCAACTCGCCGCCGACATTGCCGTCGTCCCGGACGTGAAACCCCTGCGGTTTTATGAATCTTGAGCAGTTCGAAGATCGCATCCTGAACGGCGGCCGCCTCGAGGCGGGCGAAGCGCTGCAGCTCTATCGCCAGGCGCCCACGTATTGGC
>CAZBYY010000285.1:0-4742 GCA_964495855.1 uncultured Acidobacterium sp. | reverse complement strand
CGTCTACAGCTACTTGAGCATGCTGTTCTTTGCGCCCATCCATCTCCTGTTCTCGTTCGCGGAGATCGCGCGGCAGAAGCAGTGGCGGCATGCGGCGATTGTGCTCGCGGTGTTTGCGTTGCTGATGGCGCCGCTTGCCGCGTGGCAGGTCGCGCACCCGGGTCATATCAACGACGTCGCATCGAGTTATCGCATGTATCCCGCGAACCTGACGCCGCTGCAGGGCATCAAGGACGTGCTGTCGTGGTCGAGCTTGTCGAGGCGATCCGACATCTACTGGAGCGCGTTCAATCCCAGTCGCTTGTTCTTTTCGGGGGAATCGAGCCTGATCGATTCAACCCGCTATGCCGGCTTGTACCCGACGATCTACCTGCTGCTGTTGCCGATCGGGTTCTACGAGATGCTGCGACGCCCTTGGTCGGTCACCCGTGTCGCGGTGCTCAGTCTCATTTCGATCGGCCCCGTGCCGGGCGTGTTGATCAACGAAGAAACGATCAGCCGTTATCTGATCGTCAGCCCGCTGATGGCCTTGATCGCGGCGGCGGCGCTGGAGCGCTGGTGGCGTTCCTCGTATTCGGGCCTGCGGCTGGCAGCGGCGGCAAGTGTGCTCGTCGCGGTGTTCATGTTCCGCGGGTTCTACCAGGATTACATGGGCGACTGGCGCGTGCGGTCGGCGCCGTACTTCGGCGGTAACTTGAAGGGCGCGCTCGAGGCAGTGATGAAGTCGCCGCGCGACAAGGTGCCGGACACGGTCTATCTGTCAGACCACATCCCGTACGTCAACGTGTTCTGGGAATTCTATCGTCGCGCCGACGGCCGCGACGACCTCCGCGGCCGCGATCGTGGCTTGACGCTGGAGCACAGCGACTGGCAGCGGCCGCCCGGGCGCGCGCTGGCGATCGTGCCCGGTGGCGACGATCGGTCGGCCGCGGCGTTGCAGGCGGCCGGATGGCAGGTCGTCGAAGAGATCAGGGAGTTCTACGGCGGCGCGCCGACGTTCTTCGTCATGTCGCGCGGCTAGCGCGCCGCTCGATCGCGCTCCGGACGGCGCCGAACACGTCCTCCACGGTAATCGACTGCATGCAGACGTTGTTGCGACACGGCGACAACCGATGGTTGAACACGTTCACGCACGGGCTGCACGCGAGCGCCTTCCAGATGATGGTCGTTTCGGGGCCGCGCGCGCCGAACAGCTCCGGCGTCTCCGGCCCGAACAGGACGACGGCATGGACCGGCGTCAGCGAGGCAAAGTGCCCGGGGCCGCTGTCGTTTGTGACGAGCACGTCGGCCAGCGTGTAGAGCGTGAGCAATTGCCGCATGGTCGTGTGGCCGGCGACCGAGATTACGTGCGCGCTGCCGACCGCATCGGCGACCGCGGCCGCAGCTGCCTGCTCGCCGGGTCCGCCGGTCATGACGAGCCGCGCGTTCGGGTAGTGGGCGAGGATGGTTCGCGCGAGCTCGATGAATCGAGACAGGTCCCACTTCCTGAGCGGCAACAGGTCGCTGGCGTTCGGATTGAGGACGATCACCGGGCGGCCTTCACCGATGCGCGCGGACATCTCGCTGAGCTCCGCGGGCGTCGGTGCGAACCGATATCCGGGTGACGCCGTCGGCTGGAACGGGAACTTCAACAGCGGCTCGTCAACCGGCTCGAGAAACGCCGCTTCCACGAGCAAGGCGTACTGGCTGGCGATGTGCAGGTGCGGGTTGTATTGCACCCGGTGTGTCAGCAGGTTGCCGCGATAGGGCAGCTCGCCGGTGTAGCGATGCAGGCCGACGCGCGTCGAGGCGCCTGACAGCATGCCGAAGATCGCCGACGCCCGCGAGAAGAACTCCATGTCGATCACCGTATCCACCCCGCGCGCGCGCATCGTCAGCAGCGCCCGGAGGAAATCGATGACGAAGGTGGGCAACTGCCGATCGCGAATGCACAGGATGTTGTCCGCCGGAATCAGATCGAGGACGTCGAGGATCGCGCGGTTGCTCTCGAACACGCAGAAATACAGGTTGTCGCGGCCGACCTGCCGCGCGGCGCGCGCGATGGCGTCTTGCGCCAGCACCGTGGCGCCCTGCTCGATGAACTTCAGGAACAGGATCCGCTGCGGGCGCGTCCGGCGTTCGGGGAGCACCGAGCGCAGAGCGGTGAGGAGCGCGCAGAGCGGCACACCGAGCCAGTAATCGAGGGAACGAATCGTTGCGGTCTGCATCTACTGTTTCTGGAAAATGGCGAAGGACCGCCGCTCCGACGGCGGATCCGAGTCGGGCACCGGATCGGTGGCGTAGGCGACAACAGCCAGTGAAGGCATCTCCGAAAGCGTACGCATTGCGCGATCATTCGTGTCCGTCACGATGACACCGCCGCGGTCGACGTCAGCCGGCAAGCCATTCTCCGAATTGAACCACACGGCCTTGTCGAGCAGATCACGCCGATTGAGCATGCGAAGGTAAAAGTCCCAGTAGCCGCGCACGAACAAGATATCGTCGTTTACGTAAAACCGCGCCGACGGCTGCCGGCTGTGGACGGCGAGCGCCTGCTCGATGGCGCCACGGATGTTGTATTCATACCGCGCCGCAGAACGGGCGCGGTAGGCGCCGAAATAATCGACGGCAAAGACGGCGAATTGTCCCGCCATCAACCCCGCCAGCACCACGGTCACGACGCGATAGTCCTGGCGACGCGCCGTGGCCTCGGCTGCGAGCCACACGCCTGCACCGGCGGCAACGAGCACGATCGATGAGGCGCTCAGGTGCCCTTCGCGAATCGCCATCCACGCGCCGTAGGCGAGGCCGACGAGGATCAGCCCCGCGCTCGCGGCCAACGCTGGCACCCGCGGGAAATGCTGCAGTTTCGCCTGCCAGAGTTGCTCGAGGCCGATTGTCGCCAGCAGGACGCCGAAGGCGACAAGTGCGAGCATTCTCGGCACGGCAAACGGTTCGGCGACGATCGCGGAGGCGAGCGGCGCAAACAGAAAGCCGAGCAACACCAGCACCTTGATGCGGCTGGGCCGCGCGATCGTGTCGATGACGCCGATCGTCATCAACAGCGCAAGCGGCGCCAGGAAGACTCCCGCGGTCCGCGTGGAATGCGCCAGGTTCGAACCGCCGGTGACGAACAGGTAGCCCGGCGAGAACGCGCTGGAGAACAGGTTCAGGTGATCGGAAATGTTCGAGAGCGTCAACGCCTCGCGCAGTTGTTGAAAGACGTTCAGCTGCGGGCCTGCGCTCAGTTGGTACTTGGCGGCGTACTGCCCGAGCACTTCGGGGTGCAACGCGATGAAGATCAGGCCGACCACGAGTGGCGCGGTGAACCCGGCCATCGAGACGGCGAACGCGCGCGCGGGCCGGCGCCCGGCGAAGAGCAGCCCCAGCGTCAGCAGGAAATACAGCGGCATCGTGACAACCGAGCCGATGTAACTGTAGACGCCGACGCCCAGCACCGCCGTGGCCGCAAGCAGCGTCTGCGATCTCGGCCGCGCCTCGTACCGCTGGATCAGCCACAGCCAGCCGAGCACGAACGTGACCGGATACAGGCTGTCGGTGGCGATGCGGCTGTTGATGAAATGCGCAGGCGTGGATGCGAGCATCGCTGCTGCTGCTACCGCCAGCCAGGGAGCCGTGAACATCCGCCTCGCGACGAAGAACATCAGCACGATGTCGATGAGGCCGATGCACGCGTTGGGCAGCCGCACCGCGATGTCCGAGAGCGGCAGCACCTTCAGCCACAGCGCGTTGAAATAGATGATCAGCGGGGGATACCAGTTGTAGGTGTCGCCCATGCGAAACAGCACCGGCATGAACCGCCCCAGCGGATCGCGCCCCGTCTCGGCGATCGCGTTCGCGTTCAGGCCGAAGTAGATCTCGTCGTGGTGCAGGTGCATCGGCACGCGATCGAGACCGGAGGCATAGAGCAGCGCAGACACCGCGAGCAGCACACCAAGCGCCACGCGCACGCCCACGGCCCGACGGGAGTCTGTTTGCAGAGGGCTTCCATCATACATCCGCAGCTGTGCAGTTATACTGGCGGTCGATGCGCGCGGCTCCCATCGCGATCGCCGCCCTCGTGCGGCTCGGCGCGTGGACGCTCATCCCCGGCGCGCGATTCGCCTCCGACGAACAAGGCTACGTCAACGCCGGCGTGCAGCTGGCGACGACCGGGCAGCAGGACCTGTTCTGGCCGCCGATGACGGGCTGGATCGTCGCGCTGTTCAAGACCCTCATGCCGTCGCTGTCGCTGGCCGCAATCCGGCTGGCGTGGATCGGCGCAGACCTGGTCAATGTCGCGCTCGTTGGCGTCATCGCGCAGCGCATCGCCACGCGGTTGCCGCCATCGCAGCGTTCGCGCTTCGTGGCCGCGGCGACCCTCGGATACGCGCTTTATCTTCCGGCGATCTCGCACGCGCAATTCGTCACGTCGGAAATTCCAGCGCTGCTGCTCGTGCTGCTGTCGGTCGTGCTGGTCATGTCACCGGCAGCCGGCACGGCGCCGCTCGTGGGCGCCGGCATCACGCTTGGTGTGTTGACACTGGTGCGCGCCAACCTGGCGCCGCTCATCGTGCTCCTGCCCGCCGCGGCGTTTGTGCAGGATGCGCGCGCCGCCTGGATCCGCAAGACCGCGATCATCACGCTCGTGGCGCTCGTCTTTCCGGTCGGTGTGGTCGCGTGGAATGGGTGGCGCTACGGGGAAGCGACGCTGTCGAGAAACGCCGCCTACAACCTGTACATCGGCAATCGCGATTTCTACG
>CAZBYY010000284.1:0-4751 GCA_964495855.1 uncultured Acidobacterium sp. | reverse complement strand
CGTCTGGGACTTGTTGACGTGGTACTTCGGACTGCCGACCAGTTCGTCGCACGCGTTGATCGGGGGCTACGCGGGCGCTGCCGTCGCCAAGGTGGGCATGGCCGCGCTCATCCCGTCGGGCTGGACCAAGACGCTGATCTTCATCGTCCTCGCGCCGGTGATTGGCCTCGTGCTGGCGTTCATCCTGATGACGACCATCCTCTGGCTGTTCAAGGGATTCGCGCCCTCGCGCGTGGATCGGTGGTATCGCCGCCTGCAGTTGGTGTCGGCCGCGGCGTACAGCCTCGGCCACGGCGGCAATGACGCGCAGAAGACGATGGGCATTATCGCGGGTGCACTGTTTGCGGGCGGTTACTTGAGCGAGTTCAGCATCCCGGTGTGGGTGATCCTCGCAGCGCACGCGGCGATCGCCCTGGGCACGCTGTCGGGCGGGTGGCGCATCATCCACACCATGGGGTCGAAGATCACGCGCCTGCAGCCGGTCGGCGGGTTTGCCGCCGAAACGGCGGGGGCGATTTCTCTGTTTGCCGCCACGAGCATGGGCGTGCCGGTCAGCACCACCCACACCATTACCGGCGCCATCGTGGGCGTCGGCGCGACGCGACGACTCTCCGCGGTCAGGTGGGGCATTGCGGGCCAGATCGTGTGGGCGTGGATTCTCACGATTCCAGCCTCCGCGGCGATCGCCGCCGTGATGTTTTACCTCTTCGCCGCCGTCGGCATGCCGTAATCGATTCGTCGCCGGCGGGCGATGCCGGCTTGTGAGACACTCACGCACCGAGGCCGTGCGCAACGTCGTTCCTGCAATCACCCAGGTCCTATTGGGCGGTGTTCTGGCCACCATCGTCAGCACGGCCGCAGTCGCACAGGAACAGGCACCCTCGACGAGCAACGTCAGTTACGGTGGCTTCATCGATGCCTCGTACCTGCGCGCGTTCAACGATCCGCTGAACCAGCAATTCCGCAGTCGCGGCACGACGTGGCATCTGAATGATCCGTTCGTCAACATGGCCGCCTTTTACGTAAAGAAGAAGGCCACCGATGCGTCCAGATGGGGGGTGGAGATCGAAGGGCAGTCGGGAAAAGACGACGAGATCTTCGGCTTCTCGGCCACGGCGCCGAATGTGCGCGGCGCAGACGCACTTCGGCATGTTGGTCTGGCCAACGTGTCATACCTCGCCCCCGCCGGCAAGGGCCTGTCGGTCCAGGGCGGCATTTTCGGCAGCCTGATTGGCTATGACTCGCTCTACGCGAAAGACAATCTGAATTACACCAGGCCGTGGGGCGCAGACTTCACGCCGTACCTGATGCTTGGCGTGAACGCGAGTTATCCGCTCTCCGACAAGCTCACTGGCACGGTGGCCATCGTCAATGGTTACTGGCATCTGGCGCACGCCAACGACGTGCCGAGCTCTGTCCTGCAGTTCGCGTACGCGGTCTCGCCGTCTGTCAGCGTCAAGAACACCACGCTCTACGGTCCTCACCAGTCCAACACCGCTCTCGAGTACTGGCGCCTGATCAACGACACGATCGTCGAGCGGCGCCGCGGCCGGTTCGTGATCGCGTTCGAGGAGCACGTCGCTGAAGAACGTGTCGCCGATCCCGCCAATGCGCGCGCGTGGTGGCTTGCGGCGCAGCTGCCGATGCGGTGGAACGTGCATGGGCCCTGGAGCGTGGCGCTGCGGCCGGAAGTCGCGCGCGATACCGCCGGCCGGTGGACGCTCGCCGAGCAGACCGTTGCAGCAGTCACGACGACACTCGAATACAAAGTCACGTCCGCAACCGGCGCCGGGGCCACGGTGAGGATTGAGCATCGATTCGATCGATCGACGGGCGCGCAGGGCGGGTTTTTCGCCGATCACGAATCCGCCCCCGGCGTGGTCGCACTAACGCCAAACCAGCACCTTCTGGCGGTCGCCGCAATCTTCACGTTCGATCGAACCAGGTGATCCGAGCAACCAGGCCACACGGCGCACCAGGGAATCAGGCATAATCAAACGGTCCGCTGTGTCAGATTCCGCTGAGTCCGCCTCGACTTCTCACCACCGCCACGGCCTGTTGCCCCTGACGTTGACCGCGCTCGGTGTCGTGTACGGCGACATCGGCACGAGTCCGCTGTACTCACTGCGCGAGTGCTTCTTCGGGAGCCATTCGGTCCCGGCCAATTCAGAAAACGTGCTCGGCGTGCTGTCGCTCGTGATCTACGCGCTGTTGCTGGTGGTGTCCTTGAAATACGTCGCGCTCGTGCTGCGCGCCGATAACCAGGGTGAGGGCGGCATCCTCGCACTCACGGCACTGATCCCCGGCAAGGGGCCTGGCGCCGACCGCAGCGGCGCCCGGCTCGCGGCCGGCCGGCCGGTCCTGATCCTGCTCGGCATCTTCGGCACCGCCTTGTTGTACGGCGACGGCATGATCACGCCCGCCATCTCGGTGCTGTCCGCGGTCGAAGGCCTCGAGGTCGCGACCCCCGTGCTCTCGCCGTACGTCGTGCCGATCACGGTCGTGATCCTGATTGCGTTGTTCGCCATCCAGCGCTTCGGCACGCATCGTGTCGGCGTCTTCTTTGGCCCCGTCGTGATCGTGTGGTTCGTGACGATCGCCGCGCTTGGCGTGATGTGGATCGTCCGAGCGCCGCAAGTGTGGGGCGCCTTCGATCCGCGGCACGGCCTGGCGTTCTTCGAAGCCAATGGGTTCATGGGCTTTGCGGTGCTCGGGTCCGTGTTCCTGACGGTCACCGGCGGCGAAGCGCTCTACGCGGACATGGGCCACTTCGGCCGCTCGCCGATCCGCCTCGCCTGGTTCTCGCTGGTGCTGCCGTCGCTGTTGCTGAACTACCTCGGGCAGGGCGCGCTGCTGCTGGCGAATCCGGCCGCGGAACATCCATTTTTCGAGCTCGCCCCGAGCTGGGCGCTGTATCCGCTCGTCGCCATCGCCACCGCGGCCACGATCATCGCGTCGCAGGCCTTGATCTCCGGCGCGTTCTCGATCACGCGCCAGGCCGTGCAGCTCGGACTGGCGCCGCGCTTCGACGTCGAGCACACCTCGGCCCGCGAAATGGGGCAGGTCTACGTGCCCCGAGTGAACTGGGCGCTGATGGTCGCGACGGTGCTGATCGTGATCGGGTTCAAGTCCTCGGGCGCCATGGCCGCCGCCTACGGCATCGCCGTCACGTTGACGATGACGATCACCGTGCTGCTCCTGTTCATCGTGATGACCGAGCGGTGGCACTGGCCCGTGCCGATCGCCGTCGGCGTGATGGGGCTGTTCCTCACCATCGACCTCGCATTCTTCGGCGCCAACCTGTTGAAGGTTCTCCAGGGCGGATGGCTGCCGCTCGTGATCGCCGTCGTGCTGTTCACGATGATGACGACGTGGCGCACCGGCCGGCAGATCGTCGCGGGGCGGCTCGCGCGTCGCGGGTTGTCGCTCGAGGGGTTCTACACACTGATCGACACCATGAAGCCCGCGCGGGTGCCGGGCACGGCGGTCTACATGTCGGCGCAGGCGTCGGGCACGCCGCCGGCGCTGGTCCACAACCTGCAATACAACAAGGTTCTCCACGAACGCGTCGTCCTGCTCAACATCGTCACCGTTCAGCAGCCGTACTGCGCGGAGGACAAGCGCTTCGAGGTTGAGCGGCTCGAACACGGGCTGTGGCACGTCTCGCTGTCCTACGGCTTCATGGAGGATCCTGACGTGCCGCACGGATTGTTTGCGGCCGCCAAGTCGCTGCAGCTGACGTTCGACTACCAGGACGTGGTTTACTTCCTCGGCCGGCAGACGATCCTCGTCACCAAGCGGCAGGGCATGGCGCTCTGGCGCGAGAAGCTGTTCGTGCTGATGTCGCGCAACGCGGTTCGCGCGACGGCCTATTTCAGACTGCCCCCGGAACGCGTCGTCGAACTAGGCGTGCAGGTAGAAATCTGACAACACGGTTCCCCGAACCCGGAACCCAGTCAGAACGATGCCTTTGGTACCTCTGGAACCTTGGTACCTGGAACCCCCGGCAGTATGACGGTGAATAGCGCGCCGCCGCCGTCCTGGTTGGACGCCGTGACTTCACCGTCGAGCACCTGCACCAGGTGTTTCACGATCGACAAGCCGAGCCCCGTGCCACCCGGACGCGTCCGCGATTTGTCCACCCGATAGAACCGCTCGAACACGCGGCCGATGTCCGAGGGAGGAATCCCCGGTCCCGTGTCCGCGACGGTCAACTGAAAGCGGCCGCCGCTGATCTTCGCGCGCACCTCGATCGCGCCGCTGTCGGGCGTGTAGTTGACGGCGTTCTCGATCAGGTTGCGGGCAATGTCGTGGAGCTTGGCGGCGTCGGTCGTGAGCATCCGCGCGTCAGCGGACACCGTGACGTCGATCGTCTGCTGCTTCTCGGCCGCAATCGGTTCGAAGTCGCTCGCAATGCCGCGCAGCAGCCCATCGACATCGCAGGGCACGAGTTCGACGCTCTCCTGGCCGGCATCGAGCCGCGCGAGGCGGAGCAGGTCCTTCACCAGTCGCTCCATGCGGGTGGCATGGCGGTGGATGATGTCGAGAAACTTCTCGCGCGCGTCCGGATCGTCGCCATCATCCAGCAACGCCTCGGCGTAGCCCTTGATGGCGGTGAGCGGCGTGCGCAGTTCGTGCGAGACGTTGGCGACGAAATCGCGACGGACCTGGTCGGCCTTGCGCAGTTCGGTGATGTCGTGCATCACCAGTACCGCGCCTCGGCCGGCAGCCACGACCGGCGCCACCCGCGC
>CAZBYY010000283.1:0-4766 GCA_964495855.1 uncultured Acidobacterium sp. | reverse complement strand
CGGCCGACGACCCGGTCTTGTACGGGCTGCAGCGGAAGGTCCGTCCCTGATTGTTTGAAACACCGCCGCTGTCGGCGGCGGTCCCGCGGCGTGTTACTATCCTGAGCCGCCTACCCAGGCGCACTGACCAAGGACAAAGGGAACGGACTATGACTCGCATGCTGAGAACGCTCGCGTTCGTGTTGCTACTCCTGCCGTTTGCCGCGCGCGCCGAAGCGCAGGTCGCACCCGGCGACGCCGGCAATTTCATGGGCTCGTGGACGCTCGCGCTCGACACGCCCCAGGGCAACTTCGAACAGTCGATGGTGCTGAAGGATGAAGGCGGCAAGGTCGTTGCCGAAATCTCGAACCAGATGCAGCCCGACGTGCAAAAGGTGACCGACGTCTCGAAGAAGGGCGACGACTTGATCCTCAAGTTCCAGGGCAACTTCCAGGGTCAGGCCTTCGACGCCACGATCACGATGACGCCCGACGGGACGGACAAGTGCAAGGTGACCTTCGACGTGAACAGCGGCATGTTCACGATGAGCGGCACCGGAACAAAGAAGTAGCCGGTTAATCGACTGGCGCCAACCCCGTCACGAGCGTTCTGGCTCGCAGCCATCGCCCTGGTCGCGGCGATTGCCGGAACGCTCGCGATGCTGTTCATCCGCGAGGCGCCCGGTCCGGATCTGCGCCCGACTGCGGCGATCCTCCCCGTGGCCGCCAACATGATTGGCGGCGACAACGACAATTATTCGGCGCAGATGACCGAGGCGATCACCAGCGAGTTGTCGCGCCTTGGCGACATCAACGTGGCGCCGTTTGCCAGCGCATTGCAGGTTGCCGGTCCGCATCCGTCCATCCACGATGCTGCTGCCGCGCTGCGATCACGCTACGTGGTTGACGCGTCGGTGGACGATGAGGCGAGTGGGATTCTGGTGACCGCTCGCGTGATCGACGCGATGATGGATCGGCAGGTCTGGGTCGGCGAATACCGCGGCGAGCGCGAGGACGTCGGTGGCATGGCGGCGCGAGTCGCTGCGGACATCAACGCCGCAATCACCGCACCTTAGGCACCTTAGGCACCCGGCACCCTAGGCACCCGGCACCCGGCACCTGGCACCGGCACCTTAGGCACCCGGCACCTAACTCATCACCTGCCCGCCGCAGATGTTATAGGTCTGGCCGGTGATCGCGCCGGCATCGGGGCTGCTCAGGAACTTCACGAGCGCCGCGACTTCCTTGGGATCGATGATGCGCTTGATCGGCACGGCGGCGATCGCCTGGTCGCGGAATTCGTCGAACGTCACCTTCGCGTGCTTCGCGCCCTGCTGCATGCCGAGCGAGGCCATGTCGGTGTCGACCCACCCTGGCGCGACGGCGTTGACGGTGATCTTGCGCTTCAATAGTTCGAGCGCAAGTGCGCGCGTGAAGCCGATGACGCCGTGCTTCGACGCGCAGTACGCCGTGTAGCCAGGCACGCCGAAGCGGCCGAGCACGGACGACAGGTTGATGATGCGGCCGTGATCGGCCATCAGCGGCAGGATCGCGCGGCTCACGAGATACATGCCCGTCAGGTTGGTGTCGATCGTCTGCCGCCACCGCGCCACGTCCGACCCCTGCACCACCTCACCACCGCCAACCCCGGCGTTATTCACGAGCACGTCGACCTTCGTCACGCGGCCGTGCAAGGTGCCGAAGCCGTGAGTCACGCTCGCTTCGTCGCTCACGTCCATCGGGATCGCGAACGCCTCGGCGCCTTTGGCCTTGATGTCTTCCGCCGTCTTCCTGAGTTGCGATTCCGTGCGGGAGGTGATGACGATCTGCGCGCCGGGCTCGGCAAACGACAGCGCGATCGCGCGACCGATGCCGCGGCCGCCGCCGGTCACGACGACGGTCCTACTCATCCTCGTCGTCTCCGTGGCGCGTGTGATAGCGCGAGTATTCCTCGAGATATGTCAACGACTCCAACGACTTCATGCGGTCGAAAAAGAGCACGCCGTCGAGATGGTCGGTCTCATGCTGCACGACCCGCGCCGGAAAATCCTTCAGCTCGAGTTCGAACCGTTTGCCGTGGCGATCGAGCGAGGTGATCTTCACCTGCTGCGCGCGCGGCACGCGGCCGCGGATCTCGGGAATGCTGAGGCAGCCCTCCCACCCTTCGACGATCTGGTCGCCGACCGGTGTGATCTCCGGGTTGATGAAGGCGACGGCATCGCCCTCGCCGCGGCCGTCCGGGTCGAGCATGGCGACGAAGATGCGCAGGCCCTCGTGCACCTGCGGCGCGGCCAGTCCCACGCCCGAATACTCGTGCATGGTGTCGATCATGCTGTCGATGAAGTACTGGACGGTGGCATTCTTGAGCTCGCTCTTGTCCACGGTCCTCGCCTTCGCGCGAAGAACAGGGTGCCCCATGCGGGCGACTTTCAGAATCGACATGATTAAATTCTATACTTGCCACTCCGGTGTCGGCCGGTCTTGTTCGCCCGTTCGCCTGTTCGCCTGTTGGCCCGCCTATGCACAGCCACGACGAGATGCCGCCGTATAAGTTCTGCCCCGTGTGCGGCAGCGCGCTTGAGCCTCGCGTGCTGAAGATCACCGAACCGAAGCGTCTGGTCTGCACCAATGCCGCGTGCGGATTCGTGTTCTATCTCGATCCAAAGATCGCGGTGGGCACGATCATCCGCGTCACCGGCAGCGATCGCATCGTCCTCGTAAAGCGCGCCATCGAACCCGGATACGGAAAGTGGGTGTTCCCCGGGGGATTCGTCGACCGCGGCGAGGAGATCACGATGGCCGCGATCCGCGAGGCGCGCGAAGAGTCGGGTCTCGACGTGCGCATCGATCATCTCGTCGATATCTACTCCTACGCCGGCGCCACGCCGATCATCATCGTCTACGCCGCCACGGTGGTCGGCGGCGACCTGGCGACAGACGACGAGAATTCAGAGGTGCGCGAGTTTGCCGTCGAAGACATCCCGTGGGACGATCTGGCGTTCAAGAGCACGCACGAGGCGTTGCGCGACTACCTCGATCGCCGGTAGACGAATCGCCTAGAACCCGGCTCGCGCGTTTCGCTCGGGTGGCGAGAGTTCGACGATGCGCAGCTGCGGGGTGGCCAGCAATTCATGCGCGACGATGCCGTCCTGCGCGAGCGCGCGCGGCAGCCACGTGCGTGAATCGCCGATGGCGTAGTCCTTAAACACGTCGACCACCAGCACGCGATTCGGATACGAACCGTCGGCGGTGCGTGCAAACAGATCGCCGGGACGCATAACGGCAGGCACACCTGTGTAGACGCCGGCAGGCTCGCCGCCCCGCTGGACGATGAAGCGTTCGCGGACGTAGTCGTCAAGCGCCAGCCAACGATCGATCCGGCCCACCAGCATCAAACATCCGAGCTCGTCGGTGCAGGCGACGCGATCCGTCGGCCCCAATGTGACGCGAATCTCGTCGATGCCCGCTGCGGTGATGGTGGGCCGCGCCTGTTCGAGTGACGTGCCTCGCCATTGGTCCACCACCATCACAAGCGCGAGGGCAATTGCAGTAGCATAGGCGGCGCGAGAAGGTGCGCTGAAGTAACGCCGCACAGGCACGCCGTCGGCGATGAGGATCGCGTACAAATCGTTGGCGATCGCCATCAGCATGAACGACACCGGCAACAGGAGATAGTTCGTCGTGATGCCGGAATCGATCACGCCGAACCACAACACCCAGCCGAGCCACAGCCCATGCAGCCCGCGCTCTGCGGCGCGCCACTCGCCTCCGGCGCCACGTAGCCTCGCAATCAGCAACGTGCACGCGAGCGCCATCGTGAATGGAGTGGCGGCGGCGATGTGCCAGAACATGTCGAACGGATATCGCGAGCCGTCGACGAGCACGCCGCCGATCATGGACGGCGACAAGGGTGCTGCGTTCGAGGCGCGTGCGACGAGGAAGGCGAGCATCATCGAAGCGAGCGACAGCGCGGTCACGGAAATCGCCCACGCGCGCCGCGGCGCGACGAGCCAGCCGATCGCCATCACCGCCAGCGCGAGCGCGTATTGCCCGGCAGGGGGCCGCTCGAACAGGTTCAGCACCTGCCACAGGAAGAAGCGCCGCACCATCGTCTCGCCGCTCGTCGGCGTGAGCCAATGCAGGGCAAACAGCACGACCTGGGCCGCGACGAGTCCGGCGATCGTCGCCACGGTTGCCCTCCACCACTGGGCGCGGTGGTCGCGATCGACGAGCCAGGCAATCGCGGGTGCGGCCGCAAGCGTGAACGCGAGTTCGTGCGTCAGCCGCGACAGCAACGCCAGGACGAACACGGCGGCCAGGCTCCGGCCCATCACGAGCAACGTGCCCAAGTACAACGCAAGAAACGGTGCGTAGAAACGGCCGCTGGTTGCGGTGGCCCAGAACGGAACCGACGTGGCCACGAGCGCCGCGCCGACGAGGCCCGCACTGCGATCGCGCACGCGCGAGATCAGCGCGACCACCAGCCACACCGAGATGAGTGCGGCGACGAGACTCAGCGCGCGATAGGCCGGCAATTCGGAGCCGGTGATCGCGTGCGCAAGCCAGCTCGCGTAGGAATAGAAAATGCCTCGATCGTAGAGGAGGCCTGAGGGCAGAAGCGGAAGGCCGTGCTCGGCAATGCCGCGCACGGCCATGACGGTGAACTCTTCGTCGGGTGAGTACCCGGGTCTCACGCGATGGTGATCTTCTTGTCCAGGTAGACGTCCTGGATCGCGTTCAACAGGGCCGCGCCTTCTTTCATCGGCCGCTGGAACGCCTTGCGGCCC
>CAZBYY010000282.1:0-4783 GCA_964495855.1 uncultured Acidobacterium sp. | reverse complement strand
GCACTCGACGCACTTGGCGTAGAGAATCGGCGCGACGTCTTTCGCGAACGTGGGTGTTTGCGCTCGGGCGGTGGCCGGAGCGACCACGAGACTGACGACGAGGGCAAGCCGCAGGCTGGACATCGGCGAATCTTATCGTAAGATGCGGATGCTATGAAACGAGCACTCCTGGCCCTGGTCACGCTTCTCACCCTGCCCGCATCCGCCTTTGCCACGTGGTCCGTCATCGCCGTCGATCAAGAGACCGGCCGCGTCGTCATCGCGTCGGCCACGTGCGTCGATCGCGACGATTTGTTCCTGATGGGCGTGCAGGCCGTCGTCGTGCCCGGCAAGGGCGTGGCCGCGTGCCAGGCCGCGGTTGATGGGACGCACAAGAACCAGATGCTCGTCTATCAAGAGTTGCAGAAAGGCACGGATCCAAAACGCATCATCGAGATGCTGAGCGAAGATCCCCAGTTCCAGAGCCGGCAGTTCGGCATCCTCGACCTGCAGGGGCGCTGGGCCGGCCACTCGGGACTGACCAACGGCTACGTGTCGCAGGACATCCAGGGACAGGTGCCCGGGACGAAGATCTTTTATTCGATCCAGGGCAACATCCTGCGTCCGGGCAACGTCGTGCCGAACGCCGTGCAGGCATTCATCAAGACCACCGGCACGATTACGGATCGCGTGATGGCGGCCATGGAAGCGGCGGACGGATCGGGCGGTGATTCGCGCTGCACGTGCCCGCCGTGGCCAACCGACGGGACGAAGCCGGCGATTCCGTGCGAAGAGAAGACGGCGCACGTTGCCTACATCCTCGCAGCCGATCCGAAAGACACAAGCGGCGACTCGCACAACAACGGCAAGTACTCGATGTTCCTGACGACATCGCAGCCGGGTGCCGATCACGGCCCGTATCAGATCAAGGCCGGCGAAAATCTCAATCCGGTCAAGACGCTGCGCATGCGTTACGACGCGTGGAAGAAGGCCGGCATGCCGCGCACCGACTACGCGCAGCCGAATCCCACTCCCGCGCCGGCGGCGCAACAAGGCGGTGGCGGCAACTTCCAGGGCCGCCGCGGTCCAATCCAGACGATGACGCTGACGACGACCGCGTGGACGGACGGCGGCATGATCCCGGCGAAGTACTCGCAGATCGGCGGGCAGGTCTCGCCGCCGCTCGCCTGGAGCAATGTGCCCGATGGCGTCAACAGCTTCGTCATCATCGCGCACGACGCCGATCAGGCGGTCGGACAGGCGACTGATGACACGCTGCATTGGATGGTGTGGAACATTCCGGGCTCTGCGCGTTCGCTCGCCGAAGGGATGCCGCAGGGTAACGCGGCCAACGGTCCGCGACAGATCAGCGCGACGGGCCCGTACTATCGCGGTGTTGCGGCGCCAACGGGCGGTGCGGCCCATCATTACGTGTTCGAAATCTACGCGCTCGACGGCAACATCAACGTGCCGGCAGTGGGACAATCGCCGGCCGCGACCCGGGCGGCCGTTGAAGCGGAAATGGCCGGCAAGATCCGCGCGCGCGGCACGCTGATGGGTATTTTCAAGCGGTAAGGGCGGTTTCCCTCCGCCAGCCGGGAACTGTCGCAAGAAAACTCCCGGCCCGGGCCAGCTCAGGCATACACTACGCGTCATATGAACGCGTGGTCGTGGCTGCCGGTTCGCCGCCTCCCGCTCTGGATGTTCGTGGTCGTCACCGCGGCACTCGTCGCGGTGGACTTCCTGACAGGGCCCTACTACCAGTTCCCTTCGGTCTACGTCATCTTCATCGTCGCCGTCGCGTGGTTCAACGGGTTGGTGCCCGGGCTGGTGATGGCGGTGATCCTGCCGTTCACGCGCGTCGCGCTGATGAAATGGTCTTGGAACCAGCCGTGGGACCCGCAGGCGTATGTGGCAACAGCGTTCACACGCCTCGTGTCATGGGTGCTGCTCGCGATCACAACGGCGCGGCTCGCCGATCACGAGCGATCGCTTCGCACCAAGGTCAATACGCTGGTGTCGCTGCTGCCGATCTGCGCGGACTGCCACAAGATCCGCGGCACCAACGATCGATGGCAGGACCTCACCACGTACGCGCAAGAACACCAGGCGCAGTTCGCCGCGGCGCTGTGCCCGTCGTGCATGCGCGCGCGCTTGCCCGAGCACGTGCCGCCGACTGTCTGACACAATCGGCGATTGTAGATTCCTTGATTGATGACTGTTGGGCGATTGCCGATTGCCGATGGCCGAGTACGTCAATCCAATGTGTCAATCGACACTCTGAAATCACCCAACAATCAAGGAATCAAGCCATCACCCAATCGTCACTGCCCTGATCGCAGCCGCGCTTGCCAGCCGATGGCCACCGTCACCTTCATGGCCCCATTCGCCGCGTCGCAGACGGCCAACACACGTTGGCCGTCCCCTGAAGGGGCAAAGGTGCCGTTGGTCTGAACGACGGTGAATACCGACGGCGGCGTCGTGGTCTGGCACGGTCGCATCAATCGAACTGGCTCGCCAAAGCTCGAGCCGGCCGAAACCGGCACGGCCATGATGTCGCCTTGCGGATTGGTGTAAAACAGCTCACGGCCATCGCGACGCCACGCCGGCTGCAATCCGCCCCCACGCGAGATCTTGAGCCGCCGCCCGTTCGATAGATCGACCACCATCACTTCGGGTGGGACGTCACCAGTGAAGTAGGCAAGCCAGCGGCCATCCGGGCTCGCCGGACCCGTCGGCAGCAGTTCTGAAGATCGTCGACTGTCCCGCACGATCGGACGCAAACACAATCTCGCGGCCATCCGGCGACCAGCTCGCATTCCAATCGGTCGCCGGGTGATTCGTGAGTCGTGTCATCACGCCGGTGGCCACCTCGATGGTCCAGAGATCGCGGCTCCCGAGTACGGGATCCATCCCGTCGAAGAGCACCCGCCGATCATCGTGCGACAACCTTAGGTTGTTGAATGACGATTCAGGCCCGAGTTGCGACAACGCCTTGCCGGCGCGATCGAACCAGACCAGGTGCGACCCCGGCCTCGATCCGCCGGCAAACGCCAGAACGCGCCCATACGCCGACGCCGAGAATGCGGCCACGGCGCTGGATGTGCTCTGCTGCACCGGCGCCGCCACGGCGCGCGCCGTGCCGCTGAGCGTCAGCGTCGACGCGTCGAACGGCTGTGCGAGCAGCGCGCCGTCTTTCACATACAACAAGTACCCGCCGGCATAGACCGCGTTCGATTGTGCTTCGACAAGCGCCGACGTCTCGCTCGAGTCCAGCGAGCCGATTCGCAAGGCATTGCTGATGCCGCGGTTGCTCCGGACGGTAAAGATAAAGTGCCGGCCGTCTGGGAGGAAATGCGGCCAGCGATGCGAGTTTTCTGAACTCGGGTCGAGGTGCGTCAACGGCTCGAGCGCTCCGCCGTTGGCCGAGACGCGGAACAACCCGTCGCGATTGGCGGAGGCAATCACGATCACGTCATCCTTGCTCCACGTGGCGCCTCCATGGACGATCAACGGGCAGATGACCTGCACCGGGCCGCCGTCGACGGGCACACGCTTCAATCGCCCGTTTGCGCGAAATCCAACATGGCGGCCATCCGGAGACCAGAACACGTGGCCCGCCGCGCCTTCGGTTCCACTCAGCGCACGAGGCTTGGACGACTGCAGGTCGCGAATCCAGATCATCGGTTCGCTTTCGCCGGCGCGGGAAATGAAGGCGAACCGTTCGCCGTCGGGCGACGCCTCTGCCGGCGAGTCGTCCGGGTTGGCGCCATCGACGTCGAATGCAAGTTCGAGCGGCGGCGGCATCGCCGGCAGCGCCCGCCATCGCCACGCTGCGCCTGAAAGAGCGATCGCGACGAGCGCCACGACCGCCAAGGTGGGGCCGGCGCCGAACGATGCGCGGCGTGTTTCCGGCACTGTGCCGGCAGGCGCGTCGAGCTCCTCGCGCACGTCCGCAATGTCACGCGCGCGGCGCTTGGGGTCCTTCTCCAGGCAGCGCTCGATCACGCGACGCAAGGCCGCAGTGGTCGACGCCGGCAGCTTCGTGAGGTCCGGCGTGCGCTCGATGATCGCGGCGATCACATCCGACGTCGTCTCGCCGCCGAACGCGCGCTGTCCCGTCAGCATCTCGAACAGCACGCAGCCGAACGCCCAGATGTCCGTCCGCTTGTCGATCCGCTTCCCGCGCGCCTGCTCGGGGCTCATGTAGGCCGCCGTGCCAAGGATCACGCCCGTCTGCGTGCCGTGCACCGTGATGGTTGGTGTGCTGGAGGGATCGGTGTCCGGCGCCCGGCCGGCGGCCACGGCCATCGCCTTCGCGAGGCCGAAGTCGAGGATCTTGACCTGCCCGCTTTCGGTGATCTTGATGTTGGCCGGCTTCAGGTCGCGGTGGACGATGCCGGCTTCGTGCGCGGTGTCGAGCGCATCGGCGATCTGTTTCGCCATCTGGATGGTCGCCTCGACAGCGATCGGCTTCTTGCTGCTGCGGTCGGCGAGTGTATCCCCTTCGACGAGTTCCAGCACGAGCACCGGCTGTCCGTCGTGCTCGACCACGTCGTAGATGGCGGCGGTGTGAGGGTGATTCAGGGACGCGAGGGCGCGGGCTTCGCGTTCGAAACGCTCGATCGCCTCGGCATCAGCCGCAATCCGCGGCGAGATCGCCTTCAGCGCGACGTCGCGGCCCAGCCGCGTATCGCGCGCGCGATAGACCTCGCCCATCCCGCCGGCGCCGATGAGCGCCGTGACCTCGTATCCGCCGATACGACTTCCAGATTGGAGGGGCAACCGGGAAAAGTATATTGGC
>CAZBYY010000281.1:0-4791 GCA_964495855.1 uncultured Acidobacterium sp. | reverse complement strand
AGCCGTCGATCCTGCTCGCCGACGAGCCGACCGGCAACCTCGACTCGAAAAACGGCGAAGCGGTCATGGAACTGCTGCGCGAACTGCATCGCGGCGGCGCGACGATCTGCATGGTCACGCACGATCCGCGTTACGCGGCGCACGCCGATCGCGGCGTCCACCTCTTCGACGGCCGCGTCGTCGAGGAGAACGTCGCTGCCAACGCGCACTAGCTGATGATCCGGCTGCAGAACATCGAGACGTCTTACCGGCACGGCCTGTCGCAGACGTTCGTCCTCCGCCGCATCGCCGCGGAGATCGCGCAAGGCGACTTCGTGTCGGTGATGGGACCGTCCGGCGCCGGCAAGAGCACGCTGCTCCACATCCTCGGCATGCACGACGGCGCATGGACCGGTGAGTACTGGCTGTTCGATCAGCCGATCCATCAGCTCTCGGCCAAGGATCGGCTGCGCGTCCAGAAGCAACACATCGGCTTCGTCTTCCAGAGCTACCACCTGCTCGACAATCTCACGGTCTACGAGAACATCGACCTGCCGTTGTCGTATCGCGACGTGAAAAAGTCGGACCGCGAAGGCATGGTCGCCGACGTCCTCGACCGCTTTCACATCGTCGGCAAGAAGGACCTGTTCCCGAACCAGTTGTCCGGCGGGCAACAGCAACTGGTCGCGATCGCACGTGCGGTCGTGGCGCAGCCCACGCTGATCCTCGCCGACGAGCCGACCGGCAACCTGCATTCCGATCAGGGCAAGGAGATCATGGAGGCGACCGGCGCGAGGATATCGCGCTGCTTGCCAAGCACTTCCTGCGGCAACATGCCCAGCGCTACCGCAAGACGTTGGGAGGCTTCGACCCTGCGGCGATGCAGGTGTTGATGGATCACCGCTGGCCCGGCAACGTCCGCGAGATGGATCACGCCATCGAGCGCGCGGTACTGATGGCGCAGGGGTCAACGATCCGCGCCAATGATCTCGGATTGCGCGTTGACGGAGGTGGCGCATCCCGGCTCGAGGACATGAGCCTCGAGGAAGTCGAAGCATTCCTGATCAAGAAAGCCATGGCGCGCTACGGCAACGTCAGCCACGCGGCGCGCGCGCTCGGCCTTTCCCGCAGCGCCCTCTATCGGCGGCTCGAACGCTACAAGCTGTAGCCCCGCCGGCCGACGCCTCAAGACCAAGCCGCAGGTATCATTCATCCGTGTGGCGGCGCCTTCGCCTCGATCAGCAGATCTTCTTGCTCGCCCTCGGCGCGGGAATTCCCGGAGCCGTGACGGCGTTGTGGATGCTCTGGACGGACGCATACCCGCCGAAGGTGCAGTGGACGCTGACTGCCATCATCGTTGCGGCGCTGATCGGATTCGCGGCGGCCGTGCGCACGCGGGTCGTCGTGCCGTTGCAGACGCTGTCGAACCTTCTCGCCGCGCTTCGCGAGGATGACTTCTCGATCCGCGGCCGCACCGCGAACCCCGAAGATCCGCTCGGCGCCGCGCTGAACGAGATCAACGCGCTCGCCGACACGCTGCACGAGCAGCGGCTCGGCGCCGTCGAAGCCACGGCGTTGCTGCGCACCGTCATGGAGCAGATCGATGTCGCGGTTTTCGCGTTCGATCCCGAACAGCGCCTGCGCATTGTCAATCGCACCGGCGAGCGCCTGATGGGCCGCAGCATGGAACACATGCTCGGGCGGACGGCGGCGGAACTGGCGATGACCGACTGGTTCGGCGATGCGCCACGCATCGTCGCCATGCTGACGCCAAAGGTGTTTCGCGAAGTCAGGCCGAATCGTGCCATACCGGCGCGATTCTTCGCGGTGCCGCGCCGTTTCAGCCACTTCAGTACGTCGTCGACGGTCAGTCGCTCGTCCATAGCCCTGCTGCTATAGTGATGCCTCGCATCGAGGAAGAGCCAGCAGTGTCCGACTTACTTCGCAGATTCCTGGACACGACGCTGCCTGCGACGGAATTCCATCACAGGCAGCATGTCGAAGTCGCGTGGATGTTCGTGCGCGATCACGGCATGCCCGCCGCATTGAGCGAATTCAGCGCCGCCCTCAAGCGCTTCGCCGACGCGAAGGGCGCGACCGGCCTGTATCACGAGACGATGACCTGGGCGTTCCTCCTGTTGATCGCCGACCGGCAGGCACGCACGCCGGCCACCACGTTCATGGAATTCGCGGACCGCAATGCTGACCTGCTTTCTTGGAAGCCGTCCATTCTCGACCGCTACTACTCGAAGGAGCTGCTCGCATCCGACCTCGCCCGCCGAACGTTCTTGATGCCGGATCGCGTATGAGCCTGCCGGCGCTCGTCGTCTTGGACATGGCCGGCACGACGGTCGAAGACCGCGGCCAGGTTCCTGCCGCCTTCGAGTCCGCGCTTCGTACCGCAGGCGTTCCCGTGACGAGCGAACAGATCACTCGTGTTCGCGGCGCGTCCAAGCGACAGGCGATTCGACGGTTACTGCCGCCTGACCTGGAGTCCCGTGCTGAGGCCATCTACGCGGACTTCCGTGAACGCCTGGCCCTCTCCTACCGATCGGGCGTCAACGAAATTCCCGGCGCCACTGAGGTGATGCGGTCACTGGCTGACCGCGGCGTTCATGTCATGTTGAACACCGGCTTTGATCGCGACATCACGTCGCTGCTGCTCTCGCAACTTGGCTGGAGCTTTTCGGTTGTCTGCGGTGACGATGTGATGAATGGCCGCCCCGCCCCCGACCTGATTCAAAAGGCCATGGCGATCCACGGAATCCAGGATCCTCGCACGGTTGCGAACGTCGGCGATACGACACTCGACCTCGAGGCCGGCGCCAATGCGGGAGTCGGCTGGAACATCGGCGTGCTGTCAGGCGCGCATACACGCGAGCAACTGCAGCGCGTTCCGCACACCGCGATCATTGCGTCGGTGCGGGAACTGGGAACTGCGAACTGGGAATTAGGAATTAGGAATTAGGAATTAGGAATTAGCTTCCACTTCCCAATTCCCACTTCCCAATTCCTATTTCCTATTTTTCAAGATCTCGTCGACGACGAATACGTCGGTGAGCAAGGCGCGGACGTGGATCGACGCGTTCAGGTTGTCGATCATCTGCGAGCTGATGCCGGGCTGCGCCAGGACCAGGCGCAGTGCTGATTGCGTGGTCCGGGCGTCACGCTCGACTGTCTCGAGGAAGCCTTCGAGCGCGTCGGCCCCAGGCACGTTGAGCGCCGTGGCACATTCGCGATACGTCTTGGCCAGGTCGGTGAGCGCGGCCTCGAATCGCCGCAGGTGATCGCGCAGCTGCGAGGAGTTTGCGGCGCCCTGGTCCGTGTCCAGACCTTGCGCCGCATACGCCAGCATCAGTTCGTAGCCGCCCTCGATCGCGTCAGCGCGACGAGAGAGTTCTTCGCGTGCCGCCTCAGGCGACATTCGACGTCTTCTTGCTGCCCTCGACGACCCACCGCTTCGGATCGTGGTGCATCAGGTATTCACGACGCGTGATGGTGCCGAAGATCATCGCCTTGGTGATCCACAGCTTCTCCGGGCGCAGCGCGAAGTAGATGTGCGCGATGGTCAGGCCGACGAAACCGACGCCCATCAGTCCGTGGCCGACATACGTCAGGCCCCACGTCGGGTCCGACATGATGTACGGATTGCGCTCGACGATCCCGGTGCGCACGCGATACATCATCATGATGCCGGTGCCGATCACGGTCAGCCCGCACACCATCACCGCGAGGTGATACAGCCGGTTGCCGAGCGGGTACTTGCCAGGCTTCGGCGCCCCAGGGACGTCCTGGCCGAAGTCGCGCATCATCTCGGTCTTGAACTCCGGGATGTCCTTGGGACCAACCCAGATTGACCAGAAGTCCAGCACGAACGTGGCGTGGAAGATGTGGAAGAGCACCGACGCCGTCAGCAGCAGGCCCGCCATCCAGTGCCACTGCACCCACGCGAACCGGACGCCAACAATCGGCAGGAACGCCGTGAAGAGCAGCGACAGCATGGCGAACGCCATCACCCAGTGGAACGCGCGGGCGACGAACCCGTGGCGAGTGAGGTGCGCCGGCAAGCCGGCCATCTCGCGCTCCATCCGATCCACATCTTCGGAGCTGCTCTTGTGGTGCTGCGAGAACAGCATGTAGCCGCCGTGCGCCAGCAGGAACAGCAACCCGCCTACCAGCGCAGCCCAGAACAGGCTCCACGAGATGTGAATGAAGACCGACTCACCCCATGGACTGCGGGCTGTCGTTAGGAAGTCCATTCAGCGTCTCCACGAATCGCCCGCTTCACCAGCGCCTTGACGAGCGGGATCTTGTAGGCGTTGTGCCGCAGCGGCGCCGCGCCCTCGACCGCCATGTCGGCAGCGCGATCGGCCGTGGCCTTGTCGCGCGGCTTGCCCTTGAGGAACGCTTCGACGGCGCTCAGCCGATACGGCGTGGCGGCCACACCGTTGACCACCATCCGCACGTCGTTCATCGTCGTGCCCGAAACGTCCATGGCGGCGGCGATGTTGACGAGCGCGAAGTCCCACACCTGACGGTCGCGCACCTTCTCGAAGTAATGCGCCTTGCCGGCGAACGTCTTCGGAATGCGGATCGCGGTGAGGAGGTCGCCGTGTTCGAGCACGGTCAGGCGCGTAATGTTGATGCCGGGGCCGATGAAGAACTCTTCGGCCGGCAGCACGCGTTCCTTGTCGCCGTTCTTGATCACGAACTCGGCGCCGAGCGCGATGAGCGCCGGAGCCGTGTCGGAGGGGTTGACGGCGACGCAGCGATCGGCGTAGCCGTCGCAGATGTTGTGGCCGCTCGTGTCGT
>CAZBYY010000280.1:0-4797 GCA_964495855.1 uncultured Acidobacterium sp. | reverse complement strand
CGCGCGATCTTTTCCATCTTCGCGTAATTGATCTTTTCCGGCCGGTCGTACATCGTGTGGTAGTCCGGATGCAGGCCGGTCATGAAGCCGAGGGCCGGCACGCCGCGCTGCAGGAACGGCCACTGGTCGCTGCGGCGCACCAGGTTCGAGGCGTTGTTGTCGTAGCGCTTCTTGATCTCGAGGCCGATGCCCGCGTTGGCGCCGTCGACGACCTCGGCGAGCGCCGGCACGCGCGCGTAGCCCATCATGTTCACCGCATTGGCGTTTGATTCCGCGGTCTGGACCTCGAGACCGTTGAAGCGAGGGCCGCCGCCAACCTGGACTTCCTCGTTGCGGCCGATCATGTCCATGTTGAGCACCGCGGCGATGGTGTCGAGCGGCTTGATCGGGAATTCGGTGTACGCCCACGCGCCGAGGAGCCCGCGCTCTTCCGAGTTCCAGGCGCAGAACAGGACGCTGCGCCTGGGGCGCTGGCCCTGCCGGGCGGCGTCCGCGTAGGCATCGGCGATCGACAGCAGTGCGACCGTGCCGGAGCCGTTGTCGTCTGCGCCATTCAGGATCTGCGTGCCGTTGACGCCGTCGTGATCGAAGTGGGCGGTGACCAGCACCCATTCGTCCTTGAGTGTGGGATCGCTGCCCTCGATGAGTCCGAGCACGTTGCGGTCCGGCACGACGTGCCGGTCGACCGAGGTTCGAATCGTGATGTCACGGCCGAGCGGGACGGGCGTGAAGCCTCCCGGTGTTTCCGAACGGTGCTCGAGCTCATCGAGCGCGGGTCCGCTGACCGGCATCAACGTGGCGGCGAGAGCCGGTGAAATCTGGATCGCCGGGATGCGGATGCGGTCCGCCCACGACGCCAGCATGTAGCTCTTGAGGCGTGGCGGCTCCGCCGGCCAGACGTTGCGCGCCGCCTGTTCGAAGTTGGCCGCATCGGGATGGTTGTGCAGATCGCTGACGAAGATGATGCCGACGGCGCCCTTCTCCTGCGCCGCGAGCGCCTTGCGCCACGCTGTTGCGGCTTCGGCGGTGACGACGCCGTCGAACGGGCTGTTCGGGTCGCGCTCACCAGGCTCGTGATCGAGGACCATCACAATGTTGCCTGCGACACCGGATCGGTAGTCGTCATGTTTCAGCTTCGGCGCCGAAATGCCGAAGCCCGCGAACACGATCTTGCCGGTCACGCTGCCGCTGGCGCTGAAGCGCTGCGGGTAGAATTCCTGGCCGACCTTCACGTCCCGCGAACCCGAGGCGCCGACGGGCACGGTGACGGCATTGCCTTCACCGAGCGTCGCCGTCATCAGGTTGTAGTTCTGGAAATACGAGTTGCCGCTCGCGGCCGGCTTCAACCCCGCGCGCTCGAAGCGCGATCGGATGTAGTCGGCGGTGGCGCGATTCTCGTTCGTATCGGTGAGCCGCCCGCGCATCGCGTCGCCGGCGACGAAGAACAGGTCGGCGCGCAGGTTCGCCTGGGTGATCGAATCGTTGCCGGGCGCTTTCCCGGTCTGCGCCACGAGCGTGGTGGAAAGCAGTACAGCAAACAGCACCGCGCTACGCTTCATGGCGCCCCCGATCCCTAGTCCCTAGTCCCTACGGCGTGACGTTCACCTTCACAAGCGCCGTCGTCCAGCAGCAGCCGGTCTCGCCGCTGCCGCGTCCGGAGAAGTCGTCGACGTTGAGGTGCAGGACGTAGTCGCCTGGCGTGGAGAACGTGACCGTCGTCGTGGCCTGGCCCTTGAACTCCGCGCCCACCGGTCCGCCGGCTTCGATCTTCACCTTCGGGATGCGCGCGTCGAACTTCACGTCACCGGGGCCGCGGTACTTCGACCATTCCAGTTCGACCGGTGGCGGCAGGTTGCGCGGCTGCGCATTCGATCCGCTCGTGAACTTGCCGTCATCGACGGCGTAGGTCGTGATCGGCATCGGCACGCCGACTTTGGCCTGCATCGTCGTCGCTTTCGAGAGTGCCGCGATCGGCCCCTGGATCGCCGGGCCGGTCGGCGAGAAGCGGATGACCGGCGGCGTGTTGTGCACGGCGACGTCTTCGAAGGGCTGCAGGATGTAGTCAGGGATCAACTTCAGGGGAATGGCGTTGGTCTTGCCGTTGACCGTGATGCTCCACGTCAGCCGCTGCTGCCCGAAGTCCTTGGGAACGGTGATCGTGAACATGCCGAGCTGGCGATGCGGCATGAAGTGCGTCGGCTGGCCGTAGTCGGGGCCGCCCGGCTCGATCTTGTTGTTCTCGCCGATCGGGATGTCGACTTCCATCTTCTGGTTGCGATTCAGGTAACCGATGATGAAGGTCTTGGTGCCATCGGGATTTTCGAACCACCCCTCCATCGATGCCGTGATGCTGGTGCCGAACTCGCGCGGCGGCTCCATCGGCAGTTGATAGGGCGGCGCCTGCGCGGACAATACCACCGACGCCGCTACCACAACCACAAGCGCGGACACACTTCTCGCCATATTCACTCGATTAAGAAAAGGAGGCGAACAGCAGCTACTGCTGCTGTTCGCGCTCGCGTTCGGTCGTTGCCTTGGCCTTGCGCTCCGCGAGGAGCGCCTTGTACTCGGCGTCGTCCAGGTAGACCACGTTCATCCATGCGTGGGCCATTTCGTCCACGGTGCGATCGCCGTATCCGACCCACTGTTCCGGATCCGGGTTGGTCGGATTGTTCTTGGTGTTGTCGTACCACGCGCTGACGTGGATCACGGTGCCCTTGGGGAACACCGGCGCCGCGTCATCGTCGTAGATGTAGTTGGTCATCCAGTTGAAGTTGAAGTTGCCGACGTAGCTGACGATCTGGCGCGAGCCGTCCGGCAGGATCGCCTCGACCTGCATCGCCTTGCCGCGCAGGTGAAAGTGCGGCTGGAAGTTGGTGATGATCGTGTTCTCCTTCAGCACCGTGAAGCCCTCGGTGAAAGCCAGCGAGTTGGGCGCGATGTCGAGGAAGCCGCGCTCGCGCAGGCCGGTGAAGCCAATCAGGTAGCTGCGCTTCTTCGGCTCTTCACCTTTCTTGTAGAACCAGAGGCCGATTTCCGATCCGGTCGACACGGTTTCGCTCGATGCGTGCAGGTGCTGGTCCCACGATATCTTCTCGCCGGGAACGATCAGCTTGCCGGTGCCTTCGCGGAAGCGGTCGTAGCCCTTGCCGATCGCCCATTCCATGAGCTGCGGACGACGGCTGACGAGATCGTCGCGCGAAGCGGCGGGCGCGGGGCCGTTGGCGGTGCCCTGGTTCACGGCATCGGGGTCGTCATTGAGCATCAAGTAGGCGATCGAGTGATGCACCGTCTTGCGCGCAGCGAGGCTCGAAGGACGAATCTCGACCATGCGCACCCACTTCGGCTCGGTAATCGGGATGTCGGTCATCGGGCGATACCAGACGTCCTGGTGATTTGCCGGCATCTGGTACTCCGACGACTTGATCACGAGATCGGGCGGACCGAAGCCGTCCTTCACGCCCTGCCACTCGTTGTCGTTGGCGAGCGGCTTGGCGGGCGGCAGGTCCTTCGGGCTGCCTTGCGGCGCGCCCGCGTCGACCCACGCCACGATCGTGTCGATCTGCTTCTGCGTGAGCGACATGTCGTTCTTGAACTTCTGCACGCCAACGCTCTGATCGATGTGCCATGGCGGCATCTGCCGCGTCGCGACGCGGTTCTTGATCGACCGCGCCCACGGCCGCGATTCCGCGTAGCTCACGAGCGACATCGGCGCGATCGAATTCGGCTGATGGCACGCCTGGCACTTGGCCTGGAAAATCGGCGCGATGTCCTTGGAGAAAGTTGGTGCGTTTGCGGGTGCTGTTTGTGCAAAGGCCGACGCCGCAAACAGGATTCCGCCGCCGAGCGTTACTGCCGTAATCAGACGACGCATGTGTGATGCTCCCCGGCCCCAAAACAGGTAGGGCCCCGTTACGTGGATTTTGCCACGAAACCGCCTCCGAAAAGGAACCTGCTTTACATTTACGCCGAACGTAAATCCGGCCTGCCGACCAGCCGGTTTACCCCAGAAGCTCGGGGCGCATGGTAGCCTCGCTGCAGGCGTTCGCCCGTGTCGCTACCGCACTTTTCCTGGCTGAATTTCCACGTCCACTACGCGTGTCGCGACAGCGGCATGTGCTGCACCTCCGGCTGGCCAATCCCTGTCGAAAAGGACCGCGTCGCGGCGATCGACCAAGTGGTGGCGCGCGACGTCATCCCCCTTCAGGTGGTGCCCTGGCTCAGCGCCGACCCGGACTCGCCGGCTGACGTGGCCGGCATCCTCAGCCTTCGCCCCAACGGACACTGCGTGTTCTTCGAAGCGGGGCAGCCGCGGTGTGCGATTCACTCCGTCAAGCCGTCGGCCTGCGCACATTTCCCGTACGTCTGCCTGATCGATTCGCGCGGCGTCCGCGTGAACCTGTCGCACTACTGCCCGACCGCGGCAGCGATGCTCTTCGAGGCGCGCGATCCGATCGCGATCGTCGAGGGTCCGTCGCCGATTGCCGAGGGCGGCGCGCTCGAGGGGCTCGACGCGCGCGAGTCGCTTCCGCCGCGCGCTGATGCCACACGGCTGATGTCGTTTGACGAGTTCAGCGCGTGGGAACGCGAGGCGATCGCGTCGGCGCGGATGCTCGAGTGGCAGGACGATGACCTGCTCTGGTTCGACCGGGCGCGATCCGCCGTGCCGCTGCCGTGGACGTGGCAGGGCGCGCCGCACAACGCGAGCTCGCTGTGGTGGTCGGCCGTCGCGCCGCGCTGGCATTGGTTCGAGGATGCGTTGCGGCGGTACGCGGCCGCGAAGGTGTTTGCGAGCTG
>CAZBYY010000279.1:0-4812 GCA_964495855.1 uncultured Acidobacterium sp. | reverse complement strand
GCGGCCTGCTCGCCAACCGCTCCTTCGGCGGCGCCCAGGTTTCGCGCACGTTCTATGCGCGCGGCCAGACGGGCCAGCAGCTGCTGCTTGGCGCCTACCAGTCGATGATGCGGCAGGTCGACGCCGGCACCGTGACGCTGTTCCCGCGCCGCGAGATGCTCGACCTCGTCGTCGTCGACGGCAAAGCGCGCGGCATCATCACGCGGAACTTGGTCACCGGCGAGCTCGAATCGCATGCGGCGCACACCGTGCTGCTCTGCACCGGCGGGTACGGCACGGTGTTCTATCTGTCGACGAACGCGGTCAATTCGAACGTGACCGCGGCATGGCGCGCCCACAAACGCGGCGCCTTCTTCGCCAATCCGTGCTTTACGCAGATCCATCCGACCTGCATCCCGGTCAGCGGCGATCACCAGTCGAAGCTGACGCTGATGTCGGAGAGCTTGCGCAACGACGGCCGCGTGTGGGTCCCGAAAAACAAGGGCGATAAGCGCCCACCCTCGCAGATTCCCGATGCGGATCGCGACTATTACCTCGAGCGCCGGTATCCGAGCTTCGGCAACCTCGTGCCGCGCGACGTCGCGTCGCGCGCGGCGAAAGCCGTCTGCGACGAGGGCCGCGGCGCCGGAGACTCCGGGCTGTCGGTCTATCTGGATTTTGCCGAAGCGATCAAGCGGCACGGCATTGAGACGATCTCGGCGCGCTACGGCAACCTGTTCGACATGTATCGCCGCATCACGGACGAGAATCCCTACGAAGTCCCGATGCGCATCTACCCTGCCGTCCACTACACGATGGGCGGCCTGTGGGTGGACTACAACCTGCAGTCCACCATCCCGGGTCTGTTCGTCCTGGGCGAAGCGAACTTCTCGGATCACGGCGCCAACCGCCTCGGCGCAAGTGCGCTGATGCAGGGTCTGGCCGATGGATATTTCGTCGCGCCCTACACGGTCGCCAACTACCTCGGCGGGACGACGATTCCGGCCGTGACGCCGGAGCACGCCGCGTTTGCCGACGCCAGGAACACCGCGCAGGAACGCATCACCAGTGTGTTGAAGGTCAAGGGCAAGCGCACCGTCCGCGAGTTCCACCGCGCCATTGGCGCGATCTGCTGGGACAAGGTCGGCATGGCGCGTAACGAAGCCGGCCTCAAGCAGGCGATCAGCGAAATCCGCGCGCTGCGCGACGAGTTCTGGCAAAACGTCAGCGTGCCGGGCGAGGCCAACAACCTCAACCCGAACCTCGACTACGCCGGCCGCGTCGCCGACTACATGGAATTTGCGGAAGTCATGGCGCTCGACGCGCTCGAGCGTCGCGAATCCTGCGGCGGTCACTTCCGCGAGGAATACCAGACGCCGGATGGCGAAGCGCAGCGCAACGACGACGAGTTCACGTACGTCGCGGCCTGGGAATTCAAAGGTGTCGGCGTGAGACCGGAGCTGCACAAGGAGCCGCTGGTCTTCGAGGAAGTGCACCCGACTCAGCGGAGCTACAAGTAATCAGGGTGCCTCATGTGCCTGGGGTGCCTACGGTGCCACGGGTGCGCAGAGTGCCCTACGAGAACACAGACATGAGAGTACAGCTTAAAGTGTGGCGACAGGCGGGGCCGGATGCGCAGGGCCGCCTCGTGGATTACACCGCCGACAACGTGCATCCCGACATGTCGTTCCTCGAGATGCTCGACGTCGTCAACGAACAGTTGATCAAGCGTGGCGAGGATCCGATCGCGTTCGATTCGGATTGCCGCGAGGGCATCTGCGGCAGCTGCGGGCTCGTGATCGACGGCATCCCGCACGGCCCCGACAAGGGCGCGACGACCTGCCAGGTGCACATGCGCCGCTTCAAGGACGGCGAGACGATCACGATCGAGCCGTTCCGCGCCAGGGCCTTCCCGGTCCTGAAAGACCTGGTGATCGATCGCTCGGCGTTCGATCGCATCATCGCGGCCGGCGGCTACATCTCGATCAACGTCGGCTCCGCGCAGGACGCCAATTCCATCCCGGTGCCGAAGTCGCAGTCGGACATGTCGTTCGACGCCGCGCAGTGCATCGGCTGCGGAGCGTGCGTGGCGGCCTGCAAGAACGCCGCAGCGCACTTGTTCACGTCCGCCAAGCTGGCGCACCTGAACCTGCTGCCGCAAGGCCAGCCCGAACGCCTCGAACGCGTCGTCAACCTGGTTCAGCAGATGGACGCGGAAGGCTTCGGCAATTGCTCGAACGAGGGCGAATGCGAAGCGGCGTGCCCGAAGGAGATCTCGATCTCCAACATCGCGCGCATGAATCGCGATTACTTAAAGGCCATCGTCAGGTAATTCTTTGAGTTCCAAGGGTACCAAGGTTCCAGAGGTACCAAAGGCATCGTTCTGCCGGGGTTCCTGGTTCTCACGCCAACGTCGTAGGGGCGGACTTTAATCCGCCCTTTTTGATTTTGGGGAAGGCCTCAAGGGCAGGACTAGTTGTTGGACTGCACGCGCGGTGCTAGAGTGGCCTCGTGACATTCACGATTGAACTCGATCGCGAGCAGGACGGACGGTGGATCGCCGAAATCCCCGATCTTGCAGGCGTGCTCTGCTACGGGGCTACTCAACCTGACGCCGTCGCGAAAGTTCAGGCTCTTGCCCTTCGCGTGCTGGCCGAGCGCCTCGAGCACCGGGAAGCTCCTGGTGAACTCCTAAACGTCACATTCCAAGCTGCGTGAGCCGTGAGCAAGTGGCCTTCGGCCAGAGCGCGGCGCGTCCTCGCTGCGCTGTTGCGAATCGGTTGGAAGATCAAACCCCAATCAGGATCTCACCGGACACTGGAGCGAAACGGTTGGGCTGACTTCGTCTTTGCGTTTCACGACGACGAAGAAATCGGGCCAGTCATGTTAGCCAGAATCGCAAAACGCACTGGGCTTTCACCTGGCGACCTGTAGATTTGGCCGCGCATTCCCAGCGCTATTCCTCGAAGTAGTCGGAATCGAGCTTCGGCACCTTGAGCGGACGGAGAGACACGCCAACTTCGTGCTCTGTCATGAGTGACGCCAGCTTTTCGCCGTCAACGAGCACGATACCCTCGACTGACCTTGCGAACTCCGTTGCTTGTTGACTGAAGGTCGACGTAGTGATGAAGACGCCCTTCTTGGCGCGCTGACCGGCGAGCGCTCCGAAGAACCCCTGAATCTCCGGCCTACCAACGGTGGATTGCCAACGCTTGGCTTGGACGTAAACCTTCTCGAGCCCCAGGCGATCAAGTGCGATCACTCCGTCTATCCCACCGTCTCCCGTGCGACCAACGCGCTGCAGGTCGTCGCGACTTGTGCCGTAACCCATTCGGTGCAGCAGGTCGAGGACGATTGTTTCGAAATACTGCGGCGTCACCTGTGACAGTGCTTCGAGCAGTTCGGCCGAGACCGCCTCGCGTAGTTCAGCTAACGCCGCTTCAAGCCGGTCATCCGGACTTGCGGATGCCTGGGAGACGTTCACTGCGGTCACAGACCGCTTTGATCCGTCGAGCGGCCTGAGGATGATGTCGTTGTGTTCGGTGGCAAGACGTTCGATTGCGGTGATTGAGAGAGGGGCCGGATGTGATTGGGCGAATGCTGCTCCAGCCTCCGTCAGTTTCCAAAATCCCTTGCGCAGACTTGAAGAGAGTCCGGATCGTTTCAGGCGGTCATGGGCCCATCCAGCCCGGTTCTTTTAGATCGCTTGAACGCCGCTCGGGAGCAATTCGGCCCGGTCTGCGTCGGTCAACCCGAGAGCCATCGCAGCAGCGTCATGAACGTCTCTTGCAAGTGCGCCTTCGGGATGCTCGGCCAAATGCCGAAGAATCGGTTCGATGAAGCGGTCGTAAGTCGGCACAGCCATGAAATCTCACATCCTGAATCGTGGTCGCGTTAAAAAGCCCACACCTGTGGAACGACGGCACCTTTCTGACAACGTTGTTCGACGTACGACCGCGTTAACGATGCTTACCGAGTGTGGGTAGTCCGCCAGACACTGCCCAAACGCTGCCGTCGCCACCACGTCTCTTTTTCTTTGTCTGCGCCGGTCGTCGCTTTGCGGAAAGGCGGGCGCGTGTCGCGCGCCGTTGTGCGCGCTTCTGGTCGATGGAAAGCCCGAAGCACTCCTCACACTGCCTGCGCCCAACGGGCATACTTTTCGGTAGGCCGCAGACCAAACAACGGGCGTGGTGATAGAGAACGGCGACATCGCGTGTGACGACCGCCCTCGGCGACGATGGCTGACAAGCCGCGCACATTCTATGCGGCAACCCATGTTTGCATGGTGGCATGATTAGCCTCGCGGAAAACGCGTGTCGTCCATTAACACGCACCGTCGTACCGCGAGATCCTACAACCATCGACCCAATCCCTGCCAACTGCTCGGAGCCAGAGATACTCGAGCCGATGGAGATCTCGTTGGGAGCGCCACGAGGCGCATCGCTCTGACGAAGCACCTGGAACCCCGTCAGAACGATGCCTTTGGAACCAGTGGAACCGCTGGAACCCGGAACCGAGATCCGGTTCTACACTCCGATGACGTCCACGAGCTCTTTCACCGCGCCCGCCGACTTGTTGAATGCAGCCTGCTCTTCCGCCGTCAGCTTGATCTGGATGATCTGCTCGACGCCCTTCGCACCCAGCTTCACGGGCACGCCGACAAACAGGTTGTTCACGCCGTATTCGCCCTGCAGGTACACCGAGCACGGCATGATCTTCTTTTGATCCTTCAGGATCGCTTCGACCATCAGCGCCGCTGACGCACCGGGCGCATACCACGCGCTCGTGCCCACCAGCTTGGTGATCTCGGCGCCGCCGTTGGCGGTGCGCTCG
>CAZBYY010000278.1:0-4816 GCA_964495855.1 uncultured Acidobacterium sp. | reverse complement strand
GCCCGGTGGCCTGCTGGTGCTGCTGCCCCCGCCGGCGAGGTCGGCCCGGCCCACCGGGCCCCGGGCGATTCGCCTGCAACTCCTTGAGCTTGGCCTGCTGCTCGGACGTCAGCACCTGCATCGACTCGTGACGCACCTTGGCGTTGAGGATCATCACCTCGGCCTCAGCGGCCGCGATGTCGGCGCTCTTGGCGCGGATGGCGTTCTCGTCGATCGTGTCGGCGTCCATCAACCCCTGCATCCCCTCGTGTGCCGCGCGTGCCTTCTCACCGGCCGCGCGGAATTCATCGCGATGCGATTCGGCGATCTTCTTCAATTGCTCCTTCTGATCGTCGCTGAGGTTCAACTCGCGGAACCCGGGGCCAAGGCCCATCGGTCCGATTGGGCCCGGTCCGCCCGGCCCGCGCCCACGCATGCCCGGCCCGCCCGGAGGCGGTCCGCCAAAGCCTGGCCCCGGCCGCTTCGGCTGCTGATCCTGAGCCAGCAACATAGGCGCGCCAGCCGCTAACGTCAGCACCGCCGCGCCGGCAGCGATGTAAGTTTTCATTCGTGTCGTCATGAAGCGTTCTCCTGTTGGCCCCGTCACCTGATGGCCCGATGGGCTGCTGGCCTGCTGGCCTGTCGGCCCGTTCGCCTGCTTCATCAGACGGGATTATGGTGTCAGGGGCGTGGCGGCGATGTGATAAATCAATGGCACCTGCGGCGACCGCTGGAACCCAGCTGCAACTATGGAACACTGAAGCCGTGGCCCGAGTCCTCGTTGTTGAAGATGAAGCGCACATCCGCGAGCTGATCCAGCTGCACCTCGGTCTCGAAGGCCTCGAGATCGAGGCCATCGCCGATGGGCAGGAGGCGCTGACACGCGCCGGTTCCGAACCGTTCGATCTCATCATCCTCGACCTGATGCTGCCGGCCGTGGACGGCATCACGATCTGCCGTGCCGTGCGCCGCGAAGGACCCAACCAGGATGTGCCGATCCTGATGCTGACCGCACGCCGCGAGGAAAGCGATAAAGTGCTCGGCCTCGAGAGCGGCGCCGACGACTACCTGGCCAAGCCGTTCGGCATTCGCGAGCTCGTCGCCCGCGCGCGCGCCTTGCTGCGCCGGCCGCGCCGCTCGCAGTTGCAGGCCGAAGCCGCAGGCACCGCCGAGAAGCCGATCGACGTGCACGGTCTTCACATCGATCCCGCCCGCCGGCGCGTGCGTGTCAACGATGATGATGTCGACTTGACGGCGCAGGAGTTCCGGCTGCTGCATGTCCTCGCGTCGCACCCGGGCATCGTCTTCAGCCGCGAAGCGTTGCTCACCCGAGTGTGGCCCGATCACACGTTCGTCACCGAGCGCAGCGTCGATTCGCTCGTGAAGCGGCTGCGCCGGCGCGTGGAAAAGGATCCGGCCAATCCCGAAATCATCCTCACCGTGTGGGGCAGCGGGTATAAATGCGCTGATGTTTAGGGGCATTCGCAATTCGCTGTATTGGCGAATCCTGCTCGGCTTCATCTTCTTCCTGGCCCTCACCCTCGGCCTGCAGGCCGCGTTGTTCATCTGGGTCGGCGGCGAGACCGAAGGCGGCATGCCCGAACGCATGGGCCGCGACTTTGCGGAACTGGTCGCGTCCGAATTCGAATCGGCGATGGCCCGCGATCCGCAGCTCGACCTGCGCGCCTACGCCGAACGCCGCATCAGCGAATTGCATCGCCCGGCCGCGATCATCTTTCCGGACGGCACGTCGATCGCGCAGGCGGGGCTGGAAGTGCCGCCGGGTCTTCGCGTGCCGCCGTTCCGGCGCCGCGGTCGCGGCGGTGAGTTTGGCGGGCCGGGCGGGGGACCGGGAGGTCCCGGTATGGGCCCCGGCGATCGGATGCCGCCGGAGGGGCCGGGTATGCGGGGCGGCTTCGGCGGACCGCTGCCGGATCGAAACGGTGGCGTGCCGCGCATGTTCGGGCCGACGCGTCGCGGCCCGGTGATGGCGCCGGTGGTGCGCAACGATCAGATCGTGGCGGTCGTGTGGGTGCCGCCGCTCACCGGATGGCGGCGTTTTGCCGAATCCGTGGGCACGCCCGTGGCTCTCGGCGGACTGCTCCTGCTGGTGGCGGTGACCGCGATCGCAGCGCTCGTGATCTTTCGTCCGGCGCAGGCACGGCTGCACGCCCTCGAAGACGCGGCGCGGCGGTTCGGTGAAGGCGACGTCACCGCGCGCGCGCCGGCGATCGGCGGCGACGAGGTGGCCAAAGTTGCCGAGGCATTCAATCGCATGGCCAACGACCTGGCCGCGAGGCAGGCGCAGCTTGTGGATGCCGACCGCGCGCGCCGCCAGCTGCTGGCCGATGTGTCGCATGAATTGATGACGCCGCTCACGGCGATTCGCGGCTACGCCGAAACGCTCGCGCTGCCGCAGTTTGTGCCCGCCTCGAAGGAAGGGCAGCGTGCCGTCAAGGTGATCCAGGAAGAGGGCGAGCGCATCGAGCGCCTCGTGGGCGACCTCCTCGATCTTGCGCGTTTCGAAGCCGGCGGCATCTCCATGGCGCAGGAGAACGTCGACGTCGACGAGCTGTTCGAGCGTGTGGCCGAACGTCACGCCAAGATGGCGGAAGACAAGAACGTCACGATCGTGATTGATCCGCACGACGACGACCTGCGCCTGGTCGGCGATCCGCATCGCCTCGAACAGGTGATGCAGAACCTCGCGGCCAACGCGTTGCGGCATACACCTCCGGGCGGGACCATTCGTCTGAACGCCAGCCGCAGCCAGGGACACATCAGGCTGACCGTGACCGACACCGGCGCCGGTATTGCCCCCGAGCACCTGCCGCACGTGTTCGATCGTTTCTACAAGGCAGACCAGTCACGCCTGCATGCGGGCGGGTCCGGTCTCGGCTTGTCGATCGTCAAGGCGATCGTCGAACGGCACGGCGGCAGCGTCTCCGCGCGCAGTCGTCAGGGCGTCGAGACGGTGTTCGAAGTGGTGTTGCCGCTGTCGCCGCGCACCGCGTCCGCCGGCGCCGACAGCAAGATCGAAAACGCGCTCTGAAGCAGGTCGGTGTGATCGGCGAGCAGCTCGAATAGCGCCGACCGTTCGATTCGCAGCACCGTGGAATCGGTTGCCGCCGTCACGCGCTCGGCCATGCGCGATCCGGCAAGCGTCTCGTACAAGCCAACGGCATCCCCGGGCGCGGCGGTCTCGCTTGCGCCCGCGCCTTCCACGTGCAGCGCTCCTGCGATCACCATCAGGATCGCGGCTTCGCCGCCGGCAGCGACCAGCTCCGCACCTGTGGCGACCTGCACTTCGCGCGCAAGGCTCGACAGTCGCCACAACTGCGCAGCCGTGGCATGCGCGAGGAACGGGCTTGATTGCAGCAGCATCACGCGATCGATCACGCGCAGCTGCGCCGCCTGGCTCGCATCGATGCGCAGGTTGCCCCTGACCACGGGATGCGCGGTGCCGAGTCCGCGCGTGACGATCAGCGTGCGGAAAATGCCCTCCGCCAGCTCCACGTTCTCCGCAAGCAGCGACAGGAACTCGTCGGATGTCAGCGACAGCGTGATCGAGCGTTCAACGGCCGTGATGCGGTCGGGCATCGGCAAGCCCTGCAGCAGTGCGTTGAACCCGAGCGCCGCCGGCGCCTCCACTTCCTCCACGTCGATCGAGACGCGGCCGTCGAGGAGGAACTGGATCGTCCGAGCCGCATCACCACGCTCGTAAAGCGATTGCCCCTTTTCATACCGGACCTGCCGCCCCAGTCGCGCCAGCCTGAACAACTCGTCGACGTGCGTGAACTCGAACAGCGGGACCTTGCGCAGGCGGTTGGCCAGCTCGACGGCCGGTAACGGCTCGAGCCACAGCGCCCTGCGGCGCTCGGCCGGCATGCGCTGCGCCGCCAGGGCCCAGGAGGCCGCCTCGAAGACGTGCTGGTCGCGCGCATCGCGATGCGCCAGCACGTACTCGAGATCGTCGGCCAGCGACCAGAGGCCGCGCTCTTCGATCAGCAGGATCGCCGCCGACGCGATCGACTGGTCCTCGTCGTGCAGCAGTTGCGCCAGCGTGTCTGCGACGTCGCGCGTGCGCGTGCGGTAGATGACGTTGCCCTTGCGGATGCGTTCCTCGGCCGGCATGTCCTCGACGAGCAGCAGCACGCGCCGCCTGGTGTCGCCTTCGAGCAGGTTGTCGAGGTATTCGATCGCGCGCGACCGCGCGCGCGGATCGCTGTCACGCAGCGCGTGGCGCACGGCCGCAATGTCGGCGCGCGAATGCACCAGCCCCAGCAGCGTGAACATGCGGGTCACCGCGCGCCGGTGCTTCTCGTTGAGCGCGCGTGCGAGCAGCGACGTCGGCGGCAGCCCGCCGGCCACAAACAGGTTGTAGTACAGCGTCAGCGCATTGAACGCGCGCGTCGCCTCGCCGCTCACGCTCGACCGGATCACGTCGGCGTTGATCGGCAGGTCCGGATGCGATCGCCGGATGCGATCCAGCGCCTGCGTGGCCTTGTACCGCAGGAACCCGTCGCGCTCGTCCAGCACCGCGACCAGCGCTTCGACCGACGCCGTACTCGGCAACTGGGCGAGCGTCGCGGGCACATGCCGCCTGATCCACACGTCCTCGTCGGCGTCACGCATGAAGTACGCAAGCGGCGCGACGACGGGCTCGCCGTAGGCGACGAGCACGGCTTTCGCCGACGATTTCAGCCGCCGGTTGCGCAACAGCGAGACGAGCGGCGCCACGAACAGGAAGTCGCCGCCGCCCATCCGGCCGGCGCTCGCAATCGCCGCCCTGGCCACCTCGACGTTCGTGTCGAACATCAGCGGGATCAGCATCGCG
>CAZBYY010000277.1:0-4819 GCA_964495855.1 uncultured Acidobacterium sp. | reverse complement strand
ATCTCGGCCGGCGCCACAGTTGTGTGGCGCCGGCTCGATCCTTTTTAGAACGTGAGCTTCAGGCCCAACTGCGCCTGGAACGCATCGAACGCCTGACGCGGCCGGCCGAATCCCGTCGGGATCCCCGTCGCCGTCTTTCCGGGCGCCGCGCTCTGGTTACCCTGGTAGTTGTTGAAGTTCACCGTGTTGAACAGGTTGAACATCTCCCACAGCACCTCACCGCGCGCCTTGCCCATGTCGATCTTCTTCGACAAGCGCAGGTCGGTCTGGAAGTAGCGGTCGCCGCGTCCGGAGTTGAACGTCACGCCAGCAGGCCGATCGTTGTTGTCGCCGTCGCGATTCGTATCGACGCCACTGACGATGTTGTAGGGCGGAGCGGAGTTCGCCGTTACGATGCCGCCGGCCTGGATGCCGAACGGCAACTCATACACGGCGTTTGCGACGAAGCGATGCCGCACGTCGTTCGAGGTCGGGCCCCAGTCGGACATCAGGTCGTACTTGTTGCTGGGCGTGCCGTTGTCGGCAATCGTCTTGGCGCTGCCGAGCGTGTAGCCGACGAGGAAGCCGACCTTGTCGGCGAACCGGCGCTCGAGGCGGAACTGCGCCTGGTGAATGCGAATCGGCGCCGTGTCCGCGTAGAGCAACATGCGCGTGCAGTTGGCAATCAGCGGGCACGTGCCGTCGGTCTGCCGTGCGTTCACGTTGAACGTGAGCGGGAAATGCTCGCCGCGCAGGTAGACGTAGTCGGTCGAGAACGCATAGTGGCCGCTCAACTGGTGCGTCATGCCGGCGGTGGACTGGTGCGTGTAGGGCGACTGCGCCGTCGGGCTGGCGATGCGGAACGAGGTACCCACCGATTCCGGGAACGCGATTGTGGGCACGTTCGGGAAGAAATCGTTGGGGATACGCGCGCCCGAACGCGCGTCGTTGGCGATCTGCGTGGTGATGAAGCCCGGATAGCCGGCGACCACCGAGCGCAACGTCGTGGTGTTGATCTGGTCGTAGTAGATGCCGTAGCCGGCGCGCACCACGGTGGTGCTCTTGCCGGTCGGATCCCAGATCACGCCGAGGCGCGGCGCGATGTTGTTCATGTCGTTCGGCACCGCCTTGAAGTTCTTGCCCTTCAGGTCACCCGCAACCTGGCTGATCCAGAACGCCTGGGTCGACATGCCGCCAGGGACGTCCATGCCGTTGAGGTCACCCCGCCACAACTGCCAGTCGTATCGCAGGCCGAGGTTCAGCGTCAGGCCGTCGCGCGGCTGCCACTGTTCGTTCACGAACGCCGAGTAGATGTTGACGTCGCGACTCATTGCGGCGAGCTTGCCCCGCAGCTCGATGCCCTGCGTGTAGCGGAACGGCAGCGTGGACGGATCGCCGGGCACGACCGGCGCGTCGGCAAGGAATTCGAAGAGGCCGTTGAACGACTGGTTGATCAAGCTCGTCGTCGGAACGATGTTCGCTTCGAACCCGAACTTCACGTCGTGTGAGCCCTTGCCGACGAGGTGAATGTTGGTGGCGTTTGTGAAGATGCGGTTGTCCTGCGTGCGGCTTTGCGGCACGTTGCTCGCGCGTCCGAACTGCACGGTCGGGAACCGGATTTCAGGCCGCGACGTCGAGCCGGCCGGCAGCACGCGATCGAGCGCCTGGTGCGAAAAGCTCACACGCAGTTCGTTGACGATGTTCGAGCGGAACACCGACGTGAGATTGCCGACCACGAACCAGGCGCGGCGCTTGTCGTCGTAGCCATGATCGCCGGCCGAGTCGCCGCCCGTCTGCTGGTTGAACAGGTCCCGGTGGTCGTACATGTAGGTCGTGTTGAGGCTGTGGTTCTGCGAGATGAGGTAGGTGCTCTTCGCAAAATAGTTGTTCTCGTCGGTCGTGACCGGCACGTCCGTGCGCGTGTCGTAGCCAAGCGACTTGACGAAGTTGGCGATCGACACGGGGATGTTGACCTGCACGGAGCGCGAGTTGTTCCGGCGCTCCCACGAGCCGAAGTAGAACAACTTGTTGCGCTTCAGCGGGCCGCCGACGGTGGCGCCGTACTGTTCGATCTTGAAGGGCGGTACTTCGACGGAGAAGTAGTTCGGCTTTTCGAACGCGTCATCGCGGCGGAAGTAGAAGCTGCTGCCGTGGACCTGGTTACCGCCGGACTTCGTGAGGATGTTGATCGCGCCCGATGCCGATCGCCCGAACTCCGCAGAGTAGGAGTTCGCCATCACCTGGAATTCCTGGATCGCTTCGGACGCAAGCGCGATGCGCGTTGCAGAGGACAGCGACGATCCGCCGCCGGTAACTTCGTCGTTGAAGTCGACGCCTTCCAGCCACACGGACTTGTAGTTCTCGCTCATGCCGGCGAAGGAAATCGAGTCGGTCTGTCCGCCCGACGCCGACCCCTGGTCGGTGACCACGCCCGGAGCCAGCATGGCGAGATCGAGGAAGTCGCGCGTCTTGAGCGGCAACGATTCGATCTGCTTGGTGTCGATCAGCGTCTTCACGACCTGTTCGGTGGTGTCGACGAGCGGCGCGAGTGCGGCGACGGTCACGCGCTCTTCGACGCCCGACACTTCCATCGCCAGCGCGGCGACGACCTGCGACGCGATGTTGACGCGCACGTCGGTCCGGACGGCTTTCTTGAAGCCGGCGAGCTCAGCGCTCACGGTGTACAGGCCGGGCGTCAGCGCCGAGAAGCGATAGGCGCCAAGCGAGTCCGAGACGGTTTCGCGAACCGCGCCGTTGGCCTGATTGGTCGCGGTGACCGTCACGCCGGGAAGTGCGGCGCCGGTCGAATCTTTCACTTCGCCGAGAATCGTACCGGACGCAGTCTGCGCCCACGCCTTCATGGGGACGGTGACGCTCAGGACCAGCAGCGTGACTAATCTCAGCATTCGTAAGGCGTAAACCACTCATTCCTCCTTGGAACCCAACGGTAGAAGCGGACGACGTGCGACTTCCGGGTGAGTGACGTTCCGTCACAACTTCCGGCCGGCCGACAGTATACTTACCCTGCGATATCGGACGGATTTTCCGAATGCTGGAATGCGCCGTAGCGCCCACCCACGGAGTGGGCGGCGGCAGTGACGAGCGAGGAAACGAATGATTCGGTCTACGCTACGCATCCCCGGCCTCGCCCTGGCCTGCGGGATTCTGATCGCGGGAGGCGTGCTCGCCGCGCAAACCGCGAAACCTGCCAGTTCCGCCCCTGGTTCGAATCGTCCTGCTACGGCGACAGCCGTACAAGCGAAGCCTGTGCCGGCGGCAGTGGCGGCCAAGCCCCAAACACCTGCGGCGCCTCGGGGCATGGCTGCGGCGGACCAGCACGCGCTCGTGGCGAAGTATTGCGCCACATGTCACAACGACCGCATGAAGTCCGGCGACATGAGCCTCGCCACGTTCGCCGAGTGGAAGCCGGCCGAACACGGCGAGACCATCGAGCGGATGATTCGGAAATTACGCGCCGGCATGATGCCGCCGTCCGGCGCCGCGCGGCCGGATGATGCCACGCTGGATGCGTTTGCCAGCGGCCTCGAAGCGCGTATGGACGCCGTCGCCGCGCAGAATCTCAATCCCGGTTGGCGTCCGTTCCAGCGACTCACACGCGCCGAGTATCAGCGCGCCGTGAAAGACCTTCTGGACGTCGACGTGGACGTCACGCCGTTCCTGCCGCCGGATACGATGAGCCACGGCTTCGACAACCTGGCCGACGCGCAGGCCATGTCGCCGGCGTTGCTGCAGGGCTACCTGCGCGCGGCGAGCCAGATCAGCCGCCTCGCGATCGGCGACCGTCACGCGACGGCGACCTCGGCGACGTATCGCATTCCCGCCACGGAATCGCAGATGCGCTACGTCGAAGGCGCGCCGTTCGGATCGCGCGGCGGCCTCTCGATCACCCACACCTTCCCGGCTGACGGCACGTATTCCTTCACCTTCACGCTCGTGCGATCGGCGAGCGGCGAGTTGTACGGCAACACCTCGATCCTGCTCGCGGGCAAGAACGAGTTGATCGACGTCTCGATCAACGGCGAGCGCGTCGCGCTGCTGGAAGTGGACAAGGGCATGGGCGACGAATCCGAGAAGGGCATGATCGTCAAGACGCCGCCGATCCAGGTGCGCGCCGGCGCCCAGCGCATTTCCGCAGTGTTCGTGCCGCGGTTCGCGGGTCCGGTGGACGACCTGATCGCGCCGATCGACCAGACGCTGATCGATACGCGCATCGGCACCGGGTTCGGCATCACCGCATTGCCGCACCTGCAGGACATGACGATCGCCGGGCCGATGCAGGTCACGGGCGTGTCCGACACGCCGAGCCGCCGCCGCGTGTTCACCTGCCGCCCGACCACGGCGGAGGAGCGGTGTGCGACGCAGATCGTGCAGGAACTCGGCACGAAGGCGTACCGCGGTCCGCTCACCCCGCAGGACCTCGACGAGTTGATGCGCTTCTACCAGCAGGGGCGCGATGCGGGCGGCGACTTCGAGTCCGGCATCCAGATGGCGGTGCAGGGGATCCTCGCCAATCCGCGGTTCGTGTTCCGCGTCGAGCCGACGCCGAAGGCGGGCACGGCGTTCAACGTCGCCAGCAACGAACTCGCCTCACGATTGTCGTTCTTCCTGTGGGGCACGGTGCCCGACCAGGAACTGCGCCGCGCGGCTGCGGCCGGCGCGTTGCAGACCCGCGCCGGCATCGAGAAGCAGGTGCGCCGGATGCTGGCGGATCCACGCTCGGAGTCGCTGTCGAAGCGGTTCTGGTCGCAGTGGCTGCGCCTGCAGGACGTCGACAAGGTGCGGCCGGATGGCGTGACCTACCCGCAGTGGGATGCCTCGC
>CAZBYY010000276.1:0-4821 GCA_964495855.1 uncultured Acidobacterium sp. | reverse complement strand
TCGACGCCTCCATCCCAATGGCGGTTGAAGAGGTGGTGGCCACGGCCACCGCGCGCCAGCCCGGCGCGCGATATCAATCGGCATCGGAGTTCGGCACGGCGCTGCGACTAGCGTCACAGGCGGCGACGCCGACAGTCACCGTCGCGCGCCCCGTTCAGCCCGTGCGGCGCTGGGCGATCGCCGCCGCTATTGTCGTGGCTGTGTTGGCGATCGGCTCCGTTGCGATGTGGCGATTTCGAAGCGAACCGTCGTCAACGCGAACCTCCGCATCACCGGGGCTCGCGAGTGTAGCGGTGCTGCCGCTCGAGAACTTGAGCGGCGATACGACCCGGGAGTTCGTTGGCGTCGGCATAGCGGAGACGATCAGTACGACGCTCGCCGCGATGCCCGCGCTCGCGGTCGTGTCCCCGGCGGACGTGCGCCGCAGCCAACCCAAGTCGAAGACGCCGGCGCTGCTCGCATCGGCGCTCGGTGTGTCGTACGTCATCGGCGGAAGCGTGCAGCAGGCGGGAGACCAGCTCGGCGTCAACCTGCAATTGCTGGATGCCGGCGGTCACGTCATGTGGGCGCAGCGATTCGAGGGGCGGCTCGCCGACTTGTTCGACCTCCAGCGCCGCATGGGCGACGGCATCAGCGCCGCGCTGAGAATCAAGGCTGACGCGTCGGCAGCAGTCGCGCCGGCAAAGGCCGGCGCGGCCGCGCCCGCCGCGCTCGCCGAGTACTGGCAGGGCCGCATCCTGCTCGACGCGCGCGACAAGCCGGGCAACATCGAGCGCGCGATTGAGGCCTTCGATCGCGCAATCGCGGCCGATCCGTCGCTGGCCCTTGCGCATGCCGGACGCGGCGAAGCGTACTGGGAGATGTACGTGCAGACCAAGCGGCCCGAGTACACCGAGCGCGCCATCGCCGCAGGGCTTGACGCGGTTCGCCTCGCCCCTGACGAACCGCAGGCCCACTATGCGCTCGCCGTCATCTATCAAGGCAGCGGCCGCATCATCGAAGCGACCGAGGAACTTCGCCGCGTGCAGGCGCTTCGTCCCAATCACGTCGACGCACCGCGCCTGCTCGGCACCATCCTCGCCGAGCAGGGGCGCATCGACGATGCGGTGGTCGAGTTCAACAAGGCGATCGCGCTGCGTCCGAATTACCCGGAGAACTACAGCCAGCTTGGCGTGATGCTGTACGGCGCCAGCCGGTTCAGCGAAGCCGAACCGGTGTTGAAGCGGCTGACGGAGCTTGCGCCCGACAGCGCGCGGGCCTTCCAGCAACTCGGCACCCTGTATCAGGCCATGGGTGATCAAACGCGCGCGCTCGATGCCTACCAGAAGTCGGTGGCGCGCAATCCGTACGCGCCGACGTTTTCGAACATGGGCACGGTCCTCTACGCCCAGGGCCGTTTCGCTGAAGCCGCCGACGCGTATCAGCAGGCCCTGAAACTGACCCCGAACCGGCCGGTGACGCAACGCAACCTTGGTGATGCGTACATGCGTCTCGGACGTGCCGCCGACGCGCGCGCGGCCTACGAACACGCCCGCGAGCTCACCGAAGCCGAGCTGCGCGTCAACCCGAACGACGCGCAAAACCTCTCGCGTCTTGCCGTCTATGAAGCTAAGCTTGGCCGTTCCGCTGATGCGGAGCGCCACCTCGCCGCAGCGGAGACGCTGGCCCCTGCCGACGGCGCGGTGTTGTTTCGAGGCGCGGTCGTCTATGCACTCGGCAAGAAGCCGGCGCAGGCGATCCGGGCGCTCGAGAGCGCGGTTGCGAAAGGCTACGCGGTGGCGGTGATCAGGGCCGACGACGATCTTGCAAGCTTGCGTGAGCTGTCGGCGTTTCAGGCACTCGTGAATCGTAAATAACCCCCCTAATACTGATTGGAGAGCCGTATGAAAAGAGTTGGTTGGATCGTGGTGACGGCGGCGGTCGTCATCTGGACGCCGATGTCGCCCGGCGCGCTGGCACAGGGCCCCGTGCAACACACCATCAATGTGACCGTCCGCGGCGGGTCTCCCTGTGGACTGGCCACGGATCTGCCGAACGGCATCCTCTCTGCGCATCCGGGCGATCGCATCGTCCTGCAGGTCGCGGGCAACGTGCCCGCGTCGTGTGGCGTCCCCGGTGGGGCACGCCCGGGGATGGCCGATTTCAAGATGAACGGGAATCCGGTCGCGCCGCCGGTCTCGGCCGGCAATGGCGCGTATGTCGTGAACAGCGGCCGGAATGGCCGCTACAAGTTCTCGGTGGTGCTTGGCTCGCTGGTGCTCGATCCAGAGCTCGAAATCAACTAACGAACGGCGCATCGATCGGCCGCAGCCCCCGGGCTGCGGCCGTGAGCGCGTCACCCCTTCACATCCACCAGCGCAGGCCGGCGACCATGTGCCAGCCGCCCGCATCTCCGACGCGCTGGCGGGCGTAGTCCCCCGTGCCAAACAGTTTCTTGTGCCAGACGACGCCGGCATACGGCGCCAGCTCGCGCTTGATCTCATAGCGAAAGCGCACGCCGATTTCGCCGGTGCTCAGGCCGGCGCCGACGCCGCGATCCGGATCGTCCTTGCCCGAGAGGCTGAGTTCGACGAGCGACTGCATGATCAGTCGTTGCGTGAACAACAGCTCGTGTTCGAACTCCGCGCGCGCGGCGACGTGGCCGGAGGGGCCGATGAACGCGGTCGCCTGCACATCGATGAAGTAGGGCGCGATGCCCTGGACACCGATGGCGAGCCACGTGTGGTACGGCGATGGACGAGGATCGAACCGCACGCCGCCGACCACATCCCACCAGCGGTTGATCGATCGACCGTAGAGGACCTGCGCCTCTGCGGTGTCGAGTTCGCCGTTCAGCACGTCACCTTCCGAGCGCACCCACAGGCGATTGATGTCGCCGCCGATCCACGACCGGCTGTCCCACCGCGACCCCGGACGTCCGTGAATGAATTGCCACTCGAGCTGATCGAAGACGATCTGGTAGTTGATGGCCTTGTCATGCACGGCATGCCCGCCGTGATCGACGTCCTGCGCGAGCGCCGGCGTTGCACCGCCGAGCAGCACCAGGCCTATGAGGAGCACCCCGCACCCCAGGCACCTGAGGCACCCTAGGCACCTCACTTGGTCACCCTCACTTCTCGAAACATCCCCGCTTCCATGTGAAAGAGCAGGTGGCAGTGATACGCCCATCGCCCGAGCGCGTCGGCGCGCACGCGGTACGTGCGTCGCGATCCCGGTGGCATGTCGATCGTGTGCTTGCGCACCATGAAGTCGCCGGCGTCGTTTTCGAGATCGCTCCACATGCCGTGCAGGTGGATCGGGTGCGTCATCATCGTGTCGTTGACGAGGATGATCCGCAGCCGCTCTCCGTAGGTGAACTGCAGCGGCTCGGCATCGGAGAACCTGATGCCGTTGAACGACCACGAGAATTTCTCCATGTGACCGGTCAGGTGCAGTTCGACCTCGCGGCCGGGCTCGCGCCCGTCCGGATCGGGGAAGGTGCTGCCAAGGTCGGAGTAGGTGAGCACGCGGCGCCCGTTGTCGCGCAACCCGATTCCGGGATCGTCCAGCTTCGACATCGCCATGGTCGTTTGCATGTCGACGAGCGGATTCGATTCGCTCGGCGGGTGCTGCGGCGTGCTCATGCCGGCCATGTTGTGGCCGGCGTGCGCGCTGTGATCGCCGTGCCCCATGTCGTTCATGGTCAACACGGGCCGCGGATCGAGGGAGGGAATCGGCGCGCGCAGTCCCTCGCGCACGGCGAGCGTGCCGGCGGCGTAGGCCGTGCGGTCCATCGCTTGCGCGAAGATCGTGAAGGCGTCCTGGCCCGACGGCTCGACGATCACGTCGAACGTCTCAGCTGTGGCGATCCGGAATTCATCGACGGTGACGGGATGGACCGGCATGCCGTCGGCAGCCACGACGGTCATCTTCAAGCCGGGGATGCGAACGTCGAAGTAGGTCATCGCCGAGCCGTTGATGACGCGTAAACGCACGCGCTCGCCAGAACGGAAGAGGCCGGTCCAGTTGCCGTTCGGCGTCACGCCATTCATCAGGTGCGTGTAGGTCGCGCCGGTGACGTCCGCAAGATCCGTGGGATTCATCCGCATCTCGCCCCACATCGCGCGGTCCGAGAGCGTGGCGCGAAGGCCTTGCCTGCGCGCATCCCTGATGAAGTCGCCAACGGTCCGCTTGTTGAAGTTGTAATACGTCGGCTGCTTCTTCAGCTTCGCGTAGACGCGTTCAGGACCTTCGTCAGTCCAGTCCGATAGCAGGATGACGTGCTCGCGATCGGCCTTGATCGGATCGTCGCCGCGAGGCTCGATGATGAGCGGGCCATACACGCCGCGCTGTTCCTGGAATCCCGAATGGCTGTGATACCAGAACGTGCCCGACTGCCGCACGTCGAAGCGATACGTGTAGGTTTCGCCGGGGCGGATGCCGTGAAAACTCAGGCCCGGCACGCCATCCATGTCGGCCGGCAGGATGATGCCGTGCCAGTGGATCGACGTGTCCTCGTGCCGCAGACGATTGGCGACCCGCAGCGTGACCGTGTCGCCTTCGCGCCAGCGCAGCACCGGCCCTGGGATCGAGCCATTGATCGTGAGCGCCGGTCGCGTCTGGCCCGTGAAGTTCATCGGCGTGTCGCCGATCGCGAGATCGAACGACGTGCCCCGCAGCTCCGCCGGCAGCGGGCGAGCGGCAGTTTGCGCAAACGCGCGCCAGTCGCCGAACGCGGCGAGCGCGCCTCCGGCTGCCAGTCCCTTGACAAACGTACGACGTGAAACGGGTGACATGATCCTCCACACGAGTTGCGGCGCGGTCAGAGATGCGCCGGAGTGC
>CAZBYY010000275.1:0-4835 GCA_964495855.1 uncultured Acidobacterium sp. | reverse complement strand
GGCGCGCTGTCGATGGCAGGCGGCGGATTCCAGACCGCGCAGGGATCGCTGCAGCTGGGCGGCGAGCGGGGCAGGGTCGGCTACTTCGGGTCGCTCACCGCGCTCACGACCGATCGCTTCCTCGACCAGGTGTCGATCGACAACCTGCACAACGCCGGCAACTTCGCGCGCGGCTTCGGCCGCGTCGACGTGGCGCTTGGCCCTCGCACCGAATGGCGCAGCCACGTGATGGGTGGCGGATCGCGATTCCAACTCGCCAACCAGCGCTCGCAGCAGGCGAGCGGGCAGGATCAGCGGCAGCGTCTCGATGACGTCTCGATCTGGTCCACGCTGTCGCACGTGCTGACGACCCGTTCGGCGATCGAACTGACCGGCGGCTATCGCACGACCAGCGCCGCGCTGTCCGGCAGCGCCGGGGATGCGCCCGTCAGCGCGACGCAGGATCGTCGTCTGTCGACGATGACGATCAGCAGCCGCGTCCACACGAGCGGCACCCGGTATCAGCTGCGAGCAGGCGTAGACCTGCAGCGCTTCCCGGTCGCAGAGCATTTCACGATGGCGATCACCTCGCCGTCGTTCAACGTGCCGGGCTCGCGTGGGTATAACGAGGCGCTGATGCCCTTCGACGTCACGCGGGGTGGCAGCGGCTTCGTCTTTGATGATGCGCGGACTGGCCACCAGGTCGGAGCATTCGTGCAGTCATCGTGGTCGATGAACCGCGTCACCTTCAATCTTGGTGTTCGCCACGACGAGTACCGCTTCCTCGTCGTCGGTCGCCAGCTGCAGCCGAGAATCGGTGTCTCGTGGTCACTGATCCCCGACCGGCTCGTGCTGCGCGCGTCGTACAACCGCAATTACCAGACGCCGCCCAACGAGAACCTGTTGCTGTCAAATTCGGAGGCGGCGAGCCGTCTGGCCCCCGAGAGCGTGCGGCAGGCACTCGGCAGCACCTACCAGAGGATTCAACCGGAACGCCAGAACGTGTTCGAGGGCGGCGTGCAGTGGTCGGTGCGCCGGGCGGTGACGATTGACGCGGCGGTGTATCGCAAGACCTCTCGCGATCAGCAGGACAACAACAACTTCTTCGATACCGGCATCATCTTTCCCACCTCGCTCGGCCGCATTGACGTGACCGGAGCCGAAGCGCGTGTCACGATGCTGCCTCGCCGAGGCGTTTCAGGATCGGTCGGCGTGACGACGGGGAAGGCGACGTCGACGCCGCCGTTCACCGGTGGGCTGTTCCTCGGGCAGGATGCGGTCGATCTGCTGTCGTCGGGGCCGTTCGCGATCGATCACGATCAACGCCTGTCGACGCATGGCACGCTGACCATCGATCCGGCGGGCCCATGGTGGGCGAGTGGCTCGATACGCTACGACAGCGGCCTGGTGTGCAATCCGTCCGACCCGGCAGAGGTCGCCGCTGATCCCGACTACGCCGACCTCCTGCCGTTTGTCGACCTGACGGCCTCCACACCGCGGGTGCGCCCGCGCACGATCGTCGACATCGCGAGCGGGCTGGAGTTCAAGGACGCACGCGGCCGCCGCACCTGGAGCGCGCAACTCCAGCTGACGAACCTCACCAATCGCACCGCGCTCTACAACTTTCAGTCCGTCTTCGTCGGCACGCGCCTCGTCGCGCCGCGATCGCTGTCGATTCGAGTATCGAGGAACTTCTGACGGCCTCGGATGGACCGATGGCCCGATGGCCCGATGGCCTGACGGCCTGCTACACGTCCTTCAACCCGTGCCCGCGCACGAGGAAGAACAGCGCAATCACGGTGAGCAGGACGCCGTTCACCATCAGCACTTTCGGCGCCGACCCGACTTGCGTCACGAGCCAGCCGCTGGCCAGGCCGCCGAGCGGCGAGCCGCCGCGGAACGCGACCATGTAGATCGACACCACGCGGCCGCGCAGTTCGCTGGGCGCGAGCATCTGCGCAAGAGATGTGGTCAGCGACGTGCACATCACCAGCAGCGATCCGGCGATGAACAGCAACACCGAACTGGTCATCGGATCGCGCGACAGCGCGAAGGCGAACATCGCCGCGCCAAACAGCGCGAGCGTGCCGAGCAAGAAGCGGCCGATGTGGCGATGCTTGCCGATGTAGGCCACAAACAGCGCGCCGGTGACGGCGCCCGCGCCGGCAAACGTCATCAGCTGTGAATAAAAGGTGACGTCGCGTCCGAACACGTCCTTCGTCATGACCGGCAGGAACGTCAGCAGCGGAAAGCCCAGGAAGGCGACGATGAAGCCGAGCGCCATGACGATCATGATGTTGCGCGAGTGGCGCACGTACCGCAAGCCGCTCTTCATCTGCTCGGCGATGCTCTCGGTCGCCGTCGGCGGCACGTGCACGTCTCTCAGCGCGAGAATCGCCGCGATCACGAACAGGAACGAAATGCCGTTGAGCCCGAAGCACGCGACCATCCCGAAGCTCGCCAGCGCCACGCCGGCGACCACCGGGCCGATGACGCGCGCGAGGTTGAACTGGATCGAGTTGAGCGCCACGGCGTTGGGCAGGTGCTCCTTGCCGACGAGCGTCGGGATCAGCGACTGGTAGGCGGGGCCGCCGAACGCCTGCGCGATGCCGGCGACGAACGACAACGAGATCACCATCCACACCTGCACCACGTTGGTGAAGACCAGCGCGGCCAGGATGAACGCCACGATCATCTGGATGTTCTGCGACATCAGCATCATGTGGCGGCGGTCGCGACGGTCGGCGACCACCCCGCCGATCATCGTGAACAGCAGGATCGGCGCCTCGCCTGCAAAACTGTCGAGGCCGAGATAGAACGCCGAGGATGAGCCTGTGAGCGTGACGATCAGCCACGCCTGCGCCACCTTCTGCATCCACGTGCCGATGCTCGAGGTGAGCGCGCCCATCCACAACAGCCGGAAGTTGCGGTGGGTCAGCGCGACCGCGATCCGCCCGGCGGCCTCATTGATTCGATTGCGCAAAGAGATTTGATTTTATGCGATTATGCCCCGCATGAAGAACCTGGATCAGACCCGCCGCCGCTTCATGTCGACCTTTGCCGCGACCAGCCTCGGCACCACGCTGGTGCCCGGCGTGTTGTGGGCGCGCATGCAGGACGCCGGCGCCAGCAAGGTCACGCTGGCGATGGTCACCGACTCGCTGAAGCTGGCCGGCATCGACCTCCCCGAAGAAGAAAAGAACAACATCGTCGATTCGGCCAATCGCAACTTGAGCGGCATCGAGGCGATCCGCAAGGTCCACATCCCGAACGACGTGTCGCCGCCGTTTCATGTCAGCTCGATCACGCCGGGCATGACGGTGAATCGCGCGAAGCAGCCGTTCGTGCTGAGCGCGGCGCCGAAGGTCAAGCGTCCCGCCAACCTCGAAGACGTGGCGTTCTGGCCCGTGCGTCACCTGGCGGAGCTGATTCGCACCAAGCAGGTCACGTCGCTCGAACTGACGAACATGTATCTCGCGCGGCTGCATCGTTACAACCCGCTGCTGAACAACGTCGTCACGTTCCTTGATGACTATGGCCGTGAGGAAGCCAGGCGCGCCGACGCCGAGATCGCAGCAGGGAAGTACAAGGGGCCGCTGCACGGCATTCCGTGGGGCGCCAAGGACATCATCTCGGTCAAGGGCTTCAAGACGACGTGGGGATCGCCGGCGTTCAAGGACCAGGTCCTCGATTACGACGCGGCGGTCGTGGAGATGCTGCGCGATGCGGGCGCGGTGCTGATCGCGAAGGTCACGACCGGCGAGCTGGCGAGCGGCGATCAGTGGTTTGGCGGGCAGACGAAGAACCCGTGGGATCCGACGCAAGGCTCGAGTGGATCGTCCGCCGGCCCCTCGTCGGCGTGCGCCGCGGGGTGCATCGCGTTTGGTATCGGCTCGGAGACGAGCGGATCGATTCTCAGCCCGGCCGCCCGCTGCGGTCTGGCTAGCTTGCGCCCGACCTTTGGGCGCGTCAGCCGCTACGGCGTGATGGCACTGTCCTGGACCCAGGATCGCCTCGGCCCGATGGTCCGCTACGCCGAAGACGCGGCGATCGTGATGCAGGCGATCACCAGGCCGGACGGCCGCGACATGCACGTCCAGGACATTCCGTTCAACTGGAATGCGAACCTCGACATCAAGAAGCTGCGCGTCGGCTACATCAAGGATTCGTTCGACAACCTGACCAACGCCACGGCCAAAGCCAACTTCGACAAATCACTCGCCGTGCTGAAGCAGATCGGCATCACCAACATGATCGAGGTGAACATTCCCGAGATGGAGACCAACGTCTCGGCGATCAACGTCGAGGCCGGCGCCTTCTTCGACGAATACGCCCGCAGCGGCCGCATGAAGGTCGCGCGCGGCAGCTTCGGCAACCAGAGCAATCGCCTGTTACCGGCCGTGGATTACATCCAGGCGCAGCGCGTGCGCATGATGATGATGCAGAAGCTCGAGGAAGCGACGCGTCACGTCGACGTCTACATCGTCGCCTCGAATTCGAATGGCGTGGGTGGTCCGCCCCCGCGTCCCGCCGGGGCAGCGGATGCGCCTCGGCGCCAGTTCAACAACGGCCCGCAGGGACCGACCCAGCGCCACTCGACGATCGCCAACCTCGCCGGCTATCCGGCAATGAACGTGCCGAACGGGTTTGGCGAGACCGGATCGCCGACGAACTTCGTGGTGTTCGCGCAGCCGTTCCGCGAAGCGGAGATCATCGCGGTCGTGAAGGCGTATCAGGATGTCGCGGGCTTCCACCTGATGAAGCCGGCGAAGCTCGACGCGCCGCCGCCCGCCACGCAGCAGCAGTAACTTCAAGGCCACGGAGACACGGTGCCTCTGTGTCTCCGTGGCCGATCA
>CAZBYY010000274.1:0-4896 GCA_964495855.1 uncultured Acidobacterium sp. | reverse complement strand
TCAAAGAAGAAGATGGGTCCGGCGTAGACGCCTACCGACACGATCGTCGCGAGGTAGGGGAAGATGAGGAACGAGAAAGTACAGGCCGCGACGAGCAGCGACGACAGTACACCGCAGGCGGCCAGCGCTCTGGGAATGTAGCGGGACTTGAACCACAGGAGGCAGAACATGGTGGACCCAAGTCCGAAGAAGAACAGCGCCAAGTTGTACGCGGCCCCATGAGCAGCAACGGCCATCCGCGACAATGCTTGCAATTGTTCGGGCTCAAAGACCCGAAGGTAGTCAGCTCCACTGAGGACGCGTAGCGCATCAAGATCCCGCATCGACGTAGATACAAGAACGAGTGTCTCGACAAGCCGCCAACCTGCCGCGACTAGCGCAAGGCTTCGACAAATCGGTTTGAGTACGACGTAAAGCGACACGAGCAGGACGCCGTCGGCCGCGAACGCAACGAGATTGCTCGCAATGCCAAGGCGAAAGAGTCGCTCGTGCGTCATGATATTGGTGGCGATTTGCGCCGAATTGGCGGAGACGATCAATTGGCCGTTCACGTAGAACTCGGCAAACACTGACGCGGCCAAGGCGAGGAGGTAGGCAATTCCCGCGGCTCTCGCAGCACCTCGTTGCGACTCGTCGATCCTGCCGATTGTCATGTCATTGCCTCGCCTACTCCTGTCCGCCTAACGGCTACGAATGAGCCGCGCGACCCAGCGCCAACGGAGGGTATCCGTTATCTGGATTGTGATCCAGTGGCGCCCGAGAGGCCTAACGCCAGCAATGAGCCGCGCTGGCGCAGCCGATTCTGACAGGAGCCGGCGTCGGCTTCATTGCGTTGTTAGCCGGCCTTGGAGGTCCACAACGCGCGCCGATCACGCGTGTCAGTGGCCATGTGAGTCCTCAGATCATCGGTTGTTCCAGCGAAATCCGGTCGCGAGCGTCATCTGGCGACTAACCGGGTAGCGGCGAGGATAGAAACCGGTCGCGAGCGCGTCTCCGCTGCGAACTCTCGCCAGCGCATCCCGCAAGTCGCGCAGGTCGGGAATACCGAGCCACGGGGCGGACACCCCCTCGTCGCGACGACAGCAGTGCGCAGTCCAGAGCACCGCATCCGGCGGAAGCGTGGCCAGCAGAGTTTCTGCCGTCCGCTGATACGTGGAGAGGCTGGCGCCCGGAAGAAAAGCATAGATCGTGGTGGGATAGATGAAGTCGCCGATGAATACGCGATGAGGGGCATTCTCCATCAACGTTGTGGAGGTCGGCGTATGTCCTGGTGTCGATAGCACCGTGAGCACCCGGCCACCGAGATCAATCATCGTCCCCGGTGCAAGCCAGTCGGTCACCTGCACCGAGGGTGCCGGGCGGCCGTCGAAGAGTCCGAGGTATTCATAACGACCGGGTGTGAAGCGACCACCGGTCACGTCCTGCCGCGTTGCCGGCGTGTCGAGCATGGCGACGTGCGCGAACGGCGCAATACCGCCCAGGTGGTCGAAATGGAGGTGTGAGACCATCACGGTCACCGGAAGCGCCGTGAGTGATGCCACCACCTTGCTGATGTCCCGCGTACCTGACCCTGCGTCGAACAATAGCGCTCGCGTGCCGCCAATCAGCAGGTACGAATAGTTTTGTTGGTAGTACCGTGGCTCGCCGATGGCGAAGGTCACGGAGTCGATCTGTTCCACCGCAAAGTAGTCATCCACCATCCGGCCTTTGGCGAGGGGAACGGTGCCCTTGTCGACGATATCGTGCGGTGACGTCCAAGGGAACAACTCCGCCGCAAGATACGGTGCGCTGGCGGCGCACGCAGCGATCGCAAGCCCCGCAAACGACAAAGAGCGAATAAGCCAGCGTCTGTGGGTGCTCATCTACCCTTCAGGGGTGACCTGTCGTGTTCATGCTGACCGCATCGAATTCGCTGCTCTGTCCGGCTAACGCCTTGCCGCTCAGCCGCGAGCGGCGGGCACGGCTTCGCGAAGGAGTCTAAACCAACTCGCCGCTCGTCGGCTGCAGCGGCTTGTTAGCCAGGCCACTTCAGGTTCGCTTGCGCCAGTATCCAGGGCGCCGCTTCGCATGCGCAACCGCAACAATCAGGATTCGACGAACCTCGACTCAATAGACGATCGCGAACGGGTATCGGCGGAGTAAGTAATGTCGAGTGCCGTGGTCGTACGGAGGCCACGCGCTCGGAAGGTCCCGAATTGCGGTTTCGGCCTCGTGCAGCTCCGCTTCGAATCCGGCCGCGGCCGTTGGGCTGCGCTCGGCGTACCATGCCGCCGCCGCGGCTGCCTCGGTTACGGCCTGTTCGAGGTACTCAACGTCGAGGGCCACGCTGCGTCGCCGCGTGAATACGTCGGCGGGCCTCCGCCCAAGACACCGTCGTGGCGGTGCCTGCGTCGACCTGCGCGAGTCGGACTCGAATTTCTGCGGACCACGCCGCCTCAGCGTCCGGGTCGACTTCGTGATCGAGGCTCTGGATCAACTCGCCGGCGAGCGCAGCACGCTCTTCGTCAGAGAGCTGAAGGGCCTCAGCGAGCAGTCGCCGCGAATCCATGGCTGAAGATTAGCACTTTCTGCAGGGCTGGCAAGTTGCCCTGGCTAACGTGCGGCTTCAGCCGCAGCGGCTCATAATCACATCGGCCGCTGCCGGCTGCAAGCCAAGTTAGACCGCCGGATTGGCAATCTCTTTCTTCGCCATGTGTGTCAGCCGCTGAAACGCCAGCACGGTCAACCCGGAGAAGACTAGCGCCTGCACCGCGTGGAGCCAGAACCAGGGGTCGGCCAAGGCATCGCTGAACACGGGGCGCCCGGCATCGAACGGCCACACCAGCGTGAAGAAGATCAACAACCCGCTGCTGTGGACCACGATGCCCGGCCACACCGAGTTGCACGCCCACGCGGTGACGCCAAGCATTACATCGACGAAGAAATAGAAGACGACGGTCGGCCACGCGAGGCCTTGCGTCGCCCCATGCGCGGGTGTCAGGGCTAGCGCCGCAATCGCAACTGCGACCGGCACGGACACCTCGCGCTCGAGCGCGACCTGGAGATACCCACGAAAGCCTCCCTCCTCGGCGAAGGCGCCGACCAGCGACGCCATCACGATGGCAGCGACCACCATCGGCGTCGGGTACGGCGACAGGTCAGGCAGCCTGTTGCCGCGCATTAGGCCCGACTGGAACAAGACAATCCACAGCCCCGTGAACGCCATCAGGGCACACGCGCCGGCCGTGACCGCGACCGCGAAGACGCGGGCGCTGACGTGATGGGCCCGCAGGTAAGCGCGTCGCATTCGAGACGTGCCGCTCGGCCACCAGCGACCGTCCGCATACTGCCAGAGGATCCACATCACCACCGCCATCGCGGCGACCGCCCACGGAATCGTCGGCCGTCGTTTGAGATTGCTCACAAGCAGCGCTGCCCAGATGCCCTGCACGCCAGGTTGTGACCACGAGAGCCGACAGGCCGATACCCAATAGCCGCGGGACGTGTCGAATCGTCGAAGTCTGGCCAGTCATGTTGTCGGGTAAGAGTTGAGCGGTCTAACTAGTATTGAAGTAGACCACACCAGCACGGGTGTCAGCCTAAATCAGCCTCGGGCCGGCACTGAACACTCGGCTTACCCACCAGGCCGGCGCATCTTACCACGCACGAAAACTTGGCGGCAGGTCACGGTTGGCTGCGAGACCCCAGTTAGCCGCCGGGGTTCGCACATAATCACGCCGACCTTGAACGGCACATTCTCGAAAATGACGATTAGGCCGAGACTCGGAAGGAAGCCAGGGATGCTCCGTGCCTCCGCGCCTCCGTGGCTCGTACGTTGAAAGGGCGGACTGAAGTCCGCCCCTACGTTCGATGGAAGTGGCTGCCTAGAAGATCGTCGAGATCGACGCCTGCGCGAAGTCGATCACCTGCGTCGGCAGGACGCCGAGATACAGCACCAGGATCATCGACACGATCAACCCGGCCATCGCGATGGCCGGCACCGGCGCGGGCACCGGGCGCGCGTCGCGCTCGGTCATGTACATCATCACGACGATGCGCAGGTAGAAGAAGACCGAGACGACGCTCGACAGCACGCCGATGATGGCGAGGCCGTAGTAGCCGGCGCCGACGGCGGCCGAGAACACATACCACTTGGCGATGAAGCCGGCCGTCGGCGGGAAGCCGCCGAGCGACAGCAGGAAGAACGTCATCAACGTGGCCAGACCCGGATGCGTGTGCCACAGGCCGGCGTAGTCGCGCAGGTCGTCGTTGGCGCGGTCCTTCGAGCCGAGCAGCGCAATCACACCGAACGCACCGAGATTCGTCAGCGCGTAGGCCGCGAGATAGAACAGGATCGCCGCCTTGCCGACGTCGTTACCGGCAACGATGCCCGCGAGCAGGTAGCCACCGTGCGCGATGCTCGAATACGCCAGCATGCGCTTGAGGCTGGTCTGCGCCACGCCGACCACCGTGCCAACGACCATCGTCGCCGCTGCAATCCACCACAGCACCGGCGCCCACTCGGCGATCATCGGGTCGAGACCCTTCAGGAACACGCGGACGAACGCCGCAATGGCGGCGGCCTTCACGCCGGTCGACATGAAGCCGGTGACAACCGTCGGTGCGCCTTCATACGCATCGGGCGACCACATGTGGAACGGCACGGCGGCGATCTTGAACGCAAAGCCGACGATCAGCAGGCCGATGCCGAGCAGGATCATCGGATTGCCGCTCATCGACTGCGCAGCAATCGCCGTCGACATCCGCTCGATGTTGGTGGTGCCGGTCACGCCGTAGAGGAACGCGATGCCGTAGAGGAAGAACGAGCTGGCAAAGGCGCCGAGCAGGAAGTACTTGAACGCAGCTTCGGTGCTCTGCTGCTGCTCGCGCTTCATGCCGGTCAGGATGTAGACGGCA
>CAZBYY010000273.1:0-4897 GCA_964495855.1 uncultured Acidobacterium sp. | reverse complement strand
CCCGCCTGGCGAATGATCGGGTCAACCTGGAAGATGGCGTCGGCGCGGGTGTTCTTGCCGATCCACGCGAAGGCCTGCAGTTCGTCCGGCCGCAACATCATCGTCCAGTACGGCGGCTCACCGTGTTCGCTGATGTCTTGCGTGTTGTAGACGTCGATGATCGTGGTCGGTAGCCCACCGGCGAATGCGAGGACGACGAGCGCGAGTTGCAGGGGCTGTGCGGCAGACGTGGATGCTGCGATCTGCTCGACGAGCATGCCGACAATCACCGCCGCCGACATGAACATGAAGTGCCCGACGCGCCAGCCGACGTAGACATCCTGGTGGTCCCTCACGTTGATCAGGAAGTAGAAGATGATCGACGTCACGGCCAGCGCGCCGAGGATCGACACGCCGCGGCGCCCGGCGGCGATCGTGGGGATGGCCAGCAGCGTCACGATCACGACCGGGCCACAACTGAGCAGCGTGGTCCGCACGACATCGTGTGCGGCGACGCGATTGACGCCGAACTCCAGCACCGAGCCGCCGTCCACATAGCGAAGGCCGTAGACCATCGCCACGGCGGCGCCCAGCGGCAGTGCGGCAGCGATCGCGTGTCCCGCCGCACGGCGCCAGTCGCCGCTTCGCACGATCCCGACCGCTTCGTAAAGGGCGGCCGCCGACGTCACCATCAGCCCGGCGAACGAACTGATGACGATCGACAGCCCGAGGCACAGCCCGGCAATCGCAAATGCGGTTGTGTCGCGCGCGCGCTGCCGGACCGCTAGAACCAGCAGTCCGATGAGCCCGATCGCGTACCCGAGGGCATGGTGCGGCTGATAGAACAACAGTCGCTGCAAACCGTCGATCGGAATGCCCTGGAAGTACCAACGGCTGATCGCGTCGATGTTGAGGTCGGTGACGCCGGCCAGCCACGGACGTCCGCGCGACGAGTTGTCGAACATCACATACGCGCCTTCGAAGCTCGTTGAGACGAGGACGAAGGCCACGCCGGCCGCCGCGGCCCACGGTCGCACGCGGAAGAGCCGCGCCATGCCATAGAGAAACGTCACCAGGAACGCGTCGATCGCGATCGAGTGGATCATCAACAACTGATCGAGGGTGGCCCACGAGCGCGCAACGGTGTACTGCACGGCGCTCAGGACGTGCGGCATCCAGTAGTAATGCAGGGCGTCGCCTGTGAAGTACGGATTGATCGGCAGGGGCGATGCGCCCTTGGCCAATTCGATCACCACCGCACGCCGCCACACATAGTCGGAGGTGAAGTAGGCGCGATAGGCCTGGCCACCCGGTGTCATGTCGCCGAGGTGCGCGAAGGGGAGTCCAACGATCAGCGGCACCAGCAGCAGGAGCAGCGGCAATGCCACGGCGTCTCCGGACGCAGTCGCAGGCAGATGCCAACGGCCCTGAAGTCTTTTCGCGGGCCCGATCAATAGCCCCACGAGCGCCGGCGCGGCGACGAGGAGCCATGCGCCGCGGCCTCCAGCCATCCATACGCCCGTGATGACCAGCGATCCCAGGGCCTGCCCGACGAACGGACCGAACGCCAGCGCGGGTAACCATCCACCCGCGGGCGCGATCGCGCGAAGGATCAGAACCCCCGGGAGGACGAAGACCAGCTGGGAGAGAAGCCCGAACGCGAGAGGCGCGGGAGAAGCGACCGCGACCATCGTGGCCAGAAACGCCGTTGCTGCGACGGCCACTGCCAGCGGCCGCGCGGTCACGCCGTGCCCTTGTAGCCGCGCGCTACGACAATGGATCGAGACTCAAAACGGATCCCCTGCTGCCGCCACGCGCGCAACAGTTGTCGAAGTTGCATCAGGGCGGAGCGCTCGTTCGTCGTCAGCGACTTGTTTTCGAGGCGATCCACGACGATGAGCTCGAGGTCGTTGACACCCTTGCCGTGCTCGAGCGCCAGGAAGGCGCGGCCGTCGGCCAACTGGATCAGCGAGACGCCTGGAAGGTTCTGAAATAACTCCGGCTGAACCAGGATCAGCGCTGCGTCCCCGGGGAATCTCACCAGCTGCGCGATCTCCAGCTGCCGCGTGCGATTCTTTGTGTTGCGTTCGAACAGCTTGACGATCGCCCAGGCGACGTCGTCATCGATCGTCTCGAGCCACGTGATCACGTCCCGAGGCAGCGTGACGCTGATGAGCTGTGCGGCGCGGCCGAACTTCTGCGGCCGGCCACGCTTGCGGCTGGCGGAATCTGGCATCGGGATCGGCGGCTAGGCTGGGGCGGCTGCGGCGATCGCGCTTCCGGCGCGGCGCTTTTCCATCGACGCGCGCACGAGGAATCGCGCGTAGGGCACGACCTGCTTGATGGCCGCGACGTTCATCTGGCACGGGCTCAGGCAGGACGGGCACTTGTGGTCGCGAATGCTGCGGCGATGCTCCTGCGCCGTCTCCCGGAAGTAGATCGCTTCCGGATCCTCTTGCGTGACGTTGCCGACGACGTCGCTGTTCTCACAGAAGAACAGGTCGCCGTTCGGATTGAGCATGATGCCCTGCGTCATGAACGGGCACGGCGCCGTACGGTGGTAGCCGTTGGCGATCATGTCCGCATAGTGCATGTAGATGTAGTTCTGCCCGTCGAGCAGCGGGTCCTGCCGCACCCGATCGAGGAAGAACTGCCGCATCTTCTGTTCCTCGGCGCCGATCGGCCGGTACTTGCCCTCGAGCTCGCTGTTGCCGAGCATGGCGTCGGTAAAGCGCACCATGTTGAACACGATGTCGAGCTTTTCTTTCTTCGCCCAGGCCAGGATGTTGTCGGCGTCCTCGAGGTTCTGCGAAAAGATCGTCGACGAAATGCCGAAGTTGAAGCGGTGCGTCTTCTGCAGTTCCTTCATGGCGGCAATCGTCTTGCCGGCCTTTTCGAAGGCGTTGCGGACGTTCCTGACCTTGCCGTGCATGTCGTTGACGCCGTCGATCGACACGCGCGTCGAGAAGATCACGTTGCGCTCGTTGCAGAGCTGTACGATCTTCGTCAGCATCGGAATGGCGCGGTGATGCGTGATCCCGGTGGTGTTGAGCGTGAGCTTGCGCAGCTTCGGGAACTTGTCGATCATGACGCGCGCAATCTCGACCAGGTCGTTGCGCGTGGTCGGCTCGCCGCCCGAGATCGACGCGTTCTCGATGTCCTTCCACAGGCCGGAACTGAACGCCTTCTCGATCTGCTCCAGCGTCATGTCTTCCTTGCGGTTGCCGCGCGTCCAGTTGCTGCACATCTCGCAGCGGGCATCGCAGACAAAGGTGCAATGGAAGATGAAGACGGTGGGGTGGAGGGGGGTGTATTTGGCGACGGCCGCCCGAACGAAGTCGCGAGGCGCGCTCATTGCCGCCTTGGCGAGATACTTTGCCGCGTAGACTTGTGCCACTTAAGTTATAGATTTTACAGGATTTCCCGGCGTTGTCGCAACCAGAGCCACAGCCCCGGCAGGTTGCCGGCCAGGCCCGTCAACACGATCAAGGTCGACAGGGCAAAAGACTGGGGGTCCGGCACGCCAACAGGACGGAGCAGCCACACGATCACCCCTTGCGGCAGTCCGAAGCCGCTGACCGAAATCGGCAACAACAGCATCAGCAACCCGATGGGCATGAACAGCAGGTAATAGGAGTAGGGCACGGCCATGCCGAGGCCAATACCGAGGTAATACGCTTGCGTGATCCGCAGGACCTGGACGACCAGCGACCAGAGCATCACCGTCGCCAGCGCGGACCGTCGAGCCCGATACCGGCCGAGCGCGTCGCCCAGCCGCATGAGCTTCTGGATGAGCCGGTGGCTGTGCAGGCTCTCCGGGATGAGCCGCCGCATCCACCAATTTGCGGAGAAGAAGGCCCGGGACGCCAGCATCATGCCGAGGATGGCGGCGATGTAGCGCGGATCGTGCTGGGCTGGGGGCCAGGCGATGATGCCGATCATCGCCATCACGGTGATCGAGATGACGCCGAGGACGCGATCGACGGCAACGGACGCCAATGCCTCACTGCCGCTCACGGCTTCGCGCGACAAGCCGTACGCGCGCGCCGCATCAGCGCCGACGCCGGCGGGCAGGAAACTCCCGACGAACGAGCTGACGAGAAACACCCGTGCGGCCTGCGCCAGGCCAATGGGGACGCCCGAGGATCGTAGCAGCAGCACCCATCGCCAGATCATGACCATCCGGTCGCACGCAACGAGCGCCAGGACCAGCGCGAGGTAGCGAAGATCGATCGCGGCAATCGCATGCGCCGACGCGCCGAAGTCGATCCCGCGCGCGAGCAGCGCCAGGATGACGGCGGTGATCGCGAGCCGCCAGATCATTTACGCGGGCTTTCGCGCGACGAACGTGAGGGTTTCGAACAGGTTCTTGCGGATCTTGAAGACGAGATCTTCCGTGCGCGTGTAGCGCGACAGCGCATCGACGCCGGGGAGGTTGATGAACAGGGCCGCGGCCGCGAGCAGGTCGCGCTTGAATCCGGTGGCAATACCGATCGCGCGCTCGACATGCAGGATCTCGAAGCCGCCATCGTTGAACAACTGTGTCACGCGGCGCTGGGTCGTCACGAAGTTGTGCGTGTAGTCCACGTCCCAGAAGAACTGGCGTTCCTTCAAGTAGTCGGGCACGACAACGAAGAACACGCCGCCCGGCTTCAGCGATCGCAGTGCCTCCGCCGTAAACTGCCGTGCATCGTCGATGCCGCGCATGTGCTCGAGGACTTGATCGGCATACACCACATCAGCCGACGCGTCGGCCATCGGCATCGGCGGCGTCCACGCGGGGATCACCTTGAGACCCTTCTTCTTGAGGACGTCCATCAGGATGGCGCTGGCTTCGACGGCCGTGTAATCCCATCCGGCCTCGACCGCCAATTCTCCCAGCGTGCCGTGGCCAGGGCCGATTTCAAACATCGTTCCT
>CAZBYY010000272.1:0-4911 GCA_964495855.1 uncultured Acidobacterium sp. | reverse complement strand
ATGTGGTGGTCCTGCCGAATCTCTACGGCGACATCCTCTCCGATGTGGCCGCAGAACTGGCCGGCTCGATCGGCATGGCGTCCTCGGCAAACATCGGCGAGCATGTCGCGATGTTCGAAGCGGTCCATGGCTCGGCGCCTGACATCGCCGGCCGAGACCTGGCCAATCCTTCGGGCCTGCTCCTGGCCGGCGTCCAGATGCTGGTCCACCTCGGGATGCACGAACCCGCCTCGAGGATCCACAACGCCTGGCTGCGCACGCTGGAAGACGGCGTGCACACCGCCGACATCGCGTCGGAGGCGACCCTGAAGCGCGTGGGCACCAAGCAGTTCGGCGAGGAGATCATCGCGCGCCTCGGCCAGCAGCCCCGCTCGCTCACGCCGGTGCACTACGCACCGACCGAACAGGCCGTGGCGACCTCACAGCCGGCCGCGCGCCCGACGCCCAAGGCGGTCAAGGAACTGGTCGGCGTGGACGTGTTCGTGCACTTCCGCGAGCCGCAGCCCTCGGCGCTGGCGAGCATCCTGCGGCCGCACGCCGGGCCGGCGTTCTCGCTGCAGATGATTACCAACCGCGGGGTGAAGGTGTGGCCGGATGGCCAGCCGGAAACGTTCTGCACCGATCACTGGCGCTGCCGCTTCCGCCCGGCGCCGGGCAACAGCTCGGTGCGCCCGTCAGACATCGCGGCGCTGCTCTCGCGGCTCGCCGGCGCGCAGATCGAGTTCGTGAAGACCGAGAACCTCTACACGTTCGACGGCCAGGCCGGCTACAGCCTGGGCCAGGGCGAATAACACACGGCGCTAGAGGGCGGCGAGCCTGCCGCCCTCTAAGCGCAACGTCCGATCGCACTGCGCGGCCAGCCGCGGATTGTGCGTTGCGATGATCGCGGTGAGGCCGAACTCCTGGTGCATCGATCGCAGCAGCTGATGAAGCGCATCGGCGGTGGCCTCATCAAGATCGCCCGTCGGTTCATCAGCCAGCAACAACGAAGGCTGCATCACCAACGCGCGCGACACGGCCACACGCTGCTGCTCACCCCCTGACAACATGCCCGGACGATGATCGAGGCGATCGCCAAGGCCGACCCGCTTCAGCAGCGCCTCCGCCCGCGGGCGCGCATCCCCCGCTGACACCCGCGCGATGCGCAGCGGCATCATCGCGTTCTCGATGGCAGAAAACTCCGGCAACAGGTGGTGGAACTGGAAGACGAAACCGATGTGCCGGTTGCGGAACGCCACCCGCGCCGCATCGTCCATCGTGCCAATCTCGTGCTCGCCGATGCGCACGGTGCCGCTGTCGATCGTATCGAGGCCGCCAAGCACGTGAAGCAGCGTGCTCTTCCCGACGCCGGAGGCACCCATGATCGCGACCATCTCGCCCTGTTCGACGGTGATGTCGAGGTCGCGCAGCACGTGGAGGCGCTTGTCGCCGGTCGCGTAGAACTTGTTGAGCCCGCTGGCAGTGACGAAGGCCATGGCTATTCGTAGCGTAAGGCCTGCGCAGGATCCAGGCGCGCCGCCTGGCGCGACGGATACAGCGTGGCGAGGAAGCAGACCAGCACCGCACCGGCAATGACGGCCCCCAGGTCACCCGCGTGAACCTTGAAGGGCAAGTAACTGACCTGGTAAATGTCGCTCGGAATTGAAATCAGCCGGTATCGATCGAGCACGTAGGCGAGCCCCGTACCGGCCGTGGCGCCGACCAGCGTGCCGATCACGCCGATGATGGATCCCTGCAGCAGGAAGATCAGCGTGATGCTGCGAGAGGACGCGCCCATCGTCTTGAGGATGGCAATGTCGCGCGTCTTCTCCATCACCATCAGGATCAGCGACGCGATGATGTTGAGCGCCGCGACGGCGACGATCAGGCCGATGCCGATGCCCATGCCGATCTTCTCGAGCAGCAGCGCCGAATAGAGCTGTTGATTGATGTCGGCCCAGTCCTGCGTGACGTAGTCCGATCCCAGGTCCACGGCAATCTGGTCGGCAATGCGCGGCGCATCGTAAATGTTGGCGACCTTCAGCTCGATGCGATCGACCTTGTCGGTGCCATTCAGCCGCAGCGCCTGGCCGATCGACACGTAACCGGTGCTGGAGTCGACTTCATACAAGCCGAGGCGGAACAATCCGACGAGCTTGAAGCGGCGCTGCTTCGGCATCACGCCCATCGGCGACAACGTGCCGGTCGGCGACATGACCACCACCGTCTCACCCACTTTCGCGCCGATCTGCGAGGCAAGGTCTTTGCCGATCACGATGCCGGGCAGCTCATCGTCCGTCTTCGGATCGAGCCCCTCGAGCGAGCCCTCCGTCATCGACTTGGCGACGTCGGTGATTTCAAGTGCCGGGTCGATGCCCTTGAGCGCCACAAAGCCGTGGGTCATCCCGGTGATCAATGCCTTGCCGTCGACGGCCGGCGACGCGCCGACCACGCCTGGCTGCTTTCGGAGCCTGGCGATCTCAGCCTGGTAGTCGTCGATGCCGCCGGGCTTGTAGACGAAGACGTGCGCGGATGAGCCGAGGATGCGCGATTGCAGTTCGCCTTGCAGGCCCGTCATCATCGCGAGCGCCACGATCAAGGCCATGACACCAACGGTGACGCCGAGCGTGGACACCAGCGAGATGACGGAGATGAACATTTGCCGGCGTTTCGCCAGGAGGTAACGGAGCGCAACTTGAAGCTCGAATGACATGGCGCGTTCCTCCGATGCCGGCGCGACTAGGGCTCGGCCCGCGGCCTCATCAGCGGGAACAGGATGACGTCACGGATCGACGGCGAGTTCGACAGCACCTGCACCAGGCGGTCGATGCCAATGCCCTCTCCGCCCGCGGGCGGCATGCCGTATTCGAGGGCGCGCACATAATCTTCGTCCATCGCGTGCGCCTCGGCATCGCCGGCCGCGCGCTCGGCCAGTTGCGCCTCAAAGCGGCGCCGCTGCTCGACCGGATCGTTGAGTTCACTGAACGCGTTCGCGACCTCGAAGCCGCCCACATACAATTCGAAGCGCTCGACCGTGTCAGGATCGTCCGGCCGCTGCTTGGAGAGCGGCGACACCTCGGTCGGAAAATCGTAGACGAACGTCGGTTGGATCAGGTTCGCCTCCCACAGCGACTCGAAGATCGCGCTGGCGATCTTCCCGGCGCCGGCGCCCTTCGGGATCTCGACACCAAGGCGCTTGGCGATCTGCGTCACCGTCTCGAGCGAGCGCAATTCGTCGACGGTCACCGTGACCCCCAGCCGCTTCGAGGCCTCCTCGGCCGCCGCATGCCGCAACGAGATGCGCTTGAACGGCGCGGACATGTTGATCGTGTGCTCGCCGTACGGCAGCGTCGTCGTTCCGACCACTTGCATGGCGACGGTCGAGAGCAGGTCCTCGGTGAACGACATCAGCCGCTGGTAATCCACGTATGCCCAGTAGAACTCGAGCATCGTGAACTCCGGGTTGTGCCGAGTCGAGATGCCTTCGTTCCTGAAGTTGCGATTGATTTCGAAGACCCGCTCGATGCCACCGACCGTCAGCCGCTTCAGGTACAGCTCGGGAGCGATGCGCAGGTACAACTTCATGTCGAGCGCGTTGTGATGCGTGATGAACGGCCGCGCCAGCGCGCCGCCCGCAATCGGCTGCATCATCGGCGTCTCGACTTCGAGGAAGCCGTGGCGGTTGAGGAAGTCACGAATCGCGGTGACGGTGTTCGTGCGGATCTCGAACACGCGCCGGACGTCGGGATTGACGATCAGATCCAGGTAGCGCTGGCGATAGCGGATCTCGACATCCTGCAGTCCGTGCCACTTCTCCGGCAGCGGCAGGAAGCACTTCGCCAGGAATTCGAGCGACGAGGCCCAGATCGACAACTCGTTCGTCTTGGTGCGGAACAGGTGTCCGTGGACCCCGATCTGGTCGCCCACATCGAGCAGCTTCGACAGCTGGTAGTCACGCTCGCTGAGCGCGTCCTGCCGCACGTACACCTGAATGCGCGAGCGGCCATCCGACAGCACCAGGAAACTCGCCTTGCCGAAGCTGCGCACGCTGACGATACGACCGGCGCTAACCGTGTCGACACACGAGGCTTCGAGCTCCGCACCGGTCTTGGCCGAATGCGCCTCCACCAGCTGCGACACCGTGTGCGTGGTGTCGAACTTGTTCGGGTACGGCGCGAAGCCCAGGCGGATGATCGCCTCCAGGTTTGCGCGGCGCTGTTCGGTTTGGACGACTTCGCTACTCATACAGGCCATCAGGCCATCGGGCCGTCAGGCCGTCAGGCAAAGACTCACTCAACGACAAGCCCCTCGTCTTTGAGCTTGCGAAAGGCGCCATCGAGGACGCCGTTGACGAACTTCGCGGCATCTTCGCCGCTGTAGGCGCGCGCCAGCTCAATCGCCTCGCTGATCACGACGCGCGGAGGGCTGTCCCTATGCGCGATCATTTCCTGCAGCGCCAGCCGCAGCACCAGCCGGTCGATCACGGCCAGCCGTTCGACGCGCCAGTTCCTGGCCGCGTCACCGATACGCTCATCGAGCGCCTCGCGCTGCTCGAGCACACCTCGCACGAGGGAGACGACGAACCCATGTTGCTGTTCGCCGGGATCGGCCACTTCCGGCGGCCCCGCGTGATGCAGGACGCCGAGCGCCTGCTGCGGTGTGAGACCGCCGATTTCGCATTCATAGAGCGCCTGCAGCGCGGCCGCGCGGGCTCGATGCCGGCCGGCCCACGGATCAGGAGCGTCCATCGCCGATGTCCGCAAACAGGCGCGCCATGTCGAGCGCCGCCTCCGCCGCTTCCCGGCCCTTGTTCGAGGGGCCCGGCTGCACTCGCTCGAGCGCCTCCTCGACCGAATTCGTCGTCAGGACACCAAACGACATGGGCACGCCGGTGCTGGCCGCAGCAGCCGTGATGCCGTGCGCGCACGCCGA
>CAZBYY010000271.1:0-4972 GCA_964495855.1 uncultured Acidobacterium sp. | reverse complement strand
CAAGGCCCTCGAAGCGATCCTGGCGAGTCCGCAGTTCCTGTTCCGTGCCGAAGAGTTCCCGGCGCGCGTGACGACGGCGGCCTATCGACTTGGTGACTACGAACTGGCCTCGCGGCTGTCGTTCTTCCTGTGGGGACGCGGGCCTGATGCCGAATTGCTGAAAGTCGCCGCTGCCGGCGGCCTGCAAGTGCCCGGCGCGCTGCGCCGCCAGGCAAAGCGGATGCTGCAGGTCCCGCAGGCCGATGCGCTGTCGACGCGATTCGCATCACAGTGGCTGCGCCTGCAGGATCTCGAGAAGGTGATCCCGGATCCGATCCTGTATCCGTATTCGGATCAGACGCTGTCGCTGGCGTTGAAGAAAGAAACCGAACTCTTCTTCGACAGTCTCGTGCGCGAGGATCGCAGCCTGCTCGATCTGCTCACGGCTGATTACACCTACGCCAACGAGCGCGTCGCCCGGCACTACGGCATTCCCAACGTTGTCGGTCCCGAATTCCGCCGCGTCACGCTGCCGGCGGATCGTCGTGGCATTCTCGGGCAGGGCAGCATCCTCACGCTCACCTCGATCGCTGAGCGCACCTCGCCGGTGCAGCGTGGTAAGTGGGTGATGGAGGTGCTGCTGGGATCGCCGCCGCCTCCGCCGCCGCCGAACGTGCCGGCGCTCGAAGAGACGAAAGGCACGGCGGATTCAGGCGTGCAGCTGTCGGTGCGCCAGCGCATGGAGCAGCACCGCAGCAACCCGCAGTGCACGTCGTGCCACCGCGTGATCGATCCGCTCGGCCTCGCGCTCGAAAACTTTGACGCGACGGGCAAGTGGCGCATCCGCGACGGTGGCATGGCGGTGGATACGAAGGGCACGTTGTTCGACGGCACGGCGATCGAAGGCCCGCAAGGCCTGCGCGACGCGCTGCTTCGCCACAAGGACGTGTTCCTCCTGAGCTTCACGCGCAGCCTGATGACCTATGCGCTCGGCCGCCGCGTCGAGCCGTCGGACATGCCGACGGTGCGCCGCATCATCCGTGCGGCGGGGACGCAGGATTACCGGATCAGCGCGTTCATCAACGCCGTGATTGAATCGGATCAGTTCCGCATGGCGAAGCTGCCGGCGTCGCAGCTCACCGAGGCGCGATCGACAGAAGGCATCGAACCCCAGAAGGACAAGCAATGATTCTCAGCAGACACCCGCTGTCTCGTCGAACCGCGCTTAAAGGGCTTGGCGCCACGATCGCGCTGCCGTTCCTCGATGCGATGCTGCCGGCCACCGTGTCCGCCCAGGGCGGACGCAAGCCGCTTCGGCTGATCGCGATGGAGATGGTGCACGGCGCGGCGGGGAGCACGGCCTACGGCATCAAGCAGAACATGTGGTCGCCGGCAAAGACGGGGTCGGCCTTCGACCTCAGTCCGACGAGCCTGAAGTCGCTCGAGCCGTACCGCGACTACCTGACGATCGTCAGCAACACCGACTGCCGCAACGCCGAGGCATTTTCGGCGCCCGAGATCGGCGCCGACCATTTCCGCTCGGCGGCCGTGTTCCTGACACAGTCGAAACCCAAGCAGACGCAAGGCTCGGACGTGTTTGCCGGCACGTCGTTCGACCAGATCTACGCGCAGCACTTTGGCGACGCGACGCCGATCCCGTCGATGCAGGTCTGCATTGAAAACGTCGACCAGGCCGGCGGCTGCTCGTACAACTACTCGTGCGTCTACACCGACACGATCAGCTGGGCGTCGCCGACGGCGCCGCTTCCCATGATTCGCGATCCGCGCGCGGTGTTCGATCAACTGTTCGGCGTCGGCTCAACCCCCGAAGCGCGCCGGGCCCGCCGCAAGGACGACCAGAGCATCCTCGACTGGGTCACCGAGTCGGTCGGCGACCTGCGGCGCAAGCTCGGTCCGGCGGATCGCGCGCGCCTCGCGGATTACCTGGATGATGTGCGGGAGATCGAGCGACGCATCCAGAAGGTGGAGCAGGCGAACAAGAGCGGTGAGCCGCGCGAACTGCCGGACGCGCCGATCGGCGTGCCGGATTCGTTCGAAGAGCACGTCAAGTTGATGATGGACCTGCAGGCCGTCGCCTTCGCGTCGGATACGACGCGCATCTTCTCGTTCAAGTTGAGCCGCGACGTGTCGAATCGCGTGTTTGCGGCGAGCGGATCAAACGCCGCGTTCCACACCGGCTCGCATCACCTCGACCGCGAAGACCGCATCACCGATTACCAGAAGATCAACACGTATCACGTGAGCCTCGTGCCCTACCTGCTCGGCAAGTTGAAGAGCATCAAGGAAGGCGACGGCAACGTGCTCGACAACACGCTGGTGATTTACGGGTCGGCGATGGGCAATTCGAATCTCCACAATCACAAGCGGTGCCCGCTCTTCTTTGCCGGCCATGCCGGTGGCGCGCTGAAGGGGAATCGGCACATCAAGGCCGAGGACGGCACGCCGATGGCGAACGCGATGCTCGCCGCGCTGCATGCGATGGGAGTTGACCTCGCGCAGTTCGGCGACAGCAGCAAGGCGCTCGACCTCAACGTGGTGCAGTCATGAGACGAGTGCTCGCCGTGATTCTGCTCGCCATTCTGGTGCCGGGTGCCTCGGTGCCAGGTGCCTCGGGTGCCGAAGTGGCTGAGGCGGCGAAGGCGAAAGACGCCGCCGCGGTGAAGGCGCTGTTGAAATCAGGCGCCGATGTGAACGCGGCGCAGGGCGACGGCATGACCGCGTTGCACTGGGCTGCGACCAATGGCGACGCGCCGCTCGTGCAGATGCTGTTGTCGGCCGGCGCCAACGTGCGCGCCACTACGCGGCTTGGCGGCATCACCGCGCTGCACATGGCCAGCGAGGGCGGCCACTCCGAGGTCGTCGCGGCATTGATCGCCGCGGGAGCGAATCCGAACCTCGCCACGTCAACCGGGGCAACGGCGCTCATGCTCGCCACTCGATCCGGCAGCACCGACACGGTGACGCGCCTCGTGGAAACCGGCGCCGACATCAACGCGAAAGAGAAGGGCTTCGGACAGACGGCGCTGATGATCGCCGCCGGTCTCGATCGCGCCGACGTCGTCAAACTGCTGTTGTCACGAGGCGCCGATGCGAAGATCGCATCGGCCGTTGCGGACCTGAAGTCGCTCACCGCAGTGATGGATGATGGCTCCGGCCCACCGCAGCCACCCGCCAGGGCGCAGCGCGGTCCCGATGTCGCGGGCGTCACGCGCGGCTATCGCTACAACGAATTGATCGGCGCGCAGGGTGGCCTGACGGCGCTGCACTTTGCGGCGCGGCAGGGCAGTGTCGCCGCTGCGCGTGCGCTCGTCGAAGGCGGCGTCAACGTCAACGCGGTGAGCCCCGGCGACAAGGCCTCGCCGCTGCTCGTCGCGGTCATCAACGGCCACTTCGACCTGGCCGCGTACCTGATCGACAAGGGCGCCGATCCGAATCTCGCAAGCGATGCCGGCGTGGCGCCGCTCTACGGCGTGTTGAACGTGCAGTGGGCGCCGATTGCCGCGTATCCGCAGCCGCGCGCGTACTTGCAGCAGTCGCACACGTATCTCGACATGCTGAAGCTGCTGCTCGACAAGGGCGCCGATCCCAACGCGCGCGTGCAGCGCAAGGTGTGGTACTCGGGCTACAACTTCGATCAGTCCGGCGTGGACGAGGCGGGAGCCACCGCGTTCTGGCGCGCCGCGTATGCGGCGGACGTCGCGGCGATGAAGCTGCTCGTGCAGTACGGCGCCGACCCGTCGATCCCGACGATGCGATTGTTTGCGAGGCGCGGGCCTGAAGATCCGGCCGGTGGCGCAGACAAGACGGGTCTGCCGCCGATTCCGGTGGGTGGGCCGCACATGCCGCCGCTGCTGGCTGCGGCCGGTCCTGGCTATGCGCTCGGCTTCGCGGGCAACTCGCATCACGTGGCGCCGACCGGGATGCTGCCCGCGGTGAAGTATCTGGTCGAGGAGCTGGGCGCCGACGTCAACGCGCTCGATGCCGACGGCAACACCGCCGTGCACAACGCCGCGTCACACGGCGACACCGAGATGGTGAAGTTCCTCGTGTCGAAGGGCGCGGACGTGAAGAAGGTGAATCGATCGGGCCAGACGACGATCGATGTCGCCAACGGTCCGGTGCAGCGCACGCAGCCCTACCCCGAGACCATCAAGCTGCTCGAGAGCCTGGGCGCGGTCAACAACCACAAGTGCGTGAGCTGTTGAGATCGTCACGGCGATCGTAGGGGCGCACTTCAGTGCGCCCGCTCAGCGCGTGAGGGCGGCCTGTGCGGCGTCGGCCTGTTCGTGCGCGTGATAGGAGCTGCGCACCAGCGGTCCGGCCTCGACGTGCACGAACCCCATTCCCATCGCGATGCGCTTCAACTCGCGGAATTCGTCCGGGTGGTAGTAGCGCGTCATCACCGCGTGCTTCTCTGACGGCCGCAAATACTGGCCCAGCGTCAGGATCGAGACGCCCACCTTGCGCAGGTCGCGAAACACCTCGATGACTTCGTCCTGCTCTTCACCGAGTCCCATCATCAGGCCGGTCTTGGTCGGGATCTCCGGCGCGATGTGGCGCGCGCGATCGAGCAGTTCGAGCGTGCGCGTGTAACGGCCGCCCGATCGCACGGCGCGATACAGGCGCGGCACGGTTTCGGTGTTGTGATTCAGCACGTCTGGCTTGGCGGCGAGCACGGTCTCGAGCGGCTCACGCTCGCCCTTGAAATCCGGGATCAACACTTCGACGCGGCAGTCGGGCAGCCGTCGCTTGATGTCGCGGATCGTCTCGGCAAAGATCCCGGCGCCGCCGTCGGGAAGATCGTCGCGATCGACCGACGTGATGACGGCGTACTTGAGCCGCATCTGCTCGACCGCATCGCCGACGCGGCGCGGTTCATCGATGTCGAGCGTCGCGGGCTTGCCGTGGGCCACCGCGCAGTACGCACAGGCGCGCGTGCAGACATCGCCGAGGATCATGAACGTCGCCGTGC
>CAZBYY010000270.1:0-5004 GCA_964495855.1 uncultured Acidobacterium sp. | reverse complement strand
GTCGTTGCGCGAGGTCTTCGACCTGATCGCGCGCGTCTCCGGCCGGCAGGTGGTCATCGACCAGCAGGGGCCGCAGAAAGGCGACATGCGCGATACCTACGCAGATACGACGCGTGCGAGACAGGACCTGGCCTTCGCGCCGTCGGTCACGCTCGAAGAGGGCCTGCGACGCATGTGGCAGTGGATGGAAGAAACGAAATGATGGTGGATTTCAGTTCGCGCGTCGCTCGCCTTGTCGTCGTCCTGTTCGCGCTGGTGGTGGTCGGCGCGTGCGCGGAGAAGGCCAAAACCCTGGCGCCCGGCACCGCGGACGCCGACAAGTTCCTCTTCGACAAGGGCACGGAAGCGGCGGGCCAGAAGAAGTGGCTCAATGCCCGCGAATACTTCCGCAATCTGGTGGACAACTACCCGCAGAGCCCGTATCGGCCCGATGCCAAGCTCGCGCTCGGCGACACGTATCTCGGTGAGCACACCACCGAGTCGCTGCTGCTGGCGGCCAACGAGTTCCGGGAGTTCCTGACGTTCTACCCGACGCATGCGCGCGCCGACTACGCGCAACTGCAGCTTGCACGCTCGCATACCGAGCAAATGCTCGCGCCCGAGCGCGATCAGTCCTCGACGCGCGACGCGATCAAGGAGCTCGAGATTTTCCTGCAGCGCTTCCCGAACAGCAAGTTGATGCCGGAAGCACGCCGCTTGCAGCGAGAGGCGCGCGATCGACTGAGCGAGTCGAACTATCGCGTCGGGTTCTTTTACTACCGCATCCAGTGGTGGACCGGCGCGATCGATCGCTTCAAGGACGTGCTGAAGACCGATCCCGAATACAGCAATCGCGACGCGGTGTACTTCTACCTCGCCGAATCGCTGTATCGCAGCCCGGGCAACGAGAAGAAGGCCGAGGCGCTGCCCTATTACGAGCGGCTCGTCAAAGAGTTCGAAAAGTCCGAATACCTCGTGAACGCGCAGAAGCGGATCGCCGAGCTAAAAACTCCGTCATAATCGTCCGATAAGACCGAACGTCGCGCTCCTCCCCAGGAAAGCAGGATCGACATGCGACATTGCGTTCTCGGTATCGCGGCAGTGATTGCGACCGCTCTGCCCGCGGCCGCCCAGTCCCAAAGGGACGTGTCGGGCCCGTGGACACTCACGCCGACGGTGGTGCTGTGCACGGATCTGCCCGTGCCGGCGAAACCGTCGCCACGGCTGACCATCACCGGACTCCACCTGCCCGATCCCCGCACCGCTCTTGCGAAGGGCACGGTCGTCATCAAGCGCACGGCGGATGACGGCCTGAAGATCGGCCAGCGCTACGTCGCGTCACGGCTGCACACCGATCCCCGTCAGTTCCCCAAGCCCGGCGAAGGCTTCGGCAACGTCCGCGTCACCGGCATCGTCGAGATCAAGGCGCTCGACGAGGTGAACGCGCTGGCGGACGTGACGATGGCCTGTGATGCGATCGCGATCGGCGACGCGCTGGAGCCGTTCACCGACACGACGCTGCCACGTGACGCCGCCGCGATGGATCCGCCGGACTTCTCGGACCGCGCGCGCGTGCTGTTCGGCAACGACAATCGCGTCGCGTTCGGGTTCGGCGACGTCATGAACATCGATCGCGGCACCCTGCACGGCGTGGCGCCCGGCGCGCGCTACGCCATCTACCGCGACAAGCAGAACGGCCTGCCGCTGGTTTACATCGGCGAAGTGGTGGTGATGACGACGGCTGAGCTGACGTCGAAGGTGTCGGTGACCAAGGCCAACGACTCGATCAACGAAGGGGACGTCGCGGTGCCCCGCCGCAAACCCTAGCTGATCTTCTTTTCGCGCGCCGACTTGGCGGCCTCGAAATCCGTGACCTTGGGGGTCCGGCTGGTCATCGCCTGCTGGAAGCCGTAGTAGTAGTGGACGGCCGACACGACGGAGGTGATCAGCACGACCCACATGACCGCCTGCCCCGCCGTGAGCAGCCACGGCATCCGCTCCCAGCCAAGGATCAACAACAGGATCGCCGTCACCTGGGACGCCATCTTGAACTTGCCGAGCCACGACGCCGGCATGGCCACGCCGCGGGCGTAGGCCAGATTGCGCAAGCCGGTGACCGCCAGTTCACGGCCGATGACGACCGCCGCCATCCACGATTGCACGAGGTCGAGCTGCACGAGTGAGATCAGCGTCGCGGAAATGAGGAGCTTGTCGGCGAGCGGATCGAGAATCTGCCCGAGCGTGGTGACCTGCTTGCGGCGACGGGCCAGGTAGCCGTCGAGCCAGTCGGTGAACGAAGCGATCCCGAAGATCGCCGCGGCGACCAGTTCCACCGGCTGCCCGAGGATCACGCGCCCCTCGAACTTGGTCAGCAGGACCGACACCAACACCGGCACCAGGAAGATGCGGGCCAGTGACAGCGTATTCGGTAAATTCATCGCCGTAATCGGCCGAGCCACGGGCACCGGCCGATGCGGTCATTCTACGCTGCGTTCATGTAAGATGAAAGTTTGTCATGAAGGCCATTCTGCTTGCTGGGGGCAAGGGCACACGCCTCCGACCGTTGACGCTCCACACCCCGAAGCCGGTCGTGCCGATTTTCGATCGCGCCTTCCTCCACTACCAGATCGACTTGCTGAAGCAGGTGCCTGAAATTGATGAGGTGATTCTCAGCCTCAACTACCAGCCCCGCAAGATCGAGGAAGTCTTCGGCGACGGCGCCGGCACCGGCGTACGGTTGCGCTACGTGGTCGAGCCCTCGCCGCTCGGCACCGGCGGCGCGATTCGTTATGCCGCGCAGGGCATCACCGACACGCTCGTCGTGTTCAACGGCGACGTGATGACCAACATCGACGTGCGGGCCGTCGTGGCGCTGCACCGCGAGCGCCAGGCCAAGGCGACGATCGTGCTGACGCCGGTCGACAACCCGAGCGCCTACGGCCTGGTCGAGACCGAGCGCGACGGCCGCGTGCGACGCTTTCTCGAGAAGCCGAACCCCGACGAGATCACGTGCGACACGATCAACGCCGGGATGTACGTCCTCGAGCCCGACACCTTCGATCGCATTCCGCGCGACGTGTCGTACTCGATCGAGCGTGCGTATTTCCCGTCCTTGATCGAGCGCCAGGAGACGTTTGTCGCCTACGTCGAGCGCGGCTACTGGATCGACATCGGCACGCCGGAGAAATACGTCCAGGTCCACCGCGACATGTTTGACGGCACGTTCGCCGGCGGCGTGTTTGCGACGGCCGACCGCTCGCAGCCGATCATCTCGCCCGAGGCGCGCATCGAGCCCAACGTCGAGATCACCGGCCCCTGCTTCATCGACGCCGGCGCGCATATCAAGAGCGGCGCGAAGATCGGCGCCTACACGGTGATCGGCCGGGGCGCACTCATCGAGGAATCCGCGAACCTGCACGACACGATCATCTGGCCGAACTCGCGCATCGGCCAGGGCGCCATCGTGCACGGCCCGATCGTCGGCCGCAACTGCCACATCGGGCGCGACTCGGTGTTGAAGGGCCGCTCGCTCCTGGGCGACAAGTCTCAGCTGACCGACTTCACGAGCATCGGACATGATTAATCCATCCGTCTTCAAGGCCTACGACGTTCGCGGGCTCTACCCTTCCGAAATCACCGAGGACCTGTTCTACCAGCTGGGGCGCGCCTTCATCGCCTACCTCGGTCCCGGCACCTACGCGGTGAGCCGTGACATGCGCGTGTCGTCGCCGTCGCTGTCCAAGGCGTTCATCGACGGCGCCGTGAAGCAGGGCGGCACGATCATCGACTACGGCCTGATCGGCACCGACCAGATGTATTTCGCGGTCGCCGCCGACAAGCTCGATGGCGGCGCGCAGATCACCGCGTCGCACAATCCGGGTGAATACAACGGCTGCAAGATGGTGCGCAAGGAAGCGTTCCCGCTCAGCGGCGAGGCCGGCATCAAGGAAATGAAGGAGATGATCCTGGCCGGGTCGATCCCCGCGCCGCCGACGACGCCAGGCTCGGTGCAGACGCGCGACGTCATGGCTCGCTACGTCGAGCACGTCATGTCCTTCGTCGACGAGGCGTCGATCAAGCCGTTCAACGTGGTGCTCGATGCCGGCAGCGGCGTCGGCGGCATCGTCGCGCCGCGCCTGTTCGATCGGCTGCCGTGCAAGACGACGCGCCTGTGCTTCGGGGTGGATGGGACGTTCCCCAACCACGAGGCCAATCCGCTGATCGAGGAGAATCGAGCCGACATCACCGCCGAAGTGATCCGGCAGAAAGCGGACATCGGCATCGCCTGGGACGGCGATGCGGATCGCTGCTTCTTCATCGACGGCAGCGGCGAGTTCATCGCTGGCGACTTCATCACGGCCCTGTTGGCTGAGTCGTTTCTGATGAAGACGCCTGGCCAGACGGTGATCTACGACGTGCGCGCGAGCTACGCGGTGAAGGACATCGTCGCCAAGTACGGCGGCACCGCGCTGATGAATCGCGTCGGCCACGCCTTCATCAAGGCGCGCATGCGTGAAGAGAACGCGGTGTTCGGCGGCGAAGTGACCGGCCACTACTACTTCCGCGACAACTTCTACGCCGACAACGGGTTCATTCCCGCGCTGTTGATCCTCGAGCTGATGTCGAAGAAAGGCATGTCGCTGCGCGACCTGTTGAGGCCGCTGCGCGAGAAGTACTTCATCTCCGGCGAGATCAACACCAAGGTGGCCAGCATGGACATCGCCGCGAAGAAGATCGAGGAGTTGAAGACGCGCTACGCCGACGGCCGTCCGTACGACCTGGACGGCGTCTCGGCCGAGTATCCGGACTGGCATTTCAACGTGCGCATGTCGAACACCGAGCCGTTGCTGCGGTTGAATCTCGAAGGGCTGACGCCGGCGATCATGGAGCAGCGCCGGGACGAAGTCCTCGGCGTCATCCGATCTTAGGCCGGCCACGGGGGGCGGACTTTCGTGCGCCCGTCTGTTAGAATCAGCTTCGCTGGGCGGGAGTAGTTCAGCGGGAGAACGCGAGCTTCCCAAGCTC
>CAZBYY010000269.1:0-5034 GCA_964495855.1 uncultured Acidobacterium sp. | reverse complement strand
TCTGGTCGGAGGCGTGGCCCGGGGCATCGACATGTTCGACTGCGTGATGCCGACCCGGAACGCCCGCAATGGCCAGCTCTTTACCAGCCAGGGGCCGATCAACATCAAGAACGTGCAATACGCCGAGGACGACGGCCCCGTTGATCCTGCGTGCCGGTGCTACACCTGCCGCACCTTTTCGAGGGCGTATTTACGGCATCTTTATGCCTCAGGTGAAATGACCGGAGCCACCCTTAACACGTTGCATAACCTGAGCTTTTACCTTGACACCATGCGCCGGATTAGGGAGGCTATATCGTTCGGCAGGTTCGAAGAATTTAGACAGAAGTTCCATCAGACCTTTACCCGCCGCGCGTTGATTTCATGACCACGACGGACCCCTTTTTCGGATGGTTCCTGGCGCTCAGCGCCGGGCCTGGGCAACAGGTCAGCCCGCTGATCCAGCTGCTGCCGTTTGCGATCGTCCTCGCGATCTTCTATTTCGTCATCATGCTGCCGATGAAGAACCGGCAGAAGAAGGTGCAGGAGTTTTTGGCCGCGCTCAAAGAGGGCGACAAGGTCGTGACGTCGGGGGGGTTGTACGGCTCGATTGCGAAGATCAAGGATGACGCGATCAGCCTGCAGGTCGCGCCGAATGTGCGGGTCGATATCGCCCGGGCGGCCATTGTCGGCTACCAGGGGCAACCGCCCGTCGTTGAAACGCCGAACACATAAATCATGGCGAAGAACCTTCGTTGGAAAGTCATCGTTATCCTGGCGGTCGTCGCGGTTGCGATTTACGCCTTTTATCCACCGGATCAGAAGGTCCACCTCGGTCTCGACCTCAAGGGCGGCGTGCACCTCGTGTTGCGCGTGCAGACCGATGACGCGCTGAAGCTCGAAGTGCAGACCACGTCGGATCGGCTGGTCGAGCAGTTGAAGCAGAAGAACATCAACGTCACGGCGGCGTTGAATGGCGCGACTGCGTTCACGGTCAACGGTGTTCCTCCGGATCAGGACGCGACCTTCCGTGGCAGCCTGACGGAAGTCGAGGTGAACTACGACCGCTCGTCGGGGACGGGTGGCAGTTACAGCTTCACGCTGAAGCCGAACATCGTCGTTCAGCTGCGCGAAGACACCGTGAACCAGGCGCTGCAGACGATCGAGCGCCGCGTCAACGAGCTTGGCGTCTCGGAGCCGATCGTGGCTCGTCACAGTGCGGCCGACCAGATCCTGGTGCAGCTGCCCGGCGTGACGGACGTCAATCGCGCGAAGGAGATCATTCGCTCGACGGCGCAGCTCGAGTTGAAGCTCGTCGAGCAGGGCCCGTTCTCGGACGAGGCCGCGGCGCGCCAGGCGCTTGGCAACACCGTGCCGCCTGACGTCGAGATCCTGCCCGGCACGATCGAGCGCGGCGCAGGGCAGCAGGCGTCGAGCGGCGTCTACGTCGTCCGTCGAGTGCCGGCGGTGACCGGCCGCGACCTGCGCAACGCGCGCCCGACGCTGGACGAGAACAACCGTCCCGCGGTCAGCTTCTCGCTCAACCAGGATGGCGCGAGGAAGTTCGGCAACTTCACGCAGGCCAACATCGGCCGCCAGCTTGCGATCGTGATGGATCACCGCGTCATGTCGGCGCCGGCGATTCAGTCGCGCATTGACGACGAGGGCCGGATCACCGGCAACTTCACCAACCAGGAATCGCAGGACCTGTCGCTCGTGCTGCGCTCCGGCGCGCTGCCGGCGAACCTGACTTATCTCGAACAGCGCACGGTGGGTCCGTCGCTCGGCGCGGACTCGATCCGCGCGGGTGTGTACTCGTCGGTGGGCGGCCTCATTGCCGTCGTGATCTTCATGTTCATTTACTACAAGCTGTCCGGCTTGAACGCGTTGATCTCGATTGTGGTCAACCTGCTCATTGTGCTCGGCTTGATGGCCTACCTTGGTGCGGCGATGACCTTGCCCGGCATTGCGGGCTTCATCCTGACGATCGGCATGGGCGTCGACTCGAACGTGCTGATCTTTGAGCGCATCCGCGAAGAGCTTCGCAATGGCAAGCCGGTCCGCCAAGCGGTGGCGGCGGGCTTCGATCGCGTGTTCCTGACGATTCTCGACACGCACGTGTCGTCGCTGATTGCCGCGGCGTTCCTGTTCAACTTCGGCACGGGTCCGATCCGCGGTTTTGCGACCACCCTGTCGATTGGTTTGATGTCGAACATCTTCACGGCGGTGTTCGTGTCGCGCACCGTCTTCGAGTTGGAGTTGGCGGGTCGCAAGTCGCCGACTTTGAGTATCTAGTCCGATGAAGCACATTTTCGAAAACGCCAACTACAACTTCGTCAAATGGCGTTGGCATGCCATCGCCATTTCCTGGCTGATCGTGCTCGCCGGCGTGGGCGTCGCGTTTTCTCGCGGCGGCATGCCCATGGGCATCGACTTCACCGGCGGCACCGCCGTCGTGATCAAGTTCGACCAGCCGACGCAGGAAGACGCGGTCCGCGCGGCGCTGGATTCGATCTCGACCGACAAGGTCGTGCAGCGCTATGGCCCTGAGGCCGAGAATTCCATGTTCATCCGGCTGCCGATCGTCGCCGGCATGGAAGAGGGCAACAACCTCGACGCGCAGGTCCGTGCCGTGACCGAGGCGCTCACGAAGACCAACGTCGGCAAGTTCACGATCGTCAGCACGGAAGTGGTCGGCCCGGTGATCGGCCGCGATCTCCAGCTGAAGGGTATTTACGCGACCCTCGCGTCACTCGGCGGCATCCTGATCTACATCTGGCTGCGGTTCGAATGGACGTTCGCGGTCGGCGCCATCGTCGCCACCTTCCACGACATCATCGTGACGCTGGCGTTCCTGGTGTTCTTCAATTACGACCTGTCGTTGAACGTGATCGCGGCGATCCTGACGATCACCGGCTACTCGGTGAACGACACCATCGTCATCTTCGACCGTATTCGAGAGAATCGACGCACCAAGCGGCGCGAGTCGCTCGAGACGACCGTCAACGAGTCGGTCAACCAGACCTTGAGCCGCACGATCATCACGTCGGGAACGACGCTGCTGACGGTGCTGGCGCTGTATTTCTTCGGCGGCGAAGTGCTGCGCGGCTTCGCCTTCACGATGATCGTGGGCATCGTGACCGGCACCTATTCGTCGATGTACATCGCGGCGTCGATTGCGATCATCCTGACCGGCAACAAGGTGAAGGGCGGCCGGCCGGCCGGCGCCAAGGCTTCGTAAGCGGCCGCGCGTGGATCTGATCTCGGCGGCGCTTCTGGGAGTGGTGCAGGGGCTCACCGAGTTCCTGCCGGTGTCGAGCTCAGGCCACCTGATTCTCGCCCGCGCCTTCTTTGGGTGGGATCCGGGCCGCTTCGGAATGGCGTTCGACGTGGCGTGCCACGTCGGCACGTTGATCGCGGTGGTGGCGTTCTTCCGCGCCGACGTCGCCCGGTTGATCGTGGCGGCGCCGGGTGCGCTGACGGGGCGCGACGGTGAGTGGGAGCGGCTCGGGCGGATGATCATCGCGGGCACGATCCCGGTGGTCATTGTCGGCGGCCTGTTCGCCGATGCCATCGAGGAGCACGTGCGTTCGCCGCTGATGGTGGCGATGACGTTGACGATCGGCGGCATCGGACTGGTCGTCTCCGAACGGATCGGCCGCAAGTCGCGTGATGCGCGCACGCTCGGCTACGGAGAGGCATTTGCGATCGGGTGCGCACAGGCGCTCGCGCTCGCGCCGGGCATTTCGCGGTCGGGGTCGACACTGACAATGGCCATGCTGGTGAACGTGGACCGGTCATCGGCGGCGCGATTCACCTTCCTGATGAGCCTGCCGGCGATCATCGCGGCGGCGGCGAAGGAAGGGCTCGAACTGGCCAAGGTGGGAATGGATGCCATTCCCGTGACGATCTTTGCTGTTGGCGTCGTGACGTCGGCCGTCGTCGGCTACATCACGGTGAAGTTTTTCATCCGGTATCTCGCGCACCATTCGCTCGAGGTGTTTGCGTATTACCGGTTTGCGCTCGCCGCCGTCACGGTGGTGTGGCTGTTGACGAGGTAACGGCGGCTCCGGGCCGGAGGCCCGGTGGAACGATGTTGTGGCTGCGGCGTAAGTTCCTGACCGGGCTCGTCGTGACGGTGCCGTTGTTGATCACCGTCGTGACGCTGGTCTGGACGTTCCGGTTCGTGGACGGCGTCGCCCGGCCGGTGGCGCTCTTCTGGCTCGGCCGTGAAGTGCCGGGGCTGGGCGTCCTCGCAACCGGCGCGTTCATCCTGTTCATGGGGGTGGTCGCCACCAACGTGATCGGGCGGCGGATCCTGCAGCGCACCGAGGGGTGGCTGCTGACCGTACCGCTGTTCAAGACGGTGTATTCGCCCGTCAGGCAACTGGTGGCCGCGTTCTCGCCCGACAGCGAGACCGGCTTCAAGCGCGTCGTGATCGTCGATGACGCGCGTCGCGGACTCGCGATCGGGTTTCTGACGCGCGAGTTCACGATCGATCGCGGCCAGGGCCCGGAGCCGATGGTTGCGGTGTTCGTGCCCACCAATCACCTGTACATCGGTGACGTGGGGGTGTATCCGCGGGCGCAGGCGTTCTTCCCCGACATTTCGGTGGAAGAGGGAATTCGGATCTTCTTGACCGGCGGCATGGCGCTGCCGAATGCAGTGAAGAGCCAGCAGTCGGTAGGTAAGAGTTGATTTTGAAAAGGGGAAAAAGGGAAACGATGGTGATGAGGCTTATTCAACGAGTGGCCGTGGTGTTCACGCTGGCGTTGCTGCTGTCGCCGGCGCTACTGGCGCAGGAAACGCAAGGTTCCGCCGCGCATCATCGTCCTGGCGGAGAGGTGAATATCCAGCTTCCCGACCTGAACCAGGGCAACTTCCTGGGCATGACGGGACACCAGATCCTGCTGTCGGGCCTGGTGGTGTGCGTGCTTGGCTTGCTGTTCGGCCTGTGGACGTACACCGCGGTCAGGGCGCTGCCGGTGCATCGCTCGATGGCTGAGGTTTCAGAGCTGATCTACGAGACCTGCAAGGCCTACCTGATCCAGCAG
>CAZBYY010000268.1:0-5079 GCA_964495855.1 uncultured Acidobacterium sp. | reverse complement strand
GGAAAGGCGCGGCGCCGGCGCGCGCGATTCAGCGCGTGCGATCGGCCGTGGTCGAAGAACGGCAGAAACGACGCCGGGCCATGCTCGACGAGATCTCCCCGTCGCGCATTAACAAGCTGCGTGCCAAGCTCGTCAAGGTGGCGGCGCCATCGTCGCTCCGCGAGTCGGAACGCGATGCGCTCGCCGACACACGCGCACAGGCGCTGACGCGCGCAAAGAAGCTGCGAGATGCGATCGATTTCGCCGGCGGGATCTACCTTGCCGATCGGTTGCATCGCGTGCGCATTGAGGCAAAGAAGCTTCGCTACGCGCTCGAGATCGAGCGCGAGCTCACGCATTCCAGGGCGACGGGGCGGCTGATTCGCCTCAAGCATCAGCAGGACTTGCTTGGCCGTATTCACGATCTCGAAGTCCTGATCGAGCACACGCGCGAGGTGCAAGCCGGCCTGCCCGCGAAGAACCGACGGGCGATGTCCGAACTGAATCGCCTCGTTCGGGCGCTCGAAGCCGAATGCCGAGAGGGCCACGCCGAATACATGCGCGGCCGCGAAGCGCTCATCCGTTTGTGCGATGCGGTCGCCGACGGCCGGCCCGAAGATCGTCCGTCGGCTGCGTAGCGTTACTCTCCTCGTTCATGGCCACGATTGACCTGTATCTTGTCCGTCACGCGATTGCCGCGGAGCGTGGACCCAAATACCCCGATGACCGGTTGCGGCCCCTCACGCCTGCGGGTGCCAGGAAGTTCGGCGAATCCGTACCCGGGCTCGCGGCCATCGACGTGTCCATCGACTTCGTGTTGACGAGCCCGCTCGTGCGCGCCCGCGAGACGGCGCAGATCCTCTCCTCACGCCTCAAGTCGAGGCCCGCGATCGCCGAAGTGGAGGCGTTGTCTCCGGGTGGACGTTCCCAGGCCGTCCTCGAGGCGATCAAGACACACGCGCGCCGCTATCCTCGCCTGGCCCTCGTCGGACACGAGCCCGATCTGGGCGAATTGGCCGCACGACTGCTCGGCGCTCGCGGCAACGTGGAATTCAAGAAGGGCGGCGTCTGCTTGATCGAAGTTGACGGCGCGTTGCCGACCGGGCCGGGTACGCTCCGATGGATGCTCACGCCCAAGGCGCTGCGCGCCTTGGCACCGTAGGCACCCTGGGCACTCTTGGCACCCCAGGCACTCTAAGCACCCAGGCACCATGAAGAAGGCGCTCGTCATCATCAACCCGATTGCCGGCCCAGGTCGGGCGGCGGCGATGACGACGCTGATGGAATTGGCGAGAACCGTACTCGCGCGTCACGACTACGTTGCCGACGTGCGCGCCACGGGTGGACCAGACGACGCTTTCAACTTCGCCTCCGACGCGGTCACGCGCGGCGTAGATCTCGTCGTCGCGTGGGGCGGCGACGGCACGGTGAACGGCGTCGCAGGCGCGGTGGCCGGCACGCCGGTTCCCTTCGCCATCGTTCCCGCCGGCTCCGGCAACGGCCTCGCACGGGACCTTGGCGTGCCGCCCGATCCGGCGGCGGCCCTCGAGCTTGCAGCGATCGGACGAACGCGCGCGATTGACGCGGGCGACTTGCACGGCTCGTTGTTCTTCAACGTCGCAGGCATTGGCTTCGACGCGCGCATCGCCGCACGACTCGCCGAGCCCGGAGCCCGGCGCGGCTTGCTCGGCTATGTCATAGCCACGGTTGGCGAGCTCGGCGGCTACGAACCTGGTTGCTACACGATTCGCGATGCGCGCGACGGGTCGGGCACCGCGCACATGCCGGACATCGTGGGCCAGCGCGCGCTGTTCATCGCGCTCGCCAATTCGCGACAGTACGGCAACGGGGCGCAGATTGCGCCGAAAGCGTTGCTGGACGACGGCGTGATCGAGATCGTGGTGGTCGAGCCGCAGTCGGCGTTCAGCATTCTCCGTCAGGTGCCGGCCTTCTTCCGCGGCACGCTGGCGGATCGGCCGGGATTGCTGATGCGAAGTGCGGCTTCAGCGGAGATCTGCGCCTCGCACCCGATCCGGTTCCACGTTGATGGGGAACCGCGTGAAGGCCCGCCGGTCCTCAGGCTCCAGACGCGCCGCCACGCTGTGCGGGTCAAGGCCGGAGCCTGATTCAAAGGCCGGGTCGGCACCGTGTCGTTGCAGCAAATTTACGAATGTAACGTGTCGCGTGGGCAAACATAGCTACCTCATGTTTCAGAAGAGGCTGCGGTACAAGCACCACACGCGCCGCTACTCAATCGTTGCGACAGAATCCGGCTGGGAAGTGCGGGAAGAGCGCAACAGCGAGGTCGTGAAGGCGGTGCGCTACATGGACTGGCATCGCGTCGAGCGCGCGAAGCGCTCGATCACGATTGAACTCGACGAGTTGCAGAAGAAGGGCTGGAGCGAGGTCTAGCTCGAGGCCCCGTCCGGCTCGATAAAGCGGTAACCCAGGCCCACCACGGTCTCGATCTGCTTCCCAGCAGCGCCGAGCTTGGCGCGCAGGCGTCCGACGTGGACATCCACCGAGCGGGTCTCGATCATCCGGTCGTAGCCCCACACACGCTCGAGCAGGCGGTCGCGCGACAGCACGCGGTTGCGGTTCTCGACCAGGTACTTCAGGAGTTCGAATTCGCGGCGGGTCAGGCGAATTGCCTGGCCGTCAACGCTGATCGAGACGGCATCGAAGTCGGCCACGAGGTGCTCGCCGCGGTAGACCGGCGGCGGTCCGGCTTCTTCCGGCTTGCCGCGGCGCATGACCGCGCGCACGCGGGCGGCCAGTTCGCGCGGGCTGAACGGCTTGGTGACGTAGTCGTCAGCGCCTGCGTCGAGGCCCTGCACTCGATCGCTTTCGGTGGTGCGCGCCGTCAGCATGATGATCGGCGTCTTGGCAGTTGCCGGGCGGGTACGAAGCAATCGACAGACTTCGAGGCCACCCAGGACAGGGAGATTCAAATCGAGAATGATGAGGTCGGGTGGCTGTTCGCTCGACAGCTTCAGGGCCTGGTCGCCGCTCGGCGCGATCTCCACGACCGCTTCACCGCTGCGTTCCAGAGTGTGTTTGACGAGTCCGGCGATGTCGCTTTCGTCTTCAACCACGAGCACCCGCATTTTGTCTGGCGTTCGGGAGGGATGGGCAACTCGTAAGGGTGAAGACATTGAGCTCAGATTCATCCGACGTCCTTGAGGGTCACCGATTTGACCTGCGTCCACGGTAGCGACGGCAGGTTTCCGACGAGTGACGGCGGCGTTAATTCTGGGTTACCAAGCATTCTCGGGCCGCCGATTCCGGCCCGGAAACGCTCAAGCCGTTGACCGTCGCATATTCGCTCGTCATCCGGAAGGTCGAGCGGCCTGCCAGACGAACGTCGGCGACGGACGTGGTTTCGATCGGCACCCGGATGCCGCCGCGCCAGCCGTAGCGGCGAACGATGTCGACGGACCGCGTCCACCAGGACGGTGTCTTGGTCAGCCGGCCTTCGACGCGGATCAGGTCCGCCTCGGGATCGGAGACGATGGCGCGTCCGTTGATCAGGAGTCCGTCCTTGCGGCGGGCCTTCAGCAGGAGCGCCGACTCGCCGCCGGCTCCCGGCTCGGGTGCCACGGCAATCTCGTAGTTGTCGGCGGACAGTTGCGCGCGGGCGGGCTCGCCGCGCGCGATCAACTCCTGCTCACCCTCGAGGGCTTTGCGCAGTACCTTGTTGCGGATGTACGAGGAGCCGCCCTCGCGGATGACCCGGAAGCGAAGGCCGCCCGCATCCTGCCGCACGCAGGCATCGAGCCAGCCGTCCACCTTGAACCGTTCGTTGCGCGCTTCCAGATGGCGCAGCGCGATCGAGTCATGCGGCGGAGCATCGTTGCGAGCCACGAAGCGCGCGGCGAGATTGTCACCGGCGAACGGACTGCTCAGGAGCAATACGTAAGCAAGGAGTCTCATCTCTGCGCAGTATACGGCGTCTGCGGGACGTCTGCGTTGTTCACGGCGCTGTCATGGGACCGCATCCGGATCGTTACGCCGCCCGGCTACGCTGAAGCTCCAGATTGACCATCAGTGTCATCGTCTGTGCGCACAACGAAGAGCGTTACATCGCGCCGTGCTTGCATTCTTTGCTCGCCCAAAGCCGGGTGCCAGACGAAGTCCTCCTCATCAACAACGCCAGCGTCGATCGAACGGCCGACGTTGCGGCCGCGATTCCGGGCGTACGCGTCGTCGACGAGCCGCGCAAGGGGCTGACGGTCGCGCGCGAGCGCGGGCGGCAGGAGGCGCGCGGCGATCTGCTCGTGTATGTCGACGCGGATTGCCGAGCGCCGCTCACCTGGCTCGAACGCATCGAGCGGCGCTTCGCGCGCGACCGCGAGCTGCTGGCCTTGTCCGGCAACTACCGGTTCTACGACTGGGACTGGTGGGGGCGCACGCTGCTGCGCGCGTATGACTTCACACTCGGGCCGGGGACGCACGTGCTCGTGAAGTACATCCTTCGGATCGGCGTCGTGTTCTACGGCGGCAACTTCGCCGTTCGCAAGGACGCGCTCGACCGCATCGACGGGTTCGATACGTCGATCGAGTTTCACGGCGAAGACACGAACCTTGGCCGCCGCCTCTCACGCGTCGGCAAGGTGGAACTGCGTTACGACTGTTTCCTCTACACATCGGCCCGCCGCTATAACGCGATGGGGAAGGGTGCCGTGTTCCGCTTGTATGTCAGGAACTTTGTGTCGGAGCTCTTGCATCACCGACCCAAAGATACGGTTCACCTCGATGTGCGCCACTAGATGTTGCGGTGATGTGAAGCAAACGCTACGCATCCGTCATCTGTGCTTGCGACGATGACGTCATAGGGAGGCGCTGTTGAAACTGGATTCACACGTCCATTCGTTTCACTCGGGTAACACATCGATCTATCCGCTCAGTCTCGTCATGCGCGAGTCATACAACACGCCCGAGGGCGTGTACCGGCTGGCGAAGCAGCGCGGCATGGATCTCGTAACGATCACGGACCACGACCAGGTCAGCGGCGCGCTCTCTCTCGCTCACGATCCGGATGTCATCGTCGGATGCGAAGTCACCGGCGTGTTCCCACAAGACGGCGTGCGCGTCCACCTC
>CAZBYY010000267.1:0-5111 GCA_964495855.1 uncultured Acidobacterium sp. | reverse complement strand
TTTTAGGCGCCGCGGCGACAGGCGTCAAGTCCGCACTCGTCCCCGATCCCTGTTCCCTAGGCCCTAGTCCCTAGTCCCTAGTCACTAACAGGAGACGATGCCTCGCCGCGGCCTGGACGGCCTCCCGCGAGAATGCCTGGCGTCGATACTGCCCCGAGCGCCAGGCGTCGTTCTGATCGAAGTAGTACGGGCTCATCGGGTGACCGGACTGCCCGGCCGGCAACGCCACGCGTGAGTCGTCCCACTGCCCGACATCGAACAACTCGCGCCACGACGGATGCTCCCAGGCCTGGAAGGGCGTCAGCCGGTTCCAGCTGATGCGCATCACCGTGGTGCCGTCACCTTGAACCGGAATCGGGCCACGATCGAAGAACCACCGGAACGGAAAGCCGATGTTGCCGAGAGGATGGCTGAAACGAGCGGCGTGCACGCGATCCCAGCCGCGTCGTGACTCTCCGCCGAAGTCGCCCTGCAACCGCGCTTCCGCGTCGCGAATGGCGAGGAGGAAAATATCGTCGCGCGTCTCGCGCGTTTCGATCGTGGTGATGTCGTCCCACCACTTCGATTCACGATCGCCTATGATCGCGTAGAGCCCCGCCGGCCGCTCGGCGCCCGCCCACTCGTAGAACTTCAAGAACAGCGGATCGTCCATCTCGTCGGCAAAGGCGCGACGCCACAAGGCGTGCTCGAACGCCTCGTACAACGACACGACCGGCCGGCCGTCAACGACGCGATCCCATTTTGCCAATTGCTCCAACGACGCAACCGCCGATGCGTCCGTGGCACGCGACCGCCCCGTCTTGATCGCATCATCAACGCCGGCAAGCACCAGGCCGGCGGCGATGCTGTGGCGATCATTCTGCAGCGCCGCCATCGCATCGAGGCCGACACCGCTCGCATCGGACAGTTGATCGCGCAACCGTGTGGCGCGGAACGGCGCGATCCAGTCACGGGTGATCAACCCGGTGAATCGCCGGTCGACTTCGTTGTTCGCGGAGAAGATCACGCCCTGTTCCGGATTCAGCGCTCGCGGCAACGTCGCGGGATCAATCGATCCTGACCACGGCGCGGCCGTCGCGCCATCGACCGGCAGCGTGCCGTCGCCGGTGGCTCGCACCGGGATCTTCCCCGACATCGCGTAGCCAACATTGCCGCCGACATCGGCGTAGACGATGTTCATCGACGGCGAGGCGAAGGCATTCACCGCAGTCGTGAATGACGCCCAGTCACTCGCGAGGTTCAATCCCTGGAACGCACTCCCGATGTCGCCGCTCGTGTCCCACCGCAGGGAGTAGGCGCGCTGCTCCTCGGCGCTGCGCTGAGCGTCGGGCGACAGCCAGTCGGGAGGCTCCTCCCAGTCGAGATCCGTGCCGGCAAAGATCGATCCGTTGCGCGTCTTCCAGACCTCGAACGGCAGCGGCGAACTGCGACCGCGCACCGGGATGTCCGACTTGGTCACATCAACCGGCACCCACTCGCCGTGGTGGAACGCCCGCTTCTTCGCCACGTCGACCCGCTCGAGCGCAAGATCCTGCACGTCGGCGCCGGTCGCCGTCATGCCCCACGCAATGCGCGCGTTGTGACCGAGCGCCACAAACGGCACACCGGGGACGGTGACGCCAATCACGTCGAGGTCGGCCGCAACCAGGTGCATCTCGTACCAGACAGAGGGAAATTCGATCGCCAGATGCGGATCGTTCGCGAGGATCGGACGGCCGCTCTTCGTCCGGCTTCCGGCAAGCACCCAGTTGTTGCTGTTCCCTCGCCTCACGCCCGCTTCGAGCCACTCGAGCCCCTGAATTCGAGCTCGCTTAGGTCCTGGTGCCAGTCCCCCATTTTCACCATGGGTTTGTGTGTTGGGGATGCCGCCGGCAGACGGCGGCGAGTCGAAGTACGCATTGCTCGCCAAGAAACTGAGATTGTTGGTGGGTGATCCGGCACCGATCATCCCTGGTGCAGGTTGATTTTGGGTGACAGGCACCGACAGGATCGTCGGCGCGCTCGCCGGATAGACGCCGGTGAGTTGCCGCGCCGCTGGTTCTCCGAACTTCGCCGCGAGCACCGCGCGGACGAGCTCGGCTTGGTGATTTTCAGCGAGGCGCCACGCCAGCAGTCGCCCGATCGCCAGAGAATCAATCGGCTCCCACTTCGGCGGATCGATACCGAGCAGTTGAAATTCGATCGGCTTCCTGCGGCCGATCATCTGGGCCGTCGCCGCGTTGACGCCTTCGGCGTAGCGCTGCAACGCCGACCGCAGCTCCGGCGTCGCGCGCTCCCATTCCGACTTGGCCGCGTCGCGCAGACCGATCGTCAGGAATCGCTTGTCGAACCTGATCGTGTCGCTGCCCAGCACCTCGGACAGCCGCCCCATCGTCACGCGGCGATACAACTCCATCTGCCAGCGGCGATCGCGCGCGTGCAGCACCCCAGCTGCGAACCAGGCATCCTCGGGATCAGTGGCGTAGACACTCGGCACCCCGTGCCCATCGATCAGCACCTCCACAGGCGCGCGGAGCCCGGGCAGGGCGAGCTGCCCGTCAAGGACGGGCAGCGATTGACGCAGCCACCACCACCCGGACACACCGGCTCCCACGAGGAGTACGAGCGTCACCACGACAACCAAACGTTTCATGCGTGTAACTTGCCGCCCTGGGCCGGTTCGACTAGAGTGGGGGGTTGCAGCGTAGAGCTTACACTGCTTCCTTCATCTCTGGAGACCTCTTGTGATTGAGGTTCAGCACCTTTCTAAGAAGTACGGACCGTTCACGGCTGTCGACGATGTGAGTTTCCGGGCGGAGACGGGAGAAATCCTCGGCTTCCTCGGACCGAACGGCGCCGGCAAGACCACCACGATGCGCATCATCACCGGCTACATGCCTGCCACCGAAGGCAAGGCCACCGTCGCCGGCTACGACGTCTTCGACAATCCGATCGAAGCGAAACGCCGCACCGGCTACCTGCCGGAAACGCCGCCGCTCTATCCCGACATGACGGTGCGGGAATACCTGCGCTTCGTCGCGAAGATCAAGGGCGTCACGTCCAACGTCAACGATCGCGTGGACGCGGTCATGAAGAAGACGTGGGTCGCCGACATGGCCAACCGCCACTGCGGCAGGCTCTCGAAGGGCTACAAGCAGCGCGTCGGCCTGGCCCAGGCGCTGATCCACGAGCCCGAGGTCCTCGTGCTCGACGAGCCGACCGCCGGCCTCGACCCCAAGCAGATCATCGAGACGCGTCAGCTGATCCGCGAGCTCCGCGGCAATCACACGATCGTGCTGAGCACGCACATCCTGCCCGAAGTCGCGCAGACCTGCCAGAAGGTCGTGATCATCGCCAAGGGCAAGGTCGTCGCAACCGATGCCCCCGACGCGCTGACCGAACGGCTGCGCGGCGCGGTCACGATGTTCGTGCAGGCGCAGGGGCCTGCGTCGGACATTCAGCGCGCGCTGCAATCCATCGGCGGCATCGTCCGCGTCACGCCGTCGGAGACACGCGATGAGGTCACCGGATTCGATATCGATACCGAGAAGGGCGCCGATGTCCGTAGAGAGATCGCCAACGCGATCGTCCGCGGCGGATGGGGCCTGCTCGAACTTCGCCCGATGCGGATGAGCCTTGAAGACATCTTCCTCAGCCTGACCACCGAAGAGACCGCGACCGAAGATCTCGCGGCAGAAAGCGAGGTCGTCAATGCGTAACGTCCTCGCCATCGCCCAGCGCGAACTGAACGCCTACTTTGCCAGCCCGATCGGCTACGTGCTGATCGGCTTCTTCGCACTGCTGTTCGGCTGGTTCTTCTACGTGCCGCTCGCCTATTTCCTGCAGCAGAGCAACATGGCCGGCATGCAGCCCGGCCAGAACCTGAACATCAACCAGATGCTCATCGGCCCGACGCTGATGAACACCACGGTGGTGATGTTGTTCCTGTTCCCGCTGATCACGATGCGCACCTACTCGGAGGAGAAGCGCTCCGGCACGATCGAGTTGCTGCTCACCTCCCCGCTTCGCGATGTCGAGATCATCCTCGGCAAGTTCCTCGGCGCGATGCTGCTCTACGCCGCCATGCTGGCGGTGACGCTGATCCACCTCTCGATCCTGTTCATCTACGGGCAGCCCGAGTGGAAACCCATCGCCACTGGCTACCTCGGCTTGCTGCTGATGGGCGGCTGCTTCCTGTCGCTCGGCTTGTTCATCTCGAGCCTGACCAAGAACCAGATCGTCGCGGCGATGGCCACCTTCGCGGTGTTCCTGATGCTCTGGGTGATCAACTGGATCAGCACGTTCGTCGGTCCGACGACGCAGACGGTGCTGCAGTATCTGTCGCTCACGGATCACTTCGATGACTTCGCGAAAGGCGTCATCGACACCAAGCACCTCGTTTACTACCTGAGCTTCATGGCCTTCGGCCTGTTCCTCACCGCGAAGTCGGTGGATACCGAAAGGTGGCGAGGCTAATCATGCAGAAGATTTTCGGCATCATCGGCTGGATCGGCACCGCGCTCGTCTTCGGCGCGGTCGCAATCCGCATGTTCCACCCGGAGTGGAACCAGTACGCCACCTACGGCGCGTGGGCCGGCCTCGTGTCGGTGCTCATCTACATGGCGGGCCAGTGGCGCGACGTGGCCGAGTTCTACAAGGGCCGCAGCGCGAAGTACGGCACGGTCTCGATCGTCAGCGTGATCGTGTTCCTCGGCATCCTGATCGCGATCAACTACCTCGGCACGCGCCAGAACAAGCGCTGGGACTTCACCGCGAACCAGGTCTACAGCCTCTCCGATCAGACGGTCAAGCTGCTCAAAGACCTGAAGGAGCCGGTCAAGATCACCGTGTTCGAACGCAACGACCGGCAGGACGTCCACAAGACGCGGCTCGAGGAGTACAAGTACCAGAGCAGCAAGCTCACCACGGAGTTCGTCGATCCGGATCGCGAGCCCACGAAGGCCACGAATGCCAAAGTGGATTCGCTGCCCACGATCCTCGTCGAGTATCACGGCCGCACTGAGCGCGCGACGTCATCGAGCGAGCAGGACCTCACCAACGCGCTGATCAAGGCCGTCACCGGCCAGGCCCGCAAGGTCTACTTCACGCAGGGGCACGGCGAAAAAGACATC
>CAZBYY010000266.1:0-5112 GCA_964495855.1 uncultured Acidobacterium sp. | reverse complement strand
CGGCTGCGGAAGGGGAATCGGCAGCGGCGGCGCAATCTCGAGGCCTGACGTATTCGAGCTGTCGCGTCCCACGCGGAACGGCTGCAGGTCTTCCGCCGTAAGGTTGAGCACGCGGATAATGCGCGGCGTCAGCGTCAGGATGATGTCCGTTTCCTGTGTTTCTTTCCGGTTGTAAGCGAACAGCCGGCCCAGGACGGGGATGTCGCCCAAGCCGGGCAGCGTGGCGAGGGAGGTGCGCTCTTCGTCACGGATCAAGCCCGCGAGCATGTTCGTCTCGCCGTCCTTCAAGCGAATCACGGTGTTGATCTGCCGGCTGCCGAACGTCGGCAGGTCTCCAAACCCCTTGCCGGAAATGCTGCTCAAGTCGATCTTCAGCGCCAGCGACACCTCATCGTCGTGATGCATGCGCGGCGTGATGTCGATGTTGACGCCGATCGGTTCGTAATTGAACGACGTGATCGGCTGCGTCTGGACGCCGCCGGCGGCAATTGGCGCGAAAGTGGTCACCGGCACCGGTACGCGTTCACCGAAGCGCGCTTGCGCTGGTATCCCCTCGGCGGTGCGCAACTGTGGGTTGGCGAGGATGCGGGTGGCCGAGTCGTTCTTCAACAGGCGGTAGTACAACGACGGCAGGGACGTGAGCAGGACATCGGCACTCGTCAGGTTCGACAGGCTGCGCAACGTCGTCGCAGCCTTGTTCACGTCAGCCGTGCCGCTGATGCCGGGTTGCCCGGACGATGCGACCTGAAGGCCGTACTCCTTGAGGTGCGTGCGATTCACCTCGAGCAGTTCGACGTCGATGATCACCTCCGGGCGCGCCTTGTCGAGCGCGGCGATGATCTTGCCGGCCGCGGTGATGCGCTCGGGCGTGTCCTTGATCGTGATCGCATTGGTCGCCGTCATCGACGCGATCCGCCGCGCATCGACGACGATCCGAAGGATATCGAGCGTTTCCTTGAGATCGGCGTTGCTCAGATAGAACGTGCGAACGATCTCGTCCTCGTACTCGCGCCGCTTGGCCTGCGTATCAGGAATGATCGTGACGGTGCGGGGCGCCGTCACGCGCCAGAAGTTGCGCGTGGTGCCGGCCAGCGCGTTGAGCGCCTGTTCAAGCGTCTGGCCGCGCAGGTCGATCGAAATCGGCTGATCGCGAAAGGTCGGATCGAAAAGGACGCTGAGGTTCGTGAACTTGCCCAGTGACGAAAACACGTCCCGCGCGCTTGCATCGCGGAAGACTACGGCATCGGGAAGCTTCGCATCCTTCGGCAGGTCGAGGCCGGGCAGCGGCGCATCGAGACTCTGTTTGATCAGCGATTCCAGGCGCGTCTTGCCATCATCAGCCACCGCCACCTTTGCGCGCAGCTGCGTGCGGGTGTCCTGCAGGGCGTGTTCGATGTCCGCGTTTGCCGGGTTCAACTCGGCGGCGAGCTGGTATTCAACGAGTGCCTCTTCAAGCTTGCCTGTCGTGGCGAGGCGCCGCGCCTTGGTGAAGTGATCCTGCGACGCGCGCAGCTTCGCGCGCTCGAGTCCCTGCCTGGCATCGCGGCTGTTTGGATGATCGCGGAGCAGCTTGGTGTATTCGGCGACGGCAATGTCGTAGTTTTGCGAGGCCTCGGCTTCGCGGGCCAGGCGGATCGATCCCGACGTGCTGGCGGCGCACGCCACGAGCGTGGCCGTGACCGTCACGAGAATCAGGAGCCGAAGTGAGTTCAGCAGGGTCTTACTTTCCACGGGCACCATTTGTGACCACATCCACGCCGCGAGGGATGCGGAATTCAAACTGCTTATCGGACAAACCCTGATTTTCCTTCACGTTAGTGAACGAAAAGGACGATCGGCCGCCCTGCGTGTCGACCGCCGTAAGAAACTGAATCTGCAGGGTTTTGGGGTCGACGCCGATGCCGATCGACTCGTAGTCAGCGCTCCGCTTCCGGGGGATCAGCTTGAGGGTGAGAAGACCGGGTGCAGCGCCGGGCAACGGCGTAAAGCTCGGGGTGTAGTCGCGAGCCAGGTCGGACTGGGCGGCGAGGAACGATGCCGGAATGTCGCCCTCGTCAGGCCCAGGGGCGGGGCTGACGATCACCTGCTTGTCGGCCACCATGTAGGCGTAGAGGCGGTTGCCGTCGGAGACGAATTCCTTCCTTTCAGGCTTCGCGTACACGAAACGCATGCGGCCCGGGCGCTTGATCGTGACCGATCCGCGTTCGCTGGTCTTGGTGCGCAATACGCCGCCCTCATAGGTCTGCACGAAATCGGCCTCGATGTCCTTCACCCCGGCGTAGCGTTGTTGCACTCTGGCCGCCAACGCAACCGGATCGTTACCCTGGGCGGTTACCGTAGAGATCAGCAGGACCGCGGACAAGGACACGACGAGCGGCTTCATGGATCCCATACTAGTTCGACTGCCCATGCGCCGAATTAGTTGCTTAGAATTGGGGGAGTGACGTTAAGGTGGTGGACGGCAGGAGGATCGAACTCCCGACCTCAGCGTTGCGAACGCTGCGCTCTCCCAGCTGAGCTAGCCGCCCGACAGGCCAATAACCTATTCACTGTATCAAACTTACGGCTGAAATTGAACAGCCAGCCTTTCAAATATAGTCGATAAATCGTGCCCACTATTAAACGAATTGGCGTGCTCACCGGCGGCGGTGACGCCCCTGGCCTGAATGCCGTGATCCGCGCCGTGGTGAAGTCGGCGTGTAACGCGGGCATTGAGGTCGTCGGCCTCGAAGACAGCTTCGACGGGTTGCTCGATCCGTCGCGTTCACGCGTCCTGACACCTGCCGATGTCACTGGAATCCTGCGCCTGGGCGGCACGATCCTGGGGACCACGAATCACGGTAATCCCTTCGAGTATCCCGTCGACACGGCCGAAGGGAAGGTCGACTACTCCGAGCGGGTCGTCGAAACCTTTCACAAGATGGGCCTCCAGGCGCTCGTCGTGATCGGCGGCGACGGCTCGCTCAGCATCGCGCACCAGTTCTACTTGAAAGGGATTCCCGTCGTCGGGGTGCCGAAGACGATCGACAACGACATCGTCGGCACGACGAGCTGCTTTGGTTTCGACACCGCGGTCTCGTTTGCGGCAGATGCGATCGACCGGCTTCACAGCACGGCGGAGGCGCACAAGCGGATCATGGTCGTCGAGGTGATGGGGCGCTACGCGGGGTGGATTGCGCTGCAGGCAGGCATCGCCGGCGGTGCCGACGTGATCCTCATGCCGGAGATTCCGCACGATCTCGAGAAGGTCGCGGCGGCGATCAAGCGGCGCGAAACGCTCGGCGCGAAGTTCAGCATTGTCGTGGTGGCCGAAGGCGCCAAGCCCGTGGGCGGAAGCGTCACGATCAGAGAGGTCGCGCGCGCCGGTTACGTCGAGCGCTTGGGTGGCGTCGGTGTCGTCGTCGCCGCGCAGCTCGAGGAGATGACGGGACGCGAAGCGCGCTGCGTCGTGCTGGGCCACTTACAGCGCGGCGGCGGGCCGACGGCATTCGATCGCGTGCTGGCAACTCGCTTTGGCGGTGCGGCCGTCGAACTGATTCGTCGCGGCGTGTTCGGGCGGATGGTTGCGAACAATCCGCCCGACATCGTTCCGATTCCTCTTGCCGATGTGGTCGGTCGCTGCAAGACGGTTCCGCTCGATTCCGACCTTCTGAAGACGGCCCGCGCGATCGGCGTGTCGCTAGGCGACTGATCGTCGCGCGCGGCGCGTGATCCACGCTGCGCCGGCGATAACCAGCAGGATCACCAGCGCGCCGCCGAGTGCCCACTTTGCGGATGAGGCACGCACCGGCCCCGTCGGCGGTCGTTGTATCGCCGCTGACAATCCCTCGTAGCCGATGGTGATCGTCTCAACGGTCTGCTCTAGCGGTCGCTGCGATGGCGCGATCGGCAACCGGCCCAATGGCAGTGACTGCAGCGGGCCATCGACGATGACGATCAAGCGTTTGAGCGAGGGCACGCGCTCGTAGGCGGGCCCGAGGAGCGACGGCAGGAAATCATCGCTGATGCGAGCGAGGCCGTCGGTGTCATCTCGTTGCGCGTAGGTGAGTGCGCGCTCGGCGGCTGCGCGCACATCGGCCGGCGCCGGCAGGGGGAAACCAACCAAGCGATCCCGGTCAAATGCCCAGGCGAACGCGTGGCGTTCACCGACGATCGTGGCGACGACAAGATCGCCTGGCCGTAGCGTGGCAGCGATGTCCTTGTGTAGGACCCCGGCCTGTGAGCGCGATCGCGTCGCGACGGCGAAGGCGCGTTCGACGAAAGCGTCCGAAGGGGAGCGCGCCTCCATCATCAGCGCCGCGGAGAGCCATTCGCGTCCGTTGCGAGTGTCAACCTGCTCGAACTCCGCAATGGCGCGGCGAGGGTCTCCAACGTCAAGGGCGGCTTTGCCGGCGGCCAGGTGATCGACCTCGGGGCCGCGGCCCGATAACGGTACGCTGGCGCTGAGCGCCAGGACGAACATCAAACGCGCCGAAGCGAGCGCCGCCGTGCGCATGGAGGATCAGCGCATCAAATCGAGATACTTCAACACGCCCCCGGTGTTGAACACGACGACGGTCTCGTGCCGCTTGATCTTGCCGTCGGCAACGAGCTTTCGGACCGCGCTGAGCGCTGCGGCACCTTCAGGCGCAGCGGAGATACCTTCGAGGCGTCCCATCGTCTTCATGTCTTCGACCATTTGAGCGTCGGTGACGGTGACGGCGGTGCCGCCGCTTTCACGGATCGTGCGAAGGATCAGGAAATCGGCGATCGCGCGAGGCACTCGAAGCCCGTCGGCAACCGTGTGTGCGTTCTCCCACGTGCCGGCAACGTCAGCGCTGCGATCGAACGCGCTGACGATCGGCGGGCAGCCGTCAGGCTGCACCGTCACCATCTTCGGTCGCTGACCGGAGGCGAGCCAGCCGATGGCCTCCAGTTCCGCAAAGGCCTTCCACATGCCGACCATGCCGGTGCCGCCGCCGGTCGGATAGATGATCCAGTCGGGCAGTGACCAGTTGAGCTGCTCGGCCAGCTCGTAGCCCATTGTCTTCTTGCCTTCGCAGCGACCGGCTTCGCGGAACGTAGCCACTTCGTACCAGCCGAGCGGCTTCGCCGTTTCGGTCGCGATGCGTC
>CAZBYY010000265.1:0-5143 GCA_964495855.1 uncultured Acidobacterium sp. | reverse complement strand
GATCGTGATCGGCGAGACGCTCGCCGAAGTCTCCGCGTGCGCAAAGGCCGGGATCATGATCAACACGTTCATGCTCGCGCGCGACTACGACCTCGTCGCCTTCGTCCGCCGCGTCGCGGCCATGTGCCGTGGCAAGGCCTACTTCACGACGCCGTACACGCTCGGGCAGTACGTGCTGATGGATTACATGGACAAGAAGACGAAGACAATTCATTGACGATTGGGCGATTGGCGATTCCTTGATTGATTGAGCAATTGCCAATTGTCGATCGCCGAATTAATCAAGGAATCAAGGAATCACCCAATCCGTCAATGTTCTCCCTGCCGATCTTTCCGCTGCCAAACGTCGTCCTCTTCCCCAACGTGTTCCTGCCGCTGCATATCTTCGAGCCGCGCTACCGGCAGATGGTCGAGGAGTCGTTGAAGGGTGACCGCATCATTGGGATGGTGCTGCTGCGGCCGGGGCACGAGGCGGAGTATGAAGGCGCGCCGCCGATCTACCCGACGGGCTGCTCGGGATTGATCACGCACTGCGAACGACTGGAGGACGGGCGGTTCAACCTGGTGCTGCGAGGCCTCGAGAAATTCTCGATCCACGGCGAGGACGCGCCGGCGCCAGGGCGGCTGTATCGATCGGCGGTGATCAGCCCGCTCGAAGACCCGGTGCGGGAGGGCGATCGCGATCACCTCCGCCAGCTCCGCACCCGGCTGCAGGAGCTGCTGACGCCGCTGTTTTCACACGGGCTCGAGAGCCGGTTGCCGGAGGCGATGGCCGACGAGGATCTGGTGAACGCACTGGCGCAATACCTCGAGTTCGATCCCATCGAAAAGCTGGCGCTCCTCGAGCAACCGGGCCCGCTGGCGCGATGCCGATCGATCGTCGAACTCCTCGAAATGAAGGCCCTGCACCCGCCGGGCGGGGATCGCAGCCGCGTCCATTAGGCCGCGATCCGTTCGCGCGTCAGCTTCACGAGTCCTTTTTCCGCGCGCAACTCGGCAGCGTCAACCCCGCGGAGGTGCCGGCACAGCGCGGCGACGATCCGCTGCTCGGGCAGACGCGACGCGTCATCGAGGTAGGCGGCGCCGCCGGGATTCAGCCGATCGGTGGCCCACTTGAGCGGATGATACCGGCCTGACTCCCCCGCCCAATACGGGGGACCGTCGACCAACGCCACGTCGATCGCCTCATGCTCGAGCGGCAGCGCGTACGACTTGCTGGCCGGCAGGCCGTCCAGGCCGACGTAATCGACGAGCGGCACGACACGCAGGTCAACGTGGGACGACAGCCCGCAGGCATCGAGTTGCTTGCGCACCGCCGCAGCATAGGTGCTGTCGTGCTCGTAACTGGTGATGCGCCCGCCATGGCTCCGCACCCACGACGCGAACACGATCGTCGACTGTCCGCACCCGAACTCGACAATGTGAGGTTCGTGCCGCTCCTGCAGGTCCGCCAGGATGATCGCCATGGCATCAGGCGAGAGCGCCCAATAGCGCAGCGGCTTCAACACGGGCCCGCCGCTGATCGCGGCATGGATCTGCATCATGCTCGCGACCTGGTCGTAGAGACGGTCGTACATCTCGCGAACCTGGTCTTCCCGGGCCACACCCAACAGGAAACGATCGCGAACGCGATCGAAGACGCTCATTACGGCAGACCTCATCGTCATGGCTGACGAGGTCTTGCAATTCGCGCGCCCGGACTACGGCAGGGCTTGTGTGGGGCGCGTGATGAAAAGGTGGCACCGAAGTGCCACCTACTGCTTCTGCTTGCCCTTCGACAGCGAGCGGTAATACTCCTCGACCATCGCCTTGAATTCGGCGGGTACCTCTTCAGATCCGTTGACGAGCGCGCGATCGGTCTCGTCACCAACCTTGCGCCGCAAGGCGTACTCGAATCGCTTCAACGCCTCGGCGGCGGCCGTCTGCAGCCGCTCGAGTTCGCGAGGATCCTGGTAGATGCGCTCCGAGTCGAGTTCACGCAGGCGCTTCATGATCTCGTCGAATTCCTTCGGGTCCATGTCCTGCTGGCGCAGCATGCTGCGCAGTTGCTGCGCTTGCTCGAGATAGCGGCGCGCCTCGCCACGGAACTGACGGATGTCGTCGGGCCCGAAGAAATACCCGTAGTAGCCCTCGCGGCGATCACCGCCACCCCAACCGCCGGCGTATCCACCGGTCGTATCACCGTTGCCGCCGCGGCCCATCTGCCCGCCCTGCCCCTGCTGACCGCCTTGGCCTTGCTGTCCGCCTTGCCCCTGCTGGCCTGACTGCCCGCTGGCCTGCTGACCCGATTGGCCTTGTTGTCCCTGCTGGCCCTGCTGGCCTTGTTGACCTTGCTGGCCTTGCTTGCCCTGCTGACCGGCCTGCTGACCGGAGGCTTGCTGTTGACCGTTGGCACCCGAGGCACTGTTGGCACCCTTGGCACCCTGCTGCCCCCGCTCTTGCGCATTCTGCGCGCCACGTTCCTGCATTCGGCGACCCAGCGAATCGACACCGCGCGCGAGTTCGCGGGCCTTGTCGACCGCATCGCCGCTGCGGTCCTTGCCCTGCTGCCCGACCGATCCGGCGGCATCGTCGATCTTCTTTCGCAGCGCATCGATGTTGGAGCCGATCTCCTGCTCGAAGTTCCGCGCGTACTGCTCGGGCGCGCCCGAGCCAAGCAGGCTCTTCGAGTAGCGAATCTTTTCCTTGATCTTGTTGTCGCGGATCCCTGCCGCCGCTTCACCGAGCTTGCGCGCGGCGTCGCGCGCATCGCGCGTCTGCTCGCCGACCATGCGATCGAGCTGCTTTTCGAGGTCGGCAACCTTGTTTTCGAGCGCGTCCTTTCGCTGCGCGAGCGTCTGCGTCTTCTGGAGGCGCTCGGGGCCGGCTTGCGGCAATTGCCCTGCGGCCCTGGCGATGTCGGCCTGCTCCTGCGCGATCTCTGACGCCTGCCGTTGCGCATCCTTCACGTCGCGCTCGCCGCGCGCCGTTTGGTTGCGCGTGAGCTGGCGCTGCGCGTCACGCAGCCGATCCGCGGCCGCGGCCGCTTGTCCCGCCGCGGATGGATCACCCTTCGCCGCGGCGCGGCGCATCGCGTCGGCGGCATTGCGCAACTGCCGCGCGGTATCGGCGAGATCCTGGCGGTTCTGATCGCGCGACAGTTTTTCGAGCTGACGCGCGGCCTCTTCCGCCTGCTCCGCGAGCGCGCGCTGCACGTCGCCGCTGTTGTTGCCGGCCGACTGGCCCTGCGCCAGCCGCCGCTGACGTTCGATCTCCTGCTCCTGCCGGCGCGCCAGTTCCTTCAACTTCTCCGCAAGCTCGTCGATCTTCTGGTCCTGCTGCTGCGTCGACGCCTGCGAATTGGTCTCGTACTGATTGGCCATCTTGTCCAGTTCCATCTTGAACAAGTCGGCCAGGTCCTGCGCGATCGAGCCCGCGCCGCCGCCACCACCGCCGCCGCCGGCCTGGCGGCCCGTCTGCACCTGCAGCTCGAACTCTTCTTCCGCCTGCTGGAGGAATTGGAGCGCCTGGTTCTCCGGCGTCATCGCGCCATCGGGGCTCTGCGCCTGAAGCTTCTTCTCGGCCGCCGTCATTTGCTCGGCGGCTTTCGGCAGCAGCTCGGCGATCTTCTTGAACGACGGATCCGACACCGCGAGACGGCTGTTCATGCGCTCGACAAGACCATTGACCTGGTCGCGCAGCTTGCTTTGCGCCAGCGTCAACACCACCATGCCCTCGCGGAACTTCGCCGCGTTCATCGTCTTGCGGTCACGCTGAATGTTGAACGTCCCGGCGATGATCTGGCGCTGCTGCTGCGACAGCGCGCCGACTTCCTGGCCTGCGCCGCCACCGCCGCCACCGCCGCCACCGGACATCGAGGTTGCGGGCTTGAAGTTCTTGTCGAACGGACGGATGCGCAGGAAGTAGATATCGCTGCTCGTCGTCTTTGATCCGTTCACCGCGTCGTTGTCGGCGGCCTTCGCGTAATAGGAAACGGAATCACCGGCCTTGACGCCGAGTTCTTCCATGTAGAACGTGTGGCCGGCCGTCACCTCCGCCGTCGGCTTGCTGCCGTTGAACAGCGGGATCGTCTTCTCGGGACCGCCGTTCACCGAATACACCAGCTGCAGGTTCTTCACCGCGTAATCGTCGTCAGCCTTGGCCTCGACGAAGAACTCTTCGACCGGCGTCGCATCGGTGTCGCGGCCGGGCTTCGACAACTTGACCGTCGGCGCCTGGTCGTTGAGCAGGTCCACCGTGTACTGCGGCGATGCCGTGAGCCGTTCGCCCTTCGGGGAATCCAGCTCGATGCGATAGAACCCGTCGTGCTGCGCGGTGAAGTTCGCCGACAGCGTGCCGTCGGCATTGAGCGACAGCGGTACCGTTTCCTTCTCACCGAGCACCACGTGGCCGCCCTTGGTCGCCATCGTCGGCGTCACCGTGAGCTTCACGTCGGTGCCTTTCAACACTGCGATGTCGCCGCCGTCCTCGATCTTGCGCGGTTCGAGCCCGGTGTACGCCGGATACGTGTACTGCAGGTCGATCTGCTTCGCGTAGGGCAACTCGACGACGTTGAGCTTGTGCGAGGAGGAGCGCACGCCCGCGGCTTCGATCACGTACTCGAGTGGCTCAGCGAGATCGAACAGGATGCCCTCGTACGATCCGTTCTCCCCTTTCACCATCGGCACGCGCTCGTAGCTGCCGGCGGATCCCTTCTTCACGAGAATCGCGGCTTCTGCGGCATCGAACCCGGAGAGCTTCGCATTGATCGTCTGATCGGCGCCTTTGGCGACGGTCGCATCGCCCGGCTTCACCTCGATCCGATACGGCGCGGCCGCCTGGACATCGCGGGAAATATCGAAGATCGCGGTGAGCGAATGCCGGAAGTAGGCCGGACCAAACGTGAACAGCGCGAACGCCGCGATGGCCACACCGGCCGCGACCCACACGTAGCGCTTGATCGGCTCGCGCTCGATGCGCTGCCCTTCCTGGATCTCGTGGACGCGCTCGATGGCGTGTTCGATCAGCTTGTTGATCAGGTCCGGCGACCAGTCACCGGGGTGCTCAGCGGCTTCCATCGCGCTCAGGATCGCCGAGTCGAGCGTGGGCTCGTGCTCTTCGAGGTACATCGCGACCTGCTCGTCGGTGACCTTGCGCGACAAGG
>CAZBYY010000264.1:0-5180 GCA_964495855.1 uncultured Acidobacterium sp. | reverse complement strand
GTCGCAGGAACAGATGGATGCTGCATGCGGCGAGGCGCGCGCGCTTGGATTGCGGACGCTCGTGCACGCGCACAGTCCCGAGTCGATGCTCCGCTCGGCTCGGGCCAGGTGCACGCAGGTTGAACACGGTGGGCTTGCGAACCAGGAAGCGCTCACCGCGCTTGCCCAGGGCAACATCTACTTCGATCCGAACATCGGCCTCGTGACCCAGAACTACCTCGAGAACAAGGCGAAGTATCTCGGGATTGGCAACTACACCGAAGAAGGATTCGCGTCGATGGAATCGGCGTTGAAGCTGCGCGGACCGATGTTCGCCATGGCGCTGAAGACCCCGGGCTTGAAAATGGTGATGGGCACCGACGCCGTGGCCGGGGCGCATGGCCAGAACGCGCGCGAGCCGGTCGAGCGCGTAAAGTTCGGGCAGAAGCCGATGGACGCGATCATGGGCATGACGTCACTGGCCGCGGCCTCGATGAACCTCGACAAGGAAGTGGGATCGATTGCGGCGGGGCTGAACGCGGACCTCGTCGCCGTCGACGGTGACCCGCTGCAGGACATCGCCGCGATTCAGCGCGTGCGCTTCGTGATGCGCAACGGCATCGTCTACAAACGCTAACGCTTGTTGATCGGCGGGTCGACGAGCAGCCGCGAGTAGAGCCGCTGTTGCAGGTCGAATTCCTGCACGTGCCGTTGCATCAGCGCCTTCCGGATGGCGACGGGCGCGCCGTCGTCGCACGCCGACAGGTCGACGTCCTTCAGCGTTTCTCGATCGTAGCAGTGACTGCCGTTGGTCGGCCCGCGCAGCACGAACAAGTGCCGCGGGTCCACCCAGCCGCCGTTGCGCCTGATGACCGGTTCATCACCGATGTCGCTCAAGGCGTTGCGGCCCACGTAGGGCAGCGGCGCGGGGTCGACGCCCAGGAGCCCGAGGACCGTGGGCGCAAACGACACCTGGCCGATCGTCTTGGTGACCTTCGTCGGGCGATCGCCGGGCACGCGGATCATCAACGGGACCCGTTCCGCCATGGTCCAATGGGCCAGGTCGTTGGAAAAACCAAGGGTGTGCGCCACTTCCGAATCCCACGGCAGGCCTGCGCTGTGATCGCCGATCACGGCCAGCACCGAGTTTTCGAGCAGGCCCGCACGGTCGAGTGAATCGATGAATTCGCCGAGCGCGCGGTCAAAGTAGTTCAGCCCGTGCAGGTAATTGCCGAATCGCGTGCGCTCCCATCGGCCAAGGTTGAGCGCGCGGTGCTGGTCGGGAAAGGATTCGAACGGGAAGTGCAGTGACAACGTAATGAGCCAGGCGGCAAATGGCTGCCGCATCGCGGTCAGCCGCGGCGTCATCTGCATCAGGAAGTCGCGATCGTTGAGGCCCCATCCGATCTGCTCGCCTGGCGCGAAGTCTCCCGCGAAATACGAGCGGAAGAAGCCGTAGTTCGGATGCATCACGTGCCGATTCCAGAAGCCCGGCTGGAATGGCACCGCCGACACCGATTGGTAGCCATGCCCCGCCAGGACCGTCGGCAGGGCCACGATGTGATTGGCCGAACTCGCAAAGGCCGCAGCACCTTCGGCGGCCGGCAACTGCGAGGTCAGCATCATCCATTCGGCATCCGAGGTGCGGCCCTCGTCGGTCTGGTCGATCACCTGCGAGAAATAGAGATGCTCATCGGCGAGCTTGCGCAGGTTCGGCATCACTTCCTGCCCGTCGATCGACAGGTGCACGACGGGTTCCTGGAGGGATTCCACCTGGATGACGATCAGGTTCTTGCCGACAGCGGCGCCAAACCAGGGGCCGGTCCCGGCCCGCAGCGGTGCACGCTCCTTGAGCCAGGCGAGCACTTCTTCGAACAACTCGTCGCTCACGAGCTCGCGTGCCACGGTGTTCTTCACCAACAGCCAGCCGTCGAGGGCGTGGTACGGCAGGGGGCCGATGCGGTCGACCAGCGACACGTTGGAGAACCGCTGCGTCACGATCGTGCGGTCGGCACGGATCGGCGCACTCGCAACCCAGGCGAAGCCAATCCCGATCGACAACAGGCCGGCCGCGGTCGCCCATCGCGCTCGCGAGGGCAGCGCCGTGCCCCCCCGCCATGCCATCGCGACGAACACCGCCGCCAGCGGGAGATCGATCAGACGCAGGTAGTCGCGTTGCGACATGATGTCTTGCACACCACCCGCAATCCGCACGGTATGACCGATCTCCAGCGCGGCCACCGCCGGGAACATGTCCGAGAACCACGCGAAGTAAAGGCGATCGATCCCGAGCAGTATCGACAATCCGGCAACCGACACGAATGCCACAAACAGGCGAGGGCGCCGCCCAGAAACCAGGAGAACTGCGGCAGGAACCAGGATGGCACCGGCAAGCACGCCGGCAGTGGAGGATACCCGCCACACCATGCCGGCGTCCGACATGAAGGCCGCCTGCTTGGCGAACAGCGCAGCCGCGCACCAAGCGACGAGGATGACGTCGGCCGGCACCAGCCCAGGCCATCGACGCAGCAAGACCAGGCCGACGACCACGATCAGCAGTGGTGCGGCTCCAAAGACGACAGGCACGGCGTGGTTTCATTGTAACCGGACGGCAAAAACACCCGGTAACGGGAGATTTTCCGGTTCGAACGTCGGTGCCGGTCTGGAATCCGGCGCAACTGTCGATCGACGGGATGGATCTCATCTTGCACCGGGTCCGTTTTAACTGGAGGTGCCCCATGCCGTGCACCAAGGAAGTGTTGAACTTCAAGTGGCAGCATCACCATTGGCGGCCGGAAGTCACTCACGCCGAAATCGTCACCGTGCAGGAGCCTGACATGTGGGCACGCACCGTCGAACGGGACTACGTCCGTTGCGAAAAGCAGGAGGTCTGCGACGAGTGCGGTGCAGTTCGCAACCAGGTCAGCTGCCTGTGTGACATGACCAAGGGCGAGCGCTGCCAAATCCGGCTCGACTACCTGTCGCAGGAACAGAAAGCCGGCTAGCGGCCTTCGACGGCGGGCCAGGCCTTGTGAATGACCCTGGCGACGGCTTCGATCGGCGTCGCCAGCGCGCTGCCCTTGCGCCACGCGAGCACCACGCGGCGCTTCGGCGCAGGGGATTTGAACGTGCGGACGGCGAGCTGGCTGCGTCGGTTTTCTACAGGGAGGGCCATGCGCGGCAGCAGCGTGACGCCATTGCCGGCCGCCACCATCTGCACCAACGTCGAGAGCCCGGTCGCCTTCAAGTCGGCCGCATGCGCGCCATTGGCGCCACACACCGCGAGCGCCTGGTCCCGAAAGCAATGACCATCGTCGAGCAGAAACACGGTCGCTCCGTCGAGAACGTCGGGCGATGCCGGGCCGGTGCGCCTTGCGAGCACGTGCCCCGGCGCCGAGGCCAGCACAAACGGGTCGTCTCCCAAGACAGCCGTAGCCAGGTGGGCGATCCGGTCGTCCTCGGCGACGATGGCGGCATCGATGCGCGCGTCGCCAAGCGCCGCGAGGAGGGCCGTCGTCTTGTCTTCACTCCACAACACCCGGAGGCCTGGCAGCGCCTTCGACAACGGCGTCGCGACCTCTGGCAGCAGGTAGGGGCAAACGGTTGGAATGACGCCGATCCTGACCGAGCCGCGCAGCGGATCGCGATGACGATGCGCCGTGTCGACCACATCGCGCGCGGCCAGCACCGCGGCACGCGCGCGGTCGATCACCATCGCGCCCGCGGCGGTGACCCGCACACCTCGCGCATGACGCTCGAAGATCTGCACGCCGATGGCCTGCTCGACCTGGGCGACCTGCGCGCTGAGCGACGGCTGCGCGACGCTGCAGGCATCGGCCGCCTTCCGGAATCCGCCAAGGTCCGCGACGGCGACAAGGTACTGCAGCTGCCGCAGCGAGAACGGTAGCGTGTTCCATACAACCATAGTCCAAGACTATCACTCAAACAGAAACGATATCTTTGATAGCTCAAGTGCCGGTTTCTATACTGCAGGGATTCAGGAGAACTTCCGTCATGTCAACCGAAGCCAAGTGCCCGTTCAATCATGCCGCCGGCGGCGGCCGTTCCAATCGCGACTGGTGGCCGAACCAGCTGCGCCTCGACATCCTCCATCAGCATTCCGCCAAGTCCGATCCGATGGGCGAGGACTTCGACTACGCGAAGGAATTCAACAGCCTCGACCTCAAGGCGGTGAAGAGCGACATCACCAAGGTGATGACCGACTCGAAGCCGTGGTGGCCGGCTGACTTCGGCCATTACGGTCCGCTGTTCATCCGCATGGCGTGGCACTCGGCCGGCACGTACCGCATCGGCGACGGGCGCGGCGGCGGTGGCCGCGGCCAGCAGCGCTATGCGCCGCTCAACAGCTGGCCGGACAACGGCAATCTCGACAAGGCACGTCGCCTGCTGTGGCCGGTCAAGCAGAAGTACAGCAAGAAGCTCTCGTGGGCCGACCTCATGATCCTGGCCGGCAACGTCGCCCTCGAATCGATGGGCTTCAAGACGTTCGGCTTCGGCGGCGGCCGCGCGGATGTGTGGGAGCCGGATCAGGATGTGTACTGGGGCGAAGAGGCCGCGTGGCTTGGCGGCGACAAGCGCTATTCAGGCAACCGCGAGCTCGCCAATCCCCTTGCCGCCGTGCAAATGGGTCTCATCTACGTGAACCCTGAGGGGCCGGACGGCAAGCCCGATCCGGTCGCCGCGGCCAAGGACATCCGCGAAACGTTCGGCCGCATGGGCATGAACGACGAAGAGACGGTGGCGCTGATTGCGGGCGGTCACACATTCGGCAAGACGCACGGCGCGGGTGTGGCGAGCCATGTCGGCCCCGATCCCGAGAGTGCCGGCATCGCCGCGATGGGCATGGGCTGGACGAGCACGTTCGGTTCGGGCCTTGCCGGCGATGCCATCACGAGCGGCCTCGAAGTGACGTGGACCACGACGCCGACGAAGTGGAGCAACGATTTCTTCAAGCACCTGTTCGAGTACGAATGGGAGCTCACCAAGAGCCCCGCGGGCGCGCACCAGTGGCAGCCGAAGAATCACGCCGGCGACGGCACCGTCCCGAACGCGCACGATCCATCGAAGCGCATCGCGCCCGGCATGCTGACGACGGACCTGTCGCTGCGATTCGACCCGGCCTACGAAAAGATCTCGCGGCGCTTCTACGAGCACCCGGATCAGTTCGCCGATGCGTTCGC